>CAZJKL010000029.1:0-36310 GCA_964546655.1 uncultured Bacteroidales bacterium | reverse complement strand
GAGTGAAGCATCTCCTTTCATGAAGAAAAGGCCCTTCGCTCTGCTAGGGCGACAAAGGCTATCATCAGGCTGGCGCGGAAATGTTTTCCGTGCCTTTTCAGAATTAACCTTCGTACTTTTCTTTATTTATAGTTTTGAACTTACTTTTTAGGAATATTTTTTAAAACATCTAATAATAAATCCCAAAACAATTTAACAGTAACAATATCCATTCTTTCGTCGGGGCTATGAGGTGCTTTAATAGTTGGTCCAAATGAAATCATCTCCATTTTCGGATACTTTTCACCTATAACACCACACTCTAATCCTGCATGAATAGCTAAAACTTTAGGCTCTTTTTTGTAAAGTTTTTTATATGAGTTAACCATTATTTTTACTATCTCCGACGATGGATTTGGTTTCCAACCTGGATAATAACCAGTGTGTTCTATTTTTGCTTTTGATATTGAAAACAAACCGTTTATCATGTTCGAAACATCAGCCTTAGCACTATCAATAGCACTTCGTTGGCTTGTTTTAATTTCAATAGTATTCGAAAGCGTTTTAACTAAAGCTAAATTAGTTGAAGTTTCAACTAATCCTGGTATTTCGGTGCTCATAGCAATAACACCATGAGGACAAGCATATAATGAATTTAATAAATTATCTTTAGTTTTATTGTCAATTACAAAATCAGGTAATGTTACTTCTTTTACTTTTACCTCAAAATTAGGTTCATTAGAAGAAAGCTCGTTTTTAATTAATTTTTCGTTTTCAATAATTTGTTTCTTAATGTTTTTAACATCATTTTTATCTGCAACAATAATACATTCAGATTCTCTCGGAATAGCATTACTTAAATTGCCACCATTAATACTAGATAAACTAATTTTAAAAGAACGATTTAAATTCCAAACAATGCGATTAATTATTTTAATTGAATTACCTCTGTTTTTATTTATTTCGTCGCCCGAATGACCACCTAATAAACCTTTAACATTAATTTTAATAGCAACATTGTTTTTGTCAACTGCTTCATTTTTATATTTAACAGAAATGTTTGTATAGTTTCCTCCAGCACATCCAATACAGAACTCGCCTTCATCTTCAGAATCTAAGTTTAATAAAATTTCACTCTTTAAAAAATCAGTTTTTAAATCAAAAGCACCAATAAGACCAATTTCTTCATCAACAGTAAACAAACATTCAATTGGGCCATGTTCAATATTGTTTGCACCTAAAACAGCCATCATTGCAGCTAATGCAATACCATTATCTGCACCAAGAGTAGTCCCTTTAGCTTTAACCCAACCATTTTCTACAATAGGAATAATAGCATCAGTATCAAAATTAAATTTAACATCATTATTTTTTTCGCAAACCATATCCATGTGACCTTGCAAAACAACACTTTTTAGCTTTTCGTAACCTTTAGTTGCATTTTTTCTAATTAAAACATTGCCTATTTCATCAGATAAAGTTTCTAATTTATTCTTTTTACCAAAATCAATAAGATAGTTTTTAATTTTAGAAATATTTCCAGAAGCGTTAGGAATTTGTAAGATTTCATTAAAATATAACCAAACATTTTTAGGTTCTAATTTATCAAAGATATAATTCATCGTTTTTAATTTTATGTTTTATAAATAAGTTTAATATTTTTGCTAAAAGTAATAAAAAATAAATTAGCTATATAAAAAACAAAATAAATAAGATGTATAAAATTGAAGATGTTTCAAATTTTGTTAAACAAGTTTTGATAAAAATAGGTTGTTCCGAAGAAGATGCATTGCTAGGAGCAGAAGTGCTAATGGTTGCCGAATTAAGAGGCATAAGTTCACACGGCCTAATGCGATTAAAAGACTATGTTCAGTTATGGGAACAAAAAAGAATAAATACAAGTCCTATAATTAAAATTACACACGAAACACCAAGTACAGCTGTAGTGGACGGAGATAGTGGGCTAGGTATAGTAGTAGCACCAAGAGCAATGAAAATAGCTATTGAAAAAGCAAAAATAGCAGGAACAGGTTGGGTTGCAATGAACAATTCTAATCATTATAGTATAGCAGGTTACCATGCAATGATGGCATTAGAGCATGATATGATAGGAATATCAATGACAAATGCTAATCCTTTGGTAGCACCAACTTTCTCGGTTGACCGATTTCTAGGAACAAACCCAATTGCAGTTGCAATACCAGCAGGAAAATATCCGCCATTTGTTGCCGATTTTGCAACAACAGGAATAGCAAGAGGAAAATTAGATATTTTAGCACAAAAAAAGCAAGAAGCACCAGACTTATTTGTTCAAGATAAATACGGAAAAATTTCAAAAGACCCAAATGTAATTAAAGATGGCGGAGCTTTACTGCCACTAGGAGGCGACAGATTGCACGGAAGCAATAAAGGATATTGCTTAGGCGGAATAGTAGATATTTTTTCGGCAATATTATCGGGAGCACATTTTGGACCATGGGTTCCTCCATCGGTAGCTTTCTTGCCTGTTAAACCAAAAGAAGGAGGATTAGGAACTGGTCATTTTTTTGGAGCAATGCGAATAGATGCATTTCAAACAAAAGAAGAGTTTAAAACAAGAATGGACGAGTGGATCGAAACTTTTAAAAATGCAAGACCAGCAGAAGGAATAGAAAGAGTGATGGTTCCTGGAGAGCCAGAAGCAGAAATGGAAATAAAAATAAGAAAAGAAGGCATTGTTATTTTAGATAAAGTTTTAGAAGATTTAAAACAACTAAGCGAACAATTTGAGGTGAAAATGTTTTAAAAAGTGTAAGATATTAGCTTAAAGAAGACACATATAAATTATAAAGTCTATATATTTAATTTATCAAAACAGTAAAAAATATTTATAAAAATACTTCAAAACAATAATTATTTTATTACTTTTGAAGTTATCAAAATTAGTTATTAATATAAAAATTATATAATATGGTAAGCAAAAGAATACTTAAGAGTTTATTAGGAGTTACAATGATTTTGTTTTTATTCTCTTGTTCAAATAATAACAATAATGAGAATGCCGATGGAAACGATGAAATGGAAAAGATAAAAGATAAAGAAAATTTATCGAAACAACTAGAACAAGTATTTTACACACTTCCTAATCCTATCGAGTTAGCACAGTTACTAAAAAAAGCAAATGCAAAATATATATATGAATTATCAAATCCTGTAAACAATGTTCATAAGTACGATACAGAAAAAAGCAAAGCTTTAAATCTAGGTATTTATGGTGCAGATTTAAGTTATGCAAGTATATATGGGCAAACTCAAGAAACAATGTTTTACTTAGAATGTTCTCAAATTTTGTCAGATAAATTAGGAATAGCAAGTTCTTTTAAAGAAGGTTTAGTTGATAGAATCGAAAGAAATATAAACAACAGAGATTCATTATTGCAAATTATTTCAGATTCGTTTTATGATACAGACGAGTTTTTGAAAACCAATGATAGACCAACAACCGCTATTTTAATTTTGGCAGGAGGTTGGATTGAAGGTTTATATTTAGCAACTCAATTAGCTAATATTTATTCAAACAATCAAGATATATTAAGTAGAGTAGGAGAGCAAAAATATTCATTAAACAATTTAATTGCAATGATGGAAAGACATCAAGATGATTCAAATATAGCAACTTTGTCTAGTGAATTAGTGAAATTAAAAGCAATTTATGATAAAATACCAATTAAATATCAATCAGAAGTTGAAAGCAATAACAATCAAGATAATTCTATTGGATTGATAGCAGTAATAGATGTTAATAAACAAAATTTAAAACAAATTTCTGATAAAATTTCAACAATTAGAAAAAATATTATTGAATAAAATGAAACATTTTTTCATTAAATAAGTATTAAAAACATAATTTGAAGTAATAAAATAAAATTAAATATATGAAAATCAAAAGTATAATATTTACACTAATTATAATTTCTTTATCTATTGTAGCTTTTCCACAAAATTGTAGAACTTTTGCAAAAAAGAAATGTCTTCCAGAAATACTTCCTTATGTTCATGACGGACAATATAACGTTACAACATTAGCTCCTGGTGAAAGTGCTCAAATGTATATGACATTTTATTCAGGTCAAGAGTATAAAGTTATTGCTTGTGCTGACGATGCTTTAGGCGAAAAAGTAATTTTAAGGATTAAAGATGCAAATAACAGGATACTTTATGATAATTCAAAAAACAATTATGCTAATTGGTGGTCATTTAATGTAAAAGCTAGCCAGCAACTTATTATTGAAGTTTCAGTTCCAGCAACAAATAATGAAGCAGATAAAAATTCGGTAGGTTGCGTTTCAATAATGGTAGGTTTTATGAATACCGAAAAAACAATTCAAAAAATGTAGTTTTAAAAAAATAAATCAAATAAATTATATAGATATCAAATTATTGTCTATATTTGCAACAGATTTGGTAAAATGTAGGGGATTAAAAGTCCCCTATTTTATTGTAAAAAAATGATAACAAAAGAAGAAATAGAAAAAATATTATTTGAAAAAATAGAAGGAACAAATATTTTTTTAGTTAAAATTGATTTTAATCAAATAGCAAAAGATATTAAAATTTTTATAGACTCTATAGATGGGTTAGATATAAAAGATTGCGTTTCAATAAGTCGTCATTTTCGTAGTATTTTAGAAGAAAGAATAGAAGAATATTCAATGGAAGTTTCATCACCAGGTGTTGGCGAACCACTTATAGTTGAGCAACAAATAGTTAAGTCGGTAAATAAAAAACTTGAAATAACATTAATTGAAGATGTAAAACATATTGGTATTTTACTTGAAAATAATAAAGAAGATTTAATTATAGACGAAATAGTTGAATCAAAAAATACTAAGAAAAAAGAAAAAGAAAAATTAAGAGTAGTTATAAATAAAAATTTAATAAAAGAAATTAAACAAATAATTTAATTTATGGAACATTTAGATTTAGTTGAAGTTTTCTCCGAGTTTAAGGAGTTTAAGAACATAGACAGAGAAAGAATGATGCATATTCTTGAAGATGTTTTTAGGAATGTTTTAGCAAAAAAATATGGAACCGATAGTAATTTTGATATTATCATAAATATCGACAAAGGAGATTTAGAGATATGGAGAAATAGGTTAATTGTTGAAAATGGTAAAGTTGAAGACGAAAACTTAGAAATAGAATATTCTCAAGCTATTAAAATTGAACCCGATTTTGAAATAGGAGAAGAAGTTTCGGAGCAAGTATTTATGAAAGATTTTGGAAGAAGATCAATTCTTTCATTACGACAAAACTTGATTTCGAAAATAAAAGATTTAGAAAAAGACGAAATATACGCAAAATATAAAGATAGAATTGGAGAAATTATCACTGGAGAAGTATATTTAATAAGAAAAAAAGAGATACTTATTCTTGATGATGATGGTAATGAATTAATAATTCCCAAAAGTGAACAAATTCCTTCAGACTTTTATCGTAAAGGAGATACACTTAGAGCTGTTGTATTAAAAGTTGATATGAAAAACAGTAATCCTGTAATTATTTTATCAAGAACATCACCTTCATTCTTAAGAAGATTATTCGAAGAAGAAGTTCCTGAAGTTTTTGACGGATTAATTATTATTAAAGATGTATTTAGAATACCAGGAGAAAGAGCAAAAGTTTCGGTAGAATCTTATGACGACAGAATTGATCCTGTTGGAGCATGTGTTGGAATGAAAGGCTCAAGAATACATGGTATTGTTAGAGAATTAAGAAATGAAAATATAGATGTTATTAACTATACATCAAATATTACATTATATATTTCAAGATCTCTAAGCCCAGCAAAAATAATTTCGATTAACCTTGATGAGGAAAAGAAAAAAGCAAATGTATATTTAAAACCAGATCAAGTTTCATTAGCAATCGGTAAAGGTGGTTATAACATAAAATTAGCTAGTTTATTAACTGGTTATGAAATAGATGTTTACCGAGAAGCAGAAGATGATTATGAAGATGTTGATTTAGAAGAATTTGCAGATGAAATAGAAGGATGGATAATAGATGAGTTAAAGGCTATTGGTTGTGATACAGCTAAATCGGTATTAGAATTAGGCGTTAATGACTTAGTTAAAAGAACAGACTTAGAAGAAGAAACAATTAAAGAAGTTATTAGTGTATTAAAATCAGAATTTGAATAGTAAAACAAAATAAAAATATAATGGCAGAAGTTAAAAGGCTCCATAAAATAGCAAAAGAATTAAATATTGGAATGTCTACAATTGTGGATTATTTAGGTAAAATGGGTCATACTATCGATACCAGCCCTAACACAAAGGTAGAGAACAATATTTATGAAATTTTATTAAAAGAATTTCACGGAGAAAAAGAAGTAAAAGAAAGTGCAGACAAAGTTGGGTTTAAAATAGTTGAGAAAAAAACTTTGTCTATTGAAGATGAAAATACAAGCAAAGGTAGAAAAGAAGAGGTAGTTGAAGAGCAACCAAAACCGATTATTAATGATGTTAAAGAAAAACCTTCGGCACCAAAACAAGAATCGGATCACATCTCTGTTTCTATTGACAAGCCTAAGTCTGAATTAAAAATATTAGGTAAAATAGATATAGAAAAAAGACCTAGTCAAAAAGCAAAAGATAGCGTTAAAATAGTTGAAGAAAAAATAGAGATTAAAGAAGAGATAGAGATTAAAGAAGAAATTATTGAAACGCCAGAATTGATTATTGAAAAAAACGATGAAGCGTCTAATGAAAAGGAGATTGAAGAAATAATTATTGAACCTATTAGTAATGAAGTAATTTCATTAAAAGAGGAAGATGATTTAGAAAGTAAAGAAATTGATATTTTAGATGGAGTTACTGAAGTTATTGAGGTTGTCGAAATCCCAGAGGAAATCGAAAATGAAAATGAGATTAAAACTCAATATCAAAAATTAACTGGTCCTACAATTATTGGTAAAATAGATTTGCCAGAAAAAAAGGTTAAGTCAAAAGAAGATATCATAAATGAAAATTTAGCTCGAAACAAAAAGAAAAGAAAAAGAATTAAAAAGGTTTTTACTAAACCAATTGAACAACCTGTTGTTGATGCTGATAAAAATAAAGAAAAGAAAGATTTTTCTAAAGATAAAAAGCCACCATATAATAACAACAACAATAACAATAACAACAATAGAGTAGCCCCTAAGCCAATAAAGGTTGAGCCTACCGAAGAAGATATACAAAAACAAATAAAAGAAACACTTGCGAGATTAGGTGATAAAACAAAATCAAAATCAGTAAAATATCGTAAGCAAAAACGACAAAATGTTAGTCAATTTAATCGAGAAAAAGAATTATTAGAACAAGAAGAAAGTACTATAATAAAAGTAGCTGAGTTTTTAACAGCTAATGAACTTGCTACTATGTTAGGGGTTTCTGTTACCGAGATTATTTCAAAGTGTATGGAACTAGGCTTATTTGTTTCTATAAATCAAAGATTAGATGCCGAAACTATAACTATAGTTGTTGAAGAATTTGGACATACAGTTAAGTTTATAAGAGCCGAGGAAGAAGACGAAGAAGAGGTTGTTGAAGAAGATGATTATTTAGAAGAACGTCCTCCGATAGTTACAGTTATGGGCCATGTTGATCATGGTAAAACGAGATTATTAGATAATATAAGAAATACTAATGTTATTGCCGGAGAAGCAGGAGGAATAACTCAGCATATTGGAGCTTATAGCGTAGAATTAGAAAGTGGTAAAAAAATAACATTTTTAGATACTCCTGGTCACGAAGCTTTTACAGCGATGAGAGCAAGGGGTGCTAAAGTAACCGATTTAGCTATTATTGTTATTGCAGCAGATGACGGTGTTATGCCTCAAACTATTGAAGCTATTAACCATGCTCAAGCAGCAAATATTCCTATTGTTTTTGCATTAAATAAAATAGATAAACCTTCAGCTAATACAGATAAAATAAAAGAACAATTATCAGCTATGAATATTTTAGTTGAAGATTGGGGCGGTAAATATCAATGTCAAGGTATATCAGCTAAAGAAGGAATAAATGTTGGAGAACTTTTAGAAAAAGTTTTATTAGAAGCTGAATTATTAGAACTAAAAGCAAATCCAAACAGATTAGCTAAAGGTACAGTTTTAGAGTCATCTTTAGATAAAGGAAAAGGTTTTGTTGCTAATATTTTGGTTGAAACAGGAACTTTAAAAGTTGGAGATATTGTTTTAGCCGGTACTTGTACAGGTAGAGTAAAAGCATTGCAAAACGAAAGAGGAATTTTGCTTAAAGAAGTTGGCCCATCTACTCCTATTTCAATGCTAGGGTTAAGTGGTTCACCTCAAGCTGGTGATGTTTTCAAAGTAATGGAGTCTGAAAAAGAAGCGAAAGAAATAGCTGTGAAAAGAACTCAAATACAAAGAGAACAAGGAATTAGAACTCAGCATCATGTAACTTTAGATGAAATAGGCAGAAGAATTGCAATTGGTGATTTCCACGAATTAAATGTTATTGTTAAGGGTGATGTTGGTGGTTCAATCGAAGCTTTAACCGATTCATTACTAAAATTATCAACTAATCAAATAAAAGTTAATGTTATACACAAAGCAGTTGGACAAATAACCGAATCAGATGTATTGTTAGCTTCGGCTTCTGATGCAATTATTATTGGATTCCAAGTTAGACCATCTTTAAGTGCAAGAAAATTAGCCGAAAGTGAAAAAGTTGACATTAGATTATATTCAATAATTTACGATGCTATAGCTCAAGTTAGAGAAGCTATGGAAGGTATGTTATCTCCTGATATTGAAGAAAAAATAGTTGGTAATATTGAGATTAGAGAAGTATTTAAAATTAATAAAGTTGGTTCTGTTGCTGGTTGTTATGTTTTAGATGGCAAGGTTAGTAGAAAACATAAAATTAGAATAATACGTGAAGGTATTGTTATTTATGCTGGTGAATTATCATCACTAAAAAGATTTAAAGATGACGTTAAAGATGTGTCTGCCGGATTTGAATGTGGGTTAAGTGTTCATAATTTTAACGACATACAAATTGGAGATGTAATTGAAGGATATGAAGAATTTGAAGTAAAAAGGAAACTTTAATAAAAAAATATCTTTTTTTATTTTATAATTAATTAAATACAAAATATATTTGTAAAAATATTAACTAAAAAAGTAAAGTTATGGCTTATGTAATTTCTGAAGATTGTACTGCATGTGGTACTTGTATAGATGAATGTCCAGTTGAGGCAATATCTGAAGGTGATGTTTATAAAATTGATCCAGACGTTTGTACTGATTGTGGAGCTTGTGCTGATGTTTGTCCAGTTGAAGCAATATCTGCAAAATAAACAAAATTTTAAAATTGTTTTAATAGCCCGTTTTTCGGGCTATTTTTTTATGTTCTCTTTTTAAAATATGGAAAAAATAAATATAAATATTAGCGATTATGACTATCTTTTACCTGAAGAAAACATCGCAAAATATCCTTTAGATGAAAGAGATAATTCAAAATTATTATTCTATAACTTTGAAAATATAAAAGAAACAAAATTCAAAACAATTCCCGAACTAATTCCTTCTAATAGTCGTTTGATTTTCAATAATACGAAAGTAATACCTGCACGTATAATTGTGAAAAAAAATACAGGAGCTTTAATTGAAATATTTTGTTTAAATCCAATATATCCTTCCGACATTAACTTAAATTTTTCATCGAAAAGCGATTGTGTTTGGAATTGCTTTATTGGAAATGCAAAAAAATGGAAACAAGATATTTTATCACGAAAAATTAAAGTAAATAATATTGATTTTATATTGTCGATAGAAAAAATAAAGAAAACGAATCAGTATTACGAAATTAAATTTAGTTGGGACAATAGTAATATTTCATTTTCAGAAATTTTAACCGAAATAGGCAAAATACCTTTGCCTCCGTACATTAAAAGAGAAACCGAAGAACTCGATAAAACAAGATATCAAACAGTTTATGCAAAAACCGAAGGTTCGGTTGCATCGCCAACAGCAGGATTGCATTTTACAAATGATATAATAAATTCACTAAAAAGCAAAAACGTAAAAATTAATAATATTACTCTTCATGTAGGAGCAGGAACATTTACTCCAGTAAAAGAAAATGATGTAAATAAACACATAATGCATAATGAATTGTGTATTATTCAAAAAGAAACAATAATAGATTTGTTA
This sequence comes from uncultured Bacteroidales bacterium, assembly GCA_964546655.1. Classification (GTDB taxonomy): domain Bacteria; phylum Bacteroidota; class Bacteroidia; order Bacteroidales; family CAZJKL01; genus CAZJKL01. Next base: position 26,127 of record CAZJKL010000029.1, on the reverse strand, counting down.
AGTAATAATTGTTTTAATATAGCAGTTGGAACTACAACAGTAAGAACACTCGAAAGTTTGTATTGGTTAGGTGTAAAATTTATAAATAAAGAATCAAATTTAAACATAGAACAGTGGTACCCTTATGAAAATGATAAAAAAATAAGTTTAAACGAGTCTTTAACCGAAATTTTAAAATATTTAAATAAAAATTCTTTGTCAAGCATAAGTTTTACGACCGAATTAATCATTATGCCTAAATATGAATTTAAAGTGATTAATTCAATAATTACAAATTTTCATCAACCTAAAAGCACATTATTGCTATTAGTTTCAGCTTTTGTAGGTGAAAAATGGAAAGAAATTTATGAATATGCATTGAAAAATAATTTCAGATTTTTAAGTTATGGAGATAGTTGTTTATTTCTTAAAACTTTTTAAAAACATATAACTGTATTTAATAAAAAACTATTAATTTTATGACGAATTAAAAATTAAAAATGCAGGCTAATTCAGAGAAAAGAAATATAATTTATTTTATAATTATTTTAGTAGGAATAATTTACCTAATTAAATTATTTATACTTCAAATTATTGATGTTGACTATAAATTAGATGCAAATAATAATGTTTTACGCCATATTATAGATTATCCTTCACGAGGGTATATTTATGATAGAAATAATAAGTTGTTAGTTTATAATGAAGCCGCTTATGATTTAATGGTAGTTCCAAGGCAAATAAAAAACTTTGATACTCTTGATTTCTGTAATACTTTGAAAATCGAGAAATCAGAGTTTATCGAGAGAATGACGAAAATTAACGAATACTCAATTTATAAAGCTTCAATATTTGAGAAAACTATATCGTCAAATATGTTTGCCGTTTTGCAAGAAAAACTATATAAATATCACGGATTTTATGTGCAAAAACGTACAATAAGGAAATATCCAGAGAGTTCAGCTGGTCATCTATTAGGTTATATTGGAGAAGTTGGTGATCGTGATATTGAGAATGATGGCTATTATAAATCTGGTGACTATATTGGAATAAGTGGAATAGAAAAATCTTATGAAAATGAGTTAAGAGGTATTAGAGGAATCAGCATTATTATGGTTGATGTTCATAACAGAGAAAAAGGTTCATACAAAGATGGGTTATATGATTCTATCTCAGTTCCTGGTAAAGATATAAATATAACCATTGATAATGAACTCCAAAAATATGGTGAATTATTAATGCAAAATAAAATAGGAAGTATTGTAGCTATAGAACCCTCAACAGGAGAAATTTTGGCAATAGTGTCAAGCCCAACTTATGACCCTAATCTTCTTGTAGGAAGGGTTAGAACGCAAAACTATAAAATGTTGTCTTCGGATAGTATAAAACCTCTTTTTAACCGAGCTTTAATGGCAAAGTATCCACCAGGGTCAACATTTAAATTAATTAATGCTTTAATAGGTTTGCAAGAAGGAGTTTTGTTTGAAGATACTAAATGTTCATGTAAAGGTGGTTATAGATCAGGGCGTTTAACTGTTGGCTGTCATCCTCATCCATCACCATTAGATTTGAGGCAATCAATACAGATTTCATGTAATGCATACTATTGTAATGTTTTTAGAAATATAATAGATAATGACTATTATGATGGAGCAAGAGAAGGATATATTAATTGGCGAAAACATATATCAAGCTTTAATTTTGGAAGAAAACTCTATTCTGATTTAAATAATGAGTCAGAAGGATTTATTCCACCACCAGAATATTATGACAGATATTATGGTAAAAACAGATGGAAATCATTAACAATAATTTCATTAGCCATAGGACAAGGTGAAATTGGTGTAACACCATTGCAACTGGCAAATGCTGTTTCTATAATAGCAAATAGAGGCTATTATTTTACTCCTCATATCATTAAAAGAATTAACAATAAGAACATTAAAATAAAGAAATTTAAAACAAAAAAATATACAACAATAGATAGGAAATATTTTTATCCAGTTATAGAAGGAATGGAATTAGTTGTTCAGGGAGAAGCTTGGAGTACCGGTAGAATAGCTAGAATAGATAGTATTATAATTTGCGGAAAAACAGGTACTGCAGAAAATCCTCACGGAGAAGATCATTCTATTTTTGTGGCATTTGCACCTAAAGATAATCCCAAAATAGCAATATCGGTTATAGTTGAAAATGCTGGTTTTGGATCAACCTTTGCGGCCCCAATAGCTAGTTTAATGATAGAAAAATATTTAAATGATTCAATTTCAAGAAAAGAATTAGAAGAAAAAATTATTACAAGTAACTTAATTTGTCCATCATGCGCGAACAAGAAAAAATAAATATTGATTGGATAACAGTTTTGTTATATATTATTCTTGTTTCTTTGGGATGGGTTAGTATTTATTCATCTGCTTATAATCCAGATCATAGAAACATTTATGATTTTGATATGAATTATGGTAAACAATTAATTTGGATTATAACAGCATTTGTAATAGCTTTTGTTGTTTTAATGGTTGATGTCAAGTTTTATGAAGTCTTTGGGTATTTTATATATGGGTTAATTATTTTACTGCTTTTAAGTGTTTTGTTTTTAGGGAGAGAAGTGGCAGGTTCAAAGTCATGGTTCGAAATAGGTTCAATAAGAATACAACCATCAGAATTTGCTAAATTTGCTACATGTATTGCTCTTGCAAAAGTATTAAGCGGTTTAAATGTTTCATTACTTCAGTTTAAAACTCAAATAAAAGTATTCGCAATTTTAATTATACCAATAGCATTGATTCTTCTTCAAAACGATACAGGATCAGCATTAGTTTATTTCTCTTTTTATTTGCTTTTATACAGAGAGGGCTTATCAGGTAAATTCTTCATCTTCGGATTATATTTAGTCTTATTATTTATTTTAGCATTGCTTTTTGCTAAATCTTATTTTTGGCCTTTTATGATAATATTATTTATTTGTTTTGTCTTATTTTCAATATTATTTAGAAGAATGAAAAATTACTTGGCTATTTTGTCTTTTTCATTTTTATTTTCAGTCTTTTTTATCGTTAGCGTCGATTATTTTTTTAATAAAGTATTAGAATCACATCAACAAGATAGAATTAATGTTTTACTCGGGGTAACTCAAGATCCTAGAGGAATAGGCTATAATGTTAATCAATCAAAAATTGCTATTGGCTCTGGTGGGTTTTCAGGTAAAGGCTTTTTAGAAGGGACGCAAACAAAATTTAAATTTGTTCCAGAACAAAGTACTGATTTTATTTTTTGTACTGTGGGTGAAGAATTTGGATTTATAGGAAGCTCTGTTGTTATTATATTGTTTGTTGTATTGTTAATGCGAATTATATTTATTGCCGAAAGGCAAAGATCAGTTTTTGGGAAAATTTATGGATATGGTGTCGCCTCATTAATATTTTTCCATTTTTTTATTAATATCGGAATGACAATAGGATTAGTGCCTGTTATCGGTATTCCTTTGCCGTTCTTTAGCTACGGAGGCTCTTCTTTATGGTCATTTACAATGCTTTTATTTGTATTGTTAAAGTTTGATTCAAGTCGACTTTTTATATTAAGATAAATATAAATTAATTAATTTATATTTTTATTTGTTAATTTTTTGATTTCGATTACATATATATACAAGAAATCATTATTTTTGTAAAAATTATTAAAAACTTACTATGTATAAGTTTATTGTTTTTTGTTTATTTTATTTCTTAATTAACGTTAATTACAGCTATTCTCAAACATATGAAATGTTTAGAGGAGACACTATAAATTTTGTTGATGAAAATGGATTAAAACAAGGAAATTGGAAGATTTATAATAAAACAAAAAATTTAGAAGGGTATAGAGACGACCAAGTAGTAGAAGAAGGAAAATATTCTGATGACAAAAAAGTAGGTATATGGGTTGCCTATTATCCTAATGGTGGAGCAAAAAGTAAAATAACATTCAAAGGCGGTGTTGCTAATGGGTATGCAATTTTTTATCATAAAAATGGGAATGTTTCTGAAGAAGGCTTATGGAAAATAAACAGATGGGTTAGTAAATATAAATTGTATTATGAAGATGGCCAATTAAACTACGATTTTAACTATAATGAATCAGGCAAAAGAGAAGGAAACCAATTATATTATCACCCTAATGGTCAAATAATGTTTCAGGGAAATTGGAAAGAAGGTAAAGAATCTGGTGAATTAAAAGAATATTACGATAATGGCGAATTAAAATCTGTTAAAGTATTTAATGAAGGTAAATACGAAGCTGCTCAAACTAAAACGTTTGAACAAAAAAATCTTCCTATAGAAACTATTGAAAAAAATCCTATACAAGCTAAAACTACAAGAACAGATACTATAAAAAACAATAATAATGTTATTGTAAAAACACCTAAAACAGAATCTCAAAAACAAACAACAACAGCATATCCATCATCAAATAATCAAATTGAGCTATTTACCCAAACAGGGAATAATGTATTAAAAAATAAGAATGGAGAAATTCTTAAAGAAGGCTTTTTTGAAAAAGGTAGATTAAAGGAAGGTAAAACATACACTTATAATCCAGACGGTACAAAATCTAAAACATATATTTATAAGAATTTTGAAGTTGTTGAAATTAAAAACCATTAATTCAATTCTCAAATAATCTGATATTTTGTAATTGACTGTTTTTTAAGTGTGTTAATTTAAAAATAATTTATATAAATGAACACAAATAAAAATAACCTCACAGTTTATAATACTTTAAGCAGAAAAAAAGAATTATTTAAACCAATTAATGACCCTTATGTTGGTTTGTATGTTTGCGGTCCAACTGTTTATGGCGACGCTCATTTAGGCCATGCAAGACCAGCTATAACTTTTGATATTTTATTCAAATATTTAAAACATATTGATTATAAGGTTAGATATGTTCGCAATATTACCGATGTTGGTCATTTAGAAAATGATAGTGATAGTGGAGAAGATAAAATACAAAAAAAAGCAAGATTAGAACAACTTGAACCAATGGAAATTTCTCATTATTATACTGAGAGATATCACAAGAATATGGCTCAACTTAATGTTGAAACTCCAAGCATTGAGCCTCGTGCTTCTGGCCATATAATCGAGCAAATAGAGTTGATTCAGAAAATAATTGATGCAGGTTTTGCTTATGAAGCTAATGGCTCAATTTATTTTGATGTTACCAAATACAATAGTTCTAATAATTATGGCATTTTATCAGGAAGAAATATAGATGATTTATTATCTAATACTAGAAAATTAGACGGACAAGATGAAAAGAGAAATGCTCTAGATTTTGCTTTATGGAAAAAAGCAAATCCAGAACATATTATGAAGTGGAATTCACCTTGGAGCTTAGGATTTCCTGGTTGGCACCTCGAATGTACCTCTATGGGAAGTAAATATTTGGGGCAACAGTTTGATATTCATGGCGGTGGATTAGATTTAATGTTCCCTCACCATGAATGCGAAATAGCTCAAGCTAATGCTGCTTTTGGGAAAAATCCTGCTAAATATTGGATTCATAATAATATGATAACTATTAATGGTCAAAAAATGGGAAAATCATTAAATAATTTTATCACTTTAGATGAAATATTTAGTGGAAATCATGCCTTATTAGAAAAAGCTTATAGCCCTATGACTATTAGATTTTTTATACTTCAAGCTCATTATAGAAGTACTTTGGATTTTTCAAATGAAGCAATTCAATCTGCCGAAAAAGGATATGCAAAACTAATTAATGGTTTTGAAAATATAAAAAATATAGTTCCTTCAGATAAATCAACTTTTAATGTTGAAGAAATATCTAAAAAGTGCTACAATGCTATAAATGACGACTTAAATACTCCTATTGTTATAGCTACTCTTTTTGACGGATTACGTTTAATTAATTTGGCATTAGAGAAAAAAGAAACTTTAACTAAATCAGATATAGATGCTTTACATTTAACTTATAAAACATTTTTATTTGATATTATGGGATTAAATTCTAATGAAGATAAAAATGACAAAGATATTCTTGATAAGGTTATTAATGTTGTTCTTTCAATTAGAACCGAAGCACGAAATAATAAAGATTGGAAAACATCTGATATTATAAGAGATGAATTATTAAAAGCAGGTATATCAATAAAAGATTCAAAAGATAGTACTACCTGGAATCTTTCTTAAAATTAAATTTATGATGCAAAAGAATATAATTTTAATTTTTATCATTATCTCGATGATGGTTAGTTCGTGCGATTTTAAAAAACCAGAACCTAAAAGACCAGAAACCGAAAGCAATGTTAAAATAAATTTGCCTGAATTTAATTCTGATTCTGCTTATAATTTTGTTGAAAAACAAGTGCTTTTTGGTCCAAGAGTGCCAAATACCACTGCACATGAAAAATGTGCAGAATATTTAGCTAAAAAATTAGGTCAATTTTCGGATACTGTTATTGTTCAAAATGCAAAATTAAAAGCTTGGAATGGAACATTATTAAATTCATTTAATATTATTGGAAGTTTCAATGTTAATCAAAAAAATAGAGTTTTACTCTTTGCACACTGGGATTCTCGTCCTTATGCAGACCAAGAAGAAGATGCCGAATTAATGAAAAAACCTATTGATGGAGCAAGTGATGGAGCAAGTGGGGTAGGAGTTTTACTCGAAATTGCAAGAGTTTTATCTGAAAATAATCCAAATATTGGAGTTGATATTATATTTTTTGATGCTGAAGATTATGGCAAACCTAGTTATATTGAAGATGAAAGCATACAAAATGATTGGTGTCTTGGTACTCAATATTGGTGCAAAAACCCACATGTTAAAAATTACACAGCTAAATACGGAATATTATTAGATATGGTTGGTGCAAAAAATGCAATTTTTGCTTTAGAAGGAACTTCAATGTATTTTGCAAGTGATGTAATGATTAAAACTTGGGATATTGCAAATGATTTAGGTTATTCTGATTATTTTAAATACATTGAAACAGGGAATTTAACCGATGATCATTTATATGTTAATCAAATGGCCAATATACCTAGTATAGACATTATTCAATATGATCCGAATTCAAATAGATATTTTGCAGCTTATTGGCATACACATAATGATAAGATGGATATTATTGATAAAAATACATTAAAAGCAGTAGGCCAAACAGTTATAGGTGTTTTGTTCTCGGAAAAATAAAAAAAAGCTGCCCTTTTTAGACAGCTTTTTTATCATTTAAACTTTATTTAAAACAACCAAATCTATTTTTTCGAACAACATTTTTTCTTTTGTTGTGGGCATTCTTTACTTTTTTTAGCACATTCTTTTTTTTGTTCTTCTGTGCAATTTTGTTTTTGTTTTGTGCAACATGCTTTTTTCTCAGAATCTTTTTTGCAATCGGTATTTGTAGTTGTTGTAGGATTTTGGTAAACTAAATTACTTGATGCATTTGCATATCCTAATGTTGAAACAAACATTCCAATAACAAAGAAAATAAAAAATAGGTTTTTCATATTATTAAATTTTATAGTTTATAATTAAACAAATATATGTAAAAAAATAAATATATAATTATTCAATTAATTAAAAAATGTGAATTTATTTAATTTATTAAGTTGTTCTCAATTAAATATTCTGCAATTTGTATCGCATTTGTTGCTGCACCTTTTCTCAAATTATCTGCAACAATCCACATATTTAAAGCCTTTTCACATGAGAAATCTCTTCTTATTCTTCCAACAAAAACTTCATCTCTTCCATGAGAGAATAAAGGCATAGGATAAATTTTATTTTTAATATCATCTTGAATTATAATTCCTTTAGAGTTTGATAGTAAATTAGTAATATCACTAATTTCAAAGTCTTGTCTTAATTCAATATTTACAGCCTCAGAATGTCCCCCAACAACTGGTATTCTAACAACAGTAGCAGTAATATTTAGGGTGTTATCTTCTAGAATTTTTCTAGTTTCAGATACAAGTTTTTCTTCTTCTGTTGTATATCCGTTTTCAAGAAAATCACCTCCATGAGGGAAACAATTCAAGTCGATAGGATATAAATATACTTTACTGGCTACTTTCCCTTCTCGTTCGTCAAACATTTGTTTAACTGCATTTTGACCTGTTCCAGTTACCGACTGATAGGTTGAAATAACTAATCTTTTAATTCCATATTTTTTATGTAATGGAGCCAAAGCAACAACCATTTGAATAGTTGAACAGTTTGGATTAGCTATTATTTTATCTTGTTTTGTTAAAATATTACCATTAACTTCTGGTACAATTAATTTTTTACTATTATCCATTCTCCATGCAGAAGAATTGTCGATAACAGTAGTCCCATTATTAGCAAAAACTGGAGCATATTTTAATGATGCTCCTGAACCAGCCGAAAATATTGCAATATCTGGTTTATTATTTATTGCTTCTTCAATAGAAATAACTTTATATGTTTTATTACAAAACAGAATTTCTTTTCCTATCGATTTTTCAGAAGCAACTAAATATAAGTTGTTTACAGTAAAGTTTCTTTCTTCTAGAACTTTTAAAATTTCGCTACCAACTAAGCCTGTAGCTCCAACAATACATAGATTTATCATTATAATAACTTTTAAAAATCAAAAATATAAAAAATCAATAAAACAATCACATGTTTTTCAAAATTACTATTTTTTTACGGTTGTTTTATAAAATGTTTTTTTTATGAAAATAATTAGTGATATTCAGCTAAACAAAAATTGATTAAATTTTAATTGAAAAAAGTATGAGAAAAAAAAACTTTGTATCTTGCAGAGCTTTTTAAGGGTTATTATAAAATAATAAAAAAAAGTTGGTGTTTTGCGATGAAAAATAAAATAATAAATTTTTTTTTACTTCTAATACTTGTGTTTATTAGTAATCCATTATGGTTATTATCCCAAGATACTGTTATTTCTAATAAAATTGATTCTTATGATTTTAATGTTTGTGATTTTAAAGTTTATAAAAATCCTTTAAAATTATCAGTTGACACAACTCTTGATAATTTCCAGAATTATAATTTAATAAGAAATTCGGTTGAATATATTGATTTAGGGTTTATTGGCACTCCGTCTCAAAGAATATATTTTTCTGACAATAACTATAATTTACCTTTTTACAACAACACATTTTTTAATTCAATTAATTCAAACAACAACACCTATTCAAATTCTAAAATACCTCTATCTCATTTGTATTGGATTAATGGAGCTTTAAAAGAACAGGTTTTTAATGTTAAACATTCTCAAAACATAAATAAAAATTTTAATATTGGAGTTAATTACTTTGTTCTAGACCGAAATAATTCATATTATAACAATTTCACTAAATCTAAATCTTTTAGAATAAACACTTCTTTTTTTAATAATTCGAAAAAATATAATGCCTTTTTAAGTTTGTCTTGGAGTAAATATTTTATTGGTGAAAGTGGTGGTTTAGCCGATGATTCGCTTATTAAATATGAAACAAAACTAAGAGAAGTATTGCCGGTTAATTTATTAGATGCGAATAGATTTGTTAAAAACAAAAACTTCGATTTTTTTCATTTCTATAATTTAATTAATAAAAAAGTTTATAATGCTGATTCGTCGAGCTTTAAAAATAAAACATTGCGATTAAGTCATAATATTAATTATTTAGATAACAGCTCAATATATTCCGATAAAAACGACACACTTGGTAATTATTTTAATTTGTATAATGATACCATTTCAACATATGATTCAATATACATATATCAAGTAAAAAATGATTTTTCTTTGAGTTATCTTTCAAACGACAAATTTGGGTTTAATATAGGTTATGAAAATATTTATTATAATCATTTTAATAATTTATATAATGATTCATTTTTCGATAATAATACTTATTTAAATACCGTTTTAAAAAAGCATTTATACGAATTTGAAATTCAAGCAAAATATTGCTTTGATGGAATTTCAAAAGATGATTATATTTTTGATACAAGATTTTCTTATTATTTAAAGAAAGATTCGGTTAAAGGGGATATAAAATTAAATTTTAAATATAAGAATTTATTAAGCAGCCCTAAGTTATCCGATAATTTATTTTATTCAACCTACCTGTCGTGGTACAACAACTTTAAGCAAGAATCATTGCAAAAGGTTACATTAGGGTTTAATTTAAGAAAACTTTCAGTTGAAGCTAATTACTTTATAGTTGGCGATATGATTTATTATAATGCTTTTGCCTTGCCACAGCAAGATTTAAATAATAATTATATATACCAAGTAAAAATTAATCATACGTTTTCTTTATGGAAATTTAAGATGATAAATACATTTGCTTATCAGGATATTGATAATTTGAGTAATATTGATTTGCCAAAATATTCGATAAATAGCACATTATTAATTGAACATAAATTTAAAAACAATATAACCTTACAACTTGGTGGTTTTGTGAAATATTTTAGTTCATTTTATGCAAAAGAATATTTACCTTTAACCGAAAGTTTTTATAATCAAAACAAAGTTTTAGTAGGGAATTATCCTTTTATAGATGTTTTTGCTAACTTGAAAATTAAAAGAGCAAGAGTTTTTGTTAAAATGGAACATATAAATTCCGGATATATGGGATATGATTATTTTTTAACACCACATTATCCCGCAAACGATAATATATTTAGACTAGGAATATCTTGGCTTTTTAGCAATTAAATCGTAATTGCATTAAATTTAAAGTAAAAATATTTAAAGCTATAGATAAATAATATCATCAAAATATTTTTGAATACCCTTTTTATGAGTTATAAATATTATTGTAGTATCGTTTTTGAAATTCTCGATTAAAGACATTATCAAATTTTCATTATTTTCATCCAAAGCAGATGTCGCTTCATCTAAAATTAATAACTGAGGCTTGCGTATCAATACTCTGGCTAATGCTAATCTTTGCAGTTCTCCACCCGAAAAACTAAATTTAAAATTAGTTATATCCGAATCAAGAGTAAGATTTTTTTGTTTCAATATATCTAAAGCATTAACTTGATCCAATACTTTATAAATATCATTATCATCAGGTGTGATGTTTGTATCCCAAATAAGGTTCTCGCGTATTGTACCATCAACAAATAAAGATTCTTGTGGTAAATAACCAATATGCTTTCTTATTGAGGCAGAATTTTTTTTGTTCTGAACAATTGAATCAAACAATATTTCACCATGCTCAGGTTCAAGTAACCCACAAATTAAATCAATTAAAGTAGTTTTGCCCTTACCAGACGGACCAACTATCCCAGTTATTTTCTTTGCTTTAATTTCAAGGTTTAAATTATCAAAAATAAGTCTTTCACTTGAATAAGAAAAAGTAATGTTTTTAAGTGTTATTTTATTTTCAATAATATTTTTTATTTCAATATTGTTTGTTTCACTAGCTTTATTAATGTCAAACCTCATATTTTCGATGCTAATTAATGAATTAGCATTAAGATACATTTGATTTATATCATTAAATATTTTCATAAAAAGCGGTAAAATTCTGTTAAATAAAAGGATTAAAACAATTAAAGTTGAAATTGAATAATTAAAATATCTATCAGCAATATAAACTAATAATACTAAGTTAATTAAACCTAGTATTTTATATAAAAAATTTGGTTTTTCATTGTTTGTAACTTGCTTAATTTGATAATCGGTATAAAGATCATTTGCTTTTGCAAAATTATTATAATAAAAGCTCTCGGTATTATGAATTTTCGCAGGTTTAATCGTAATCCAGAAATCATCTAAATATTTTAAAATTGTTTTAAAAGTTTTTCTGTTTTCATCTCCAATAGCATAAGATTTTTTGAAAAATTTTGATAGAATAAAAAACTGTAATAGCCCAATAAAAATTAAGAGTATTGATATTTTTAGTGATACGAAACAAGCCAATAACAAATAAACAGTTAAAATAATTATATTAGTTGAAACATTTAAAAGATAATAATAAAATGTTGTAACTCTAGGTATTTCAGAGGTTAATACCTGAATATGACTGTGTTTACTGATTTGATTTAATATTTTCCAATCGCTAAAAATAACTTTTTTGTATAAATCAATACGGATATAACTCGAAAATAGGTTTTGATATTTTGATTGTAAAATTGATTTTCTGTTTTGCAATATATATAATGTTGTTAAAACTATTACATAAAACAAAAGCATTGTTTCTAGGCTTAATTTGATATCGAGTTTTTGAATAAATGCATTAAAAAAATCTAAAATTTCATTTTCTTTAGGGTTTGATTTAATATCGAGTAATTGAAGAAGAGGAATTAATAATAGAAAACTAATACCTTGATTAAACGCTAATAATAATGTTAGAATTACTAAAACTATTAATAGCGGGGTGTTAAAGCGAATGTATTTTTTGAAATTATTTAATATTATATTTTTTTTATTCATCTAGTTTTTATTTTTAATAACAAAGAACAAATTTAACAAAAAGCATTAAAAAAAAAGTTTTTTCTAAAGAATTGAAACTATGCAATATTTATTTGCGTAATATAACTTATAAGTTATTAATCGTTTCGTTCTTACTTTTTAGCTTAATCTATTATCCCTAAAATTCCTAAATTCCTAAATTTAAGTTAAAAAGAAACAAAAGCTACCAACCGGTAGCTTTTTATATTTTATTTGCTTTGTAAAAAAATGTTCCTAATGAAATACCTAGCATAGAACTAAATACTACATCAGAAGCCCAATGCTCATTGCTGTTTATTCTTGATAATGCAGTTAGGGTTGCTAATGAATAAGCAATCCATTTAACTGCTTTTTTATTTTTATATGATAATGATATAACTGTTGCTAAGGCAAAAATTTTTGTTGTATGTCCCGACGGGAAAGACATATAATCATTTTCGATAAGTGAATTTTTTGAAAAATTGTAAAATAAACCTTCGGCTTTTTGTGAATCAGGATAAAAATCATCATAAGGTCTATGGCGATGAATGCTTAATTTTATTATACCAGTTACCAAGTTGGTGTATAGCAATGTTTTTTTTCCCAATAAGCACGTTTTAAATAACTTTTTGTCTTTTGCTATTAATCCATAAGTGCAACCTATTCCTAATGAAGGGAATAAAAAATAATCTTCACCAAATGTATTAAAAAGGTTATTGTTTAAATAATTAAGAGTTTTATTGTTTTGAGATATAAAAATTTCATTGATTTTATAATCAAATGAATTAACAATAGCTGTTGTTGCAATAGCTCCAAAAAAATAAGTTTGATTTTTTGAATCCCATTTTAAAGGAGACAGAAACAGATTTTTACCATCAACTATATATTTTCCTATAAAACTTTTTTGCTTAGGTATTAAGGAATCATTACTAGAAGAATGAGCCTTAATTGAAGAAAAAACTATGATAAGTAAAATAAAAAACTTAAATATTTTTTGCTTTATTCCAATATTCATCCATTTCATTTAAAGTCATGTTTTCGAGTTGTTTGCCATCTTTTTTCGATTGTTCTTCAAGATACTTAAATCGTTTAATAAATTTTCTGTTCGTTTTTTCTAATGCATCTTCGGGATTTACATTAATAAATCTCGAATAATTAATTAATGCAAACAATAAATCGCCAAATTCATCCTCAATTTTTTCTTTTTCTTCGTTATCAATCTCAACTTTAAGTTCATTAATTTCTTCTAAAACTTTATTCCAAACTTGTTCTGTATTATCCCAATCAAAGCCAACACCTCTTGCTTTTTCTTGAATTCTTATCGATTTAACCATAGCAGGTAAAGACTTAGGCACTCCATCAAGAACAGATTTTTTCCCCTCTTTTAATTTAATTTTTTCCCAATTTCGCTTAACATCATCTTCGTTGTTAACTTTAACATCACCAAAAATGTGAGGATGTCTGGTAATCAGTTTTTTATTTATGTGATCAATAACATTTCCAATATTAAAACTTCCATTTTCAGAAGCAATTTTTGAGTAAAAAACTATATGTAAAAGTAAATCTCCAAGTTCACCTTTAATTCCATCAATATCATTTTCGATAATTGCATCGGTTAGTTCATAAGTTTCTTCTATGGTTAAATATCTTAAGCTTTCAATGGTTTGCTTTTTATCCCAAGGACACTCATTTCTGAGTTTATCCATTATATCCAATAGCTTTTTAAATTTATCTAAAGCATTCTCTTCCATATTCTTTATTTTATTTCAGGTAATATAAAATTTTGGGGGTATTTAGGTGAAATATCTTTATAATAACTAATAATTTTTTCTAAATCTTTTTCGTAATCACCAGTAGGATAAATAATATCTAAAATACCACATTCTTTTTTCTTGTAATCAATAAAACTTAAGATAATAGGAACATTAGCTTTAAGAGCCATTTGGTAGAATCCTTTTCTCCATCTTTTAGCTGGTTTTCTTGTGCCCTCAGGAGCTATCATTATAATTAAGTCGTCTGATTTAATTAGCTTTTCGGCAATTTTTTCGGTTAAGTTCTTGTTGTTTTTTCTGTCAACAGGTATTCCTCCTAGCATTTTAATTAAAAAATTAAAAGGAAATACAAAAACTTCTTTTTTTATTAAGAATTTAATATTTGTACCATAAATATAGAAAGTTATTCTTCCGATCTTGAAATCAGAATAACTTGTATGAGGGGCAAATAACAAAATACCTTTTTTTATGTCGCTAGGAAAATCATTTACTATTTTCCATCCTGTAATTTTAAAATATAATTTTAATAGTTTCTTTAACATATATTTTATTCAAAAAAATAATTACTAAAATTTAATAAAAACACTCTTTTAGTTGCTCTTGTTAAAGCAGTATAAAGCCATCTTAAATATTCATTATCAATCATTTCTAAAGTCATAAATCCTTGGTCAATAATAATGTTTTCCCATTGACCACCTTGTGATTTATGGCAAGTAACAGCATAAGCAAATTTAACTTGCAGGGCATTAAAATACTCATTATTTCTTAATTCTTCAAATCTTTTTCGCTTATTTGTTATATGAACATAATCGCCCATAACATTTTCAAATAATTCGCGGCTTTTTTCATACGGCAAATTTGCTGTATCAGCATATAAAGTTTCAAGTAATAAATTAAGATTTAAAACTTTATTATCGGTGTGGTCAGTTAATTTAACTTCAACATTAGCAAATTTAAAATTATAAATTTCTTTTATATAATTAACTCTTAAAACCTCGATAATATCGCCATTAGCTATAAATGAAGAATTATCGTCTTTAAGCCAAAAATAATTATTTTTAACAACCATTAAAAAATCGCCAGCACTTATTTCCTCTTCTCTATATAAAATTCTATTTCTAATTTGTTGATTAAAAATATTAGCTCTTTTATTAGAACGGCTCACTATTAACGAGTTTTCGAGTCCACTTTTTGAGTACAATTCTTCTAATGTCTCAATTAATTCATTTCCAGTTATTTTTACAATATCAATATTATTAATCAATTCAAATTTAGGAACAATATTATCACTATATAATTGTTTTCTTAATTTTGAAGCATTTAGCAATATCTCCGAGTCTTCAGCTTGTCTTACAACATCTTTCATTTCAACTGAACCAGCATTTAGTAAATACCTAGCCGTGAGAGTTTCTGTATTTAATGCCGGACTAATTTCAAGTCCAACTGGTGGAAGTTGAGCTGTATCACCAATAAAAATTAGTTTGCAATTTTCACCTTTAAATACATAATTAATTAAATCTTCCAATAAATCAATATTACTAAAAACATTAAAATCTTTTTCAGCAATATAATCTGGTATCATCGAAGCTTCATCTATTATAAAAATTGTGTTTTTACTTTTATTATTAAGTTTAACAATTTTTGTTACTCCACTTGCCGAGGTAACATATTTATAAATATATCTATGAATTGTATGGGCAGAATGTCCAGAATAGCTTGTCATTACTTTTGCTGCTCTTCCGGTAGGAGCTAATAAAGTGCTAAAATATTTTAACTGAGGAAGAACTTTAACAATAGTGCTAATTAAAGTTGTTTTTCCGGTTCCGGCATAACCTTTAATAACAAGAGCACAACGTTCTTTTTTTGTATTAATAAAACGAGCTAAAGCATTAATTGTTATTTTTTGATCATTAGTAGGAACATGAGGGAATCCGTTCAGAATAAGATTTTCGATATATTCAATATTATTCAATTTTACCGGATTCATATATTTCTTTAAATTACAAAAAAAAAGATGGCATTAAGCCATCTTTCTGCTTATATAAATATTTTTTTATTCAACAGTAACAGATTTTGCTAAATTTCTAGGTTGGTCAACATTGCAACCTCTAATTACAGCAATTTGATATGAAAGTATTTGCAAAGGAATACTAGATAATAGCGGAGCTAAAGGCTCTTCAACATAAGGTATTTTAATAACATGATCTGCTATCTTCTCAACAACCGTATCTCCTTCGCTAACAATAGCTATAATAATACCTTTTCTAGCTTTAACTTCTTCTATATTGGTAATAACTTTTTCGTATAAACCTCTTCTTGTTGCGATAACAACAACTGGCATTTTTTCATCAATTAATGCGATAGGTCCGTGTTTCATTTCAGCAGCAGGGTAACCTTCAGCATGAATATACGAAATTTCTTTTAATTTTAAAGCACCTTCTAATGCAACAGGGAAATTGTAACCTCTTCCTAAATATAAGAAGTTTCTAGAATCAGCATATTTTTTTGCTATTTCATAAATTTCACCTTCTAATGATAAAATTTGTTCAATCTTTTTAGGAATAGAATTTAGGTCAGTTAAAAGTTCTCTAAATCTTTCATCAGAAATTCTGTTTAATTCTTTACCTAATTTAAAAGCAATCATAGTAAGAACTGTAACTTGAGCTGTGAAAGCTTTTGTTGAAGCCACTCCAATTTCTGGCCCTGCATGAGTATAAACTCCTGCATCGGTTAATCTTGGAATACTAGAGCCAACAACATTGCAAATACCTATAACTAAAGCTCCTTTTGATTTTGCTAATCTAATAGCTTCTAGAGTATCAGCTGTTTCACCACTTTGACTAATTGCAATAACAACATCAGAAGGGTTAATAATAGGATTTCTATATCTAAATTCAGAAGCATATTCAACTTCAACCGGGATTTGAGCAAATTCTTCGATTAGATACTCGCCGATAAGACCAGCATGCCACGAAGTACCACAAGCAACAATAATTATTCTGTTTGCTTTTTTAATTCTAGGCATTACATCTTGAAGCCCACCTAAATAAATAGCATCATTATTTTTTGAAACTCTTCCTCTAAATGTATCATAAATAGAACGAGGTTGTTCAAAAATTTCTTTTAACATAAAATGAGAATATCCTCCTTTTTCAATAGACTCAATATCCATTTCAAGTTCGTGAACATCAGGATTAATTAAAACATCATCATATATTGTTTTTAAAGAAAGCTCATTTCTTGTTATAACCGCAACATCATCATCTTCTAAATAAATTACTTTTTGGGTATATTCAATAATTGGAGTTGCATCAGAAGCTAAGAAAAATTCATCTTCTCCTAATCCAACAACTAAAGGACTACCTCTTCTTGAAGCAATTAATTGTTCAGGTTCATCTTTGCACATAACAACAATACCAAAAGCACCTTCTACTTTTTTAAGAGCAGCTTTTACAGCATCTTCAGCATTAGTTTTTCCTTCTTTGTACATTTCTTCAATAAGATTAACTAATACTTCAGTATCAGTTTCGCTTTGAAATGTATGTCCTCTTAATTCTAAAGTTTTTCTTAATGAAGCATAATTTTCAATTATACCATTATGTATTATAATGAATTTTTTATTAGTTGATTCATGTGGATGTGCATTTGCATCAGTTGGTTGACCGTGCGTAGCCCATCTAGTATGACCCATTCCGATTGTTCCTTGAGTAGAACTTTGATTTATAAAAGCTTCTAAATCAGCAACTTTGCCTTTATGTTTGTAAACGCTAATATTATTTTCAATATCAACAATACTAATTCCAGCCGAGTCGTAACCACGATATTCTAATCTTTTTAAGCCATTAATTAGAATCGGGTAAGCTTGTCTATTTCCTATATATGCTACTATTCCACACATAAATTATAATCTTGTATAAGTTAATTTTAATTTTATTTGTTCACTTGAATTATTGCCATAAATAATTGCTTTTTTAGCACTAACAGCAGCACCACTAACAATTAAATAAAGTCCATTATTTGTTTCATTTCCATTTAAAATATCTTGAATATATTTATTTATTCTGAAAATATAAACTTTATTGTTTTTGTCATAAAATCCGCCATGATAAGTTTCATCTTCTAGGTGGTCGGCTATTAGTTTATTTGTTAAGTCTTCATTAATACCAAAAACAAACAATCTATCAGCAAGTTCTTCTGATGTTAAAGAATTATCTGTTTTAATTATTAGTTCAGCTTTATTAATTGCAATTTTATTTTCTTTCACCCAATTCATAATATTAGGAAAACTTAATTTAACTTTAACTCCAGACATTCCTTCTAAATATAGTTTGTCATTTTGTTCCGAATTTAAAATATCATTAATTATTGTTCCTGTATAGTTATGATTATATTTATTTATTCTAGCACATTGATCATTTATAACAAAATCAAAATTTAAATCAGTAGTATCTTGTTGATAATATAAAGTTAATTTTGATAAAGATGAAGTTAAATTAAAATACAAAATAGAACCGTTATTATTAACAGGAGTAACCTTAACGTACAATCCTTTAAAAAATTGTTGAAAAACTTCTTGACTTGTCATTTGATTACTTCCCGACGCAGATGCATTTAATAATTCATTACCAAGAGAGGCATCTAGTTTAATTCTTAAATGAGCTTCTTCTAACACACTTTTAATTTTAACTTTAGTCTTAGGACGAGGAGCAAAGCTTAAGGTTGCCAAGTTTTGAGGATTATAATTTATTGCATCATTTGAATAATAAGAACTGTCAGTATAAATATTATCAGTAATTCGATAAACTTCAACTATTTGATTAGTTAATGTATCACCAAAATAGCCAGAATAATCGAGAGATAAAACTAATGAATCTAAAGATAAATTAGTTTTAAAATCAATATTATTTGAAGGCAATCTAAATTGTGTAAAAAAACCTGCTTCAGAATATCCAAAAATAGGGTCTATATATGAACCTAAAAGATTTAATGATGTTTCATCAGTTCTAATTTTATCTTCACGAATAGTTTTTGCTATTACTAAAGAAGTATCACAAACTTCGAAATTAATTCTATCATTTTGCAACTGTGATTCTAAGCCTAAGGTTTCATCCGATTTTCTACAAGAGGTTATAAAAGCTAATGAGAAAAGTATAAAAAAAAATAATATATTATTTCTCTTATATATTAAATTACAAATATTAGTCAACACAAACTTCATTTAAAACTTCATTTAAAACTTCTTCATACAAAGCACTATATTCTTCAACATAAGTTTCTTCATTATGATGAATAAATAGTTTGTCCTTTGACTTCAAATAATTAATAATTTCTTTATCAACACCTTCTTTTCCTAATATAACAGCATCAGAATTATCAATGGCTAATTTTGTTAAGTTTTCAAATGAAGGTTTTTCTATTGTTTTAGCTGTTTTTGAATCAATACCTTCTGCTAAAACTTTCTTTTTAAAGTTTTTATCTAAATCTTTGTCGAAACCATCATAAATTGAATATACGATTTTTGTATTAGCAAATAGAGGATTATCTTTAACAACTTCTTTTAGATATGCAGGAGAAAAAGCAGTTATCCATCCGTGACAATGGATGATATCAGGTGCCCAACTTAATTTTTTAACAGTTTCAATAGCTCCTCTAGTGAAAAAAATCATTCTTTCGTCGTTATCGTTAAAAAACTTACCTTTAGCATCGCATAATATTGCTTTTCTTTGGAAGAAATCTTCGTTATCTATAAAGTAAATCTGCATTCTTGCAGAAGATATTGAAGCAACCTTAATTATTAAAGGATGATCCATCTCATTTATAATAAGGTTCATTCCCGATAATCTAATTACTTCATGTAATTGGTTTCGTCGTTCGTTTATACACCCATATTTAGGAGTGAAAGTTCTTATTTCAAATCCGTTTTCTTGAATTTTTTGTGGTAGGTAACGACCAACATTTGATAAATACGTTTCGTCAACATAAGGGGTTATTTCCTGCATCAGGAACAACACTTTAGTTTTTTTCATAAAATTTCTTTTTTTAAATTGTTTTTATGATAATAACTGCACACAAAAGTATTAAAAATTATGTTGTTAATCAAATATTATTATAGTTTTGTGGAAAATTTCTTTTATAATTTATTTTTCATATAAGGATAAATGCATGGTAGTAGTAGAAAAGAGAGATGAATTTGTTGAATTGTTAAAAAAGCATAAAGACAAAAAAATAGGCTTCGTTCCAACTATGGGAGCATTGCATACTGGACATGCTTCTTTAATAGAAAAAGCTAGGCAAGAGAATGATATCGTTGTTTCTAGTATTTTTGTTAACCCATTGCAATTTAACGATAAAAATGATTTAATTAATTACCCTAAGGATTTAGATAATGATATAATTATATTGAAAAAATATGGTTGTGATATTGTTTTTTATCCTTCGGTTGATGAAATGTATCCTGAAAATGACAATAATTCTTTAGAAATAAATTTTAATGGTATTGATAATATTTTAGAAGGTGCTTCAAGACCTGGTCATTTTAAAGGAGTGGCAACTGTTGTTAAAAAATTATTTGATATAGTTAATCCTAATAATGCTTATTTTGGTGAAAAAGATTTTCAGCAATTATTTATTATTAGGAAAATGGTTGAAATATTAAAGTTGAAAATTAATATTATTAGTTGTCCAACAATTCGTGAAGAAAACGGATTAGCGATGAGTTCTAGAAATAGAAGACTTTCTTCTTCTCAAAAAATGGATGCTTTAGTTATTTCACAATCATTGTTTATGATAAATAACAAAGCGAAATTTTATAAAATTAAAGAGCTTAAGTCGATAGTAAAAGATAGAATTAATTCAACTCAGGATATGAAATTAGATTATGTCGAATTTATTGATTCTCAGTCTTTTGAGTTGATAAATAAATGGGAAGATCATAAAAAAGTTACATGTTGCATTGCAGCTTATCTTGGAAATGTTAGATTAATTGATAATATTATTATAAATTTGTAAACTTTTTTAAAGTTTTTATTTAAAGATATGCAAATAGAAGTTCTAAAATCAAAGATTCACGGGGCTATTGTTACAGAGGCTAATTTAAACTATATGGGTAGTATCGAGATAGATGAAAATTTAATTGATGCTTCTAACCTAATACCTAATGAAAAGGTTGATGTTTTAAACTTTAATAATGGTGAAAGATTTCATACTTATGTTATTAAAGGCAAAAGGGGTTCTGGTATTATAGGATTAAACGGACCGGCTGCATTAAAAGCAAATATTGGTGACCGTATAATTATTTTGTCTTATGCTTCAATGGATTTTGAAGAAGCTAAAACGTTTATTCCAAAAATTATTTTCCCTAAAGAAAATAATACCATATAATAAAAATTATACAATTTATTTCTCCGAAATTTCGAGCATTCTGTTTAAAGGAATTTGAGATTTTTTGATTATATCTTCAGATAAATTTAATTCAGGAAGTTCGTATTTAAGACATAAATACAATTTTTCCATGGTATTTAGTTTCATAAACTCACAATCATTACAAGCACATGTTGAATCATTGCTAGGAGCAGGAATAAAAATTTTATTTGGCTCATTTTTTTTCATCTGATGAAATATTCCGCTTTCGGTTGCAACAATAAATTTATTTTTCTTACTCTTGCTTACGTAGTTTAATAATGCTGTTGTTGAACCAATGTAATCGGCTATTAATAGTAGTGGTTGTTCGCATTCTGGGTGAGCTATAAATTCAGCATCAGGATTTTCATTTTTGAGTTTAATTATTTTCTCAAGTGAAAACTTTTCATGCACAATACAAGCTCCATTCCATAAAACCATATTTCGACCGGTTAATCTATTTATATAATCACCTAAGTTTTTATCGGGCCCAAAAATAATTTTTTGTTCTTTTGGAAGGCTTTCAACTATTTTAACTGCATTTGCCGAAGTGCAAATAATGTCAGATATTGCTTTTAATTCGGCCTTACAATTAATATAATTTATTACAATATGTTCGGGATAATTCTTTTTAAATTCTAAAAAATCTTTTGCATTAGCAGATTCGGCTAAAGAGCAACCCGCATTTAAGTCTGGTATTAAAACTTTTTTATTTGGATTTAGTATTTTAGCAGTTTCGGCCATAAAATGAACACCGAGAAAAACAATAATGTCTGCATCGGTTTTTTTTGCTTCCTGAGATAATCCAAGGCTATCGCCAACAAAATCAGAGATATCTTGTAGCTCAGGAATTAAGTAAAAATGACCTAAGATAACAGCATTTTTTTCTTTTTTTAATTTTTTAATTTCTTCAATTAAATTTAACCCTTTATCATAAGGTATATTTAAATATCCGAAATCACTAATAATTTGTTGATAGTCCATTTTATTCAATAAATTCTATTGCACCTAAATCAGGAGCAGTTATTCTTAAATTTCCTTTTAAATCGCGGTAAGTATTTATTTCTAATAAATCAATATTTGCTTTATCTTTTGCAACTGATTGATTAAATAAGCTAAAATCATTATTTCCGTAATCATTAAAAATAGGGTTTCTTGACGCACCGTCTATTTCAATGTTGCTAGGATTTTTAATTGTATTTTTAAAATAGGTAGTATTTGATGTATTTATATCCGAATCAGGTCCAGTTTTTAGGATGCATGATTCTATAAAATAATTAAAAGTTCCACCATTGCTCGAGATTTCGATTTCATTTTCGAGATTTCCATAAATAATAGAATTTTCGATATTTGCTTCATCTAATGGATATGTATAGGTTGTATTATCAACTTTTACATAATTATTTAAATAAAAAGCAGGTGTATTTCTTGTTGATTCCCAATAATTAGCAAAGGTGCAATTTTTAAAATTATATTTTCCGCCCATAGTTAACGCAACACAATATTGACCACAATTACTTACCATTAAATTGTAACCACTTACAGCATAATTTTTTGATAATAACCCAATGCCCGACATATTTTGAATAATGGTATTTTTGATAATCAATTTTTGATTATCTATTCTGTTTTCTAATGATTCGGCTTGAATTCCAATGAAACCATTTTTAATAATTGCATATTTTATTTCGCTAGTTTTATTGCTTTCGTTAATCCAAATTCTATCCCATTGTCCAGCAATATTTCGATAATCATAATCTAACCTATCGCCCTGAAAAATCACAGGTTCTTCTAAAGTTCCATTAACCTTTAACATACCATATTTATAAACCCACAAACCCGAATTTTTATGGAAATATATTTTTGTGCCTGCTCCAATATGCAATTCAGCGGCACTATCAACAACGGCATAGCCATATATTACATAAGGTTTTGTATTATTCCAAACCACCGATTCGTTTTCATGTGCAACAACTTTATAAGGTAAATTACCAACATATTGATTTGCAATAATATAATTAGCATCTTGCCCCCAAGCTACAAGTTTAACTTTTTGATTATTTCCATTAGTTGAGAACATAATAGAATCCATTATAACCAGAGGGCTATTGCTATTATTTGGGTCAACAGTAACTTCAACTAAAACAAAAAGGCTATCATTAGGATATATTTCGATATTTTCAAATGAACAACCCGGTGTTCCATCTATATTAACTTTAAAATTTGAGTTTTTTCCACCAGAAAGATTAATATTAGATATAATTAACTTTTTATTGTTTCGGTTATAGATTTTAATATACTTAGTTACCGAACCTATTGTGGTAAACACAGTATCAAAAACTACAGATTCTTGTGAAAAATCAAGTTTATTAGATACATCATACGAAATTTCATCTTTTTTACAAGATGATATTATAATGATAAACGAAAATAGTATTAAACAAAAACCTCTCATTATTTTTTTTTAATCTAAAAACTACAAATATAGTGTTTTATTGTTTAATGCGAATAAAAATTTAATAAGGGGATTTAATAAAGGAAGCAAGTTTTATTCAAAGATAAAAGTTTCCCATTCTGCTGCATTGTCACGATTTGCAATTATTACATTACCTAAATCACGATCTTCACAAATAAACTTACCATCAGAAGATCTAATATTAAATTTATTTCCTTCAATTTTTATTAATACAAATTTTTCCCACTCATTAGCAGAAGTTCTATCTGCAATTAAATTATTGTTTTTATATCTATCTGCACACACATAAAAATTAGTAATAGTTTTAAATGTAACTTTACCTTCTGGAAGGAATTCGATATAAAATTTATCGGCTAAAGCAGAATCTGTAGTAGTTGAAATTAGTTTATTATTTATACCATTAATAGTATCGTTAATTAAAGTTATATAATTGCCAGAAGAAGCTTTTATTTTAATATATGAGTTTTTAAAATCAGGTTCATTATTGAAAACGGAACTGTGTTTTGAACTCTGATTACAAGAGAAAAACGAAACTATAATTACAAATTGAACTAAAAGATTTTTCATAAAAAAATATTTTTAAATTTATACTAATTATTTATCTTCATTAATTTTTGTACACCTAAATCACCTTTAAATAGTGATTTACTAAACAAACTTTTTTCAAAATTAAAAATATAATTTTGAATATTAGTAATTGAATCTTGATTTTCAACCTTATTTAATAAAAAAGGCATATATGAAATTTTATGGTATTCTAAATCTTTATTAGGTAAATTTTCAATTTTAATATTATGACTACTTGTTGGTGTATATTCAACTTTTTTATCAAACTTTGTATTTGTCATTCCGGGTGCAGATATTTCAAAGTGAGTGCAAATATCATTACTATATAAAGTAAAGTTGCCATCTTTATCGCTAAATGTATTTTGTCCTACAGACCATGATTCATTCCATCCTCTAATTACGGCTCCTTCAACCGGTTTATTAGTTGTTTCATTAATTATTTTGCCTGTTAATACTATGTTTTTATAACCAATCATATTATAATAATTAGACTTACAGTCACAATCTTTCTTCTTATATTTAATAAAATTTTCAATCTCTTTAACTGCCGGCTTAACAGTTCCAATAATTTTATATTTACCATCTTTTGTAGTAGTTATAGCTTCATGATTTAATAAACCTGTGTATTTTGCTTCAAAATGAGAGTAATTTAATTCTTGGAATTCCCACCAACCAAGACCAGCTCCATTACAATCAATAATTCTTTGATAAACTTCACGCATAAATAATTGCTGATGTTCGTATGGTATTGAATCATTATCGGCAGGTAAAGCAGTTTCGCCAATCATCCATGGTTTATTTGTGTATTTACTATACCAATATATTTCATTTGGAACACGAAGCGGATTGTAAGTGTGAAAAGCTATAAAATCAACCGGCAACACAGATGGGTCCCATTCAAATACTTCCAAAGGCTCTGAAAAACCTATAGTTAGTAATTGATTCGGAGCATACTTATCAATCATTTTAGCCCAATTCTCAACAATTTCAATTGCATCTTTCTTTTCACGAAACATTTTGCCTGAAGGTTTGTCAATATTGTCAAAATATAATGGTTCATTAAAAAAATCGTATGCAAATATTGTTGTAATATCTTTAAATCTAGTAAGAATTTTAATTGTAAAATTTTCTAAATCTTTATTTTCAACAGGTCTTCTAATTAAAAACATAACTTTTAAATCGTATTCCGAAACTATTTTTAAATAGTTTTCCATTGCATTTAAAATGCTTTCATAATCATTATTTATGTAATATCGTTTATCTTCACCATAGTAGAAACCAATAGAATCTGTCCCCATTCTGTCGAAAACAAGGCGTATTGAATTAAATCCCATATCTTTAATTAACTGCAAATGGCCTCTAAGTTGAGTTTCATTCTCAATTAAATTATTAGCTTCATATATATCTGGATTTTCATATTGTTTTAAACTAGAAACAACAGGTGTTTTGTCAATTTCTCTTATGCAAATCACATAATTTAGCATTATAGGAAAATATAAAGAGTCGTT
>CAZJKL010000028.1:25536-36949 GCA_964546655.1 uncultured Bacteroidales bacterium | reverse complement strand
CAAGGGCTTTGTGTTTTTGTTCTTAAGCATCACTTAATTATAAATAAATCAACTTTTTTTAGGCTATAAACAAAATTAGTTATAACTTTTTTTGATTACAATCTAAATTGTTATTACTTTTACTTTAAAATTAAACATTATGATTAACCGTATATTATCAACAGTAATAAAAGAAAAACTTGGAAAACAAAAAGCAATTATTATACTTGGTGCCCGACAAGTTGGTAAAAGCACTTTATTAAAAATGCTTTATGATAAAAATCAAGAATCTATTTTGTATTGGGATGGTGATGAGCCTGATATTAGGCAAATGTTAGAAAATATTACTTCAACTGAATTAAAAAAGTTTATTGGTTCATCAAAAATTATTGTTATTGATGAAGCTCAACGCATTAAAAACATAGGTATTACACTAAAACTTATTGTAGATAAAATTCCTGAAGTTCAATTATTAGCATCTGGATCTTCGGCTTTAGAACTTGCAAATGGAATTAACGAACCTTTAACAGGCAGAAAGTATGAATTTATTTTAATGTCTTTATCTACACAAGAAATGGTTAATTACCATGGCTTAATTGATGAAAAACGTTTATTGCAACATCGTTTGATTTATGGTTTTTACCCTGATATAGTTACTAAATCAGGTGATGAACAAATAAATTTAAAAAATTTAACAAATAGTTATTTATACAAAGATATTTTTAATTTTAAAGATGTAAGAAAGCCTGAAATAATTTATAAGCTTATAAAAGCTCTTGCTTTACAAATAGGAAGTGAAGTTTCTTATCTTGAACTAGCTCAAGTTGCTGGTTGTGATTCATCAACAGTTCAAAGATATGTAGACCT
Organism: uncultured Bacteroidales bacterium; assembly: GCA_964546655.1. Lineage (GTDB taxonomy): Bacteria > Bacteroidota > Bacteroidia > Bacteroidales > CAZJKL01 > CAZJKL01. The sequence continues at coordinate 36,103 of CAZJKL010000028.1, read as the reverse complement.
ATTAGAGAAAACATTTATTGTTTTTCGCTTACCTTCATTTAATAGAAATGTAAGAAATGAATTAAAAAAGAGCAGAAAAATTTATTTTTATGATAATGGGATAAGGAATGCGATTTTAGGAGATTATAAAAATATCAATCTCAGAAATGATATAGGTGCTTTATGGGAAAATTTTCTTGTTAGTGAACGTTTAAAATTTTTAGAAAATAATCAAATACAAATATCTTCTCATTTTTGGCGTACCAAACAACAGCAAGAAATAGATTATATTGAAGAGAAAGATGATGTTTTATATGCCTATGAGTTTAAATGGAAAACAAATAAAGAAGCTCATTTTGCAAAAACTTTTCGTGATGCTTATCCAAATCATGTTACAAAAACTATAACTCCAGATAATTATATAGAGTTTTTAACAAATTAATACTATACAATAAAGTCGCTTTTTGTCATGCTGATGAACGAAGCATCTCGTTTGTATCAAGAAAGACTACTTAGTTCGTAGTTAAAAACTACGAACAACGAGGTGAATTATAGGTAACCGTTGCTTTTTTGTCTTGCTGAGGCACGAAGCATCTCGTTTGTTTGAAGAAGACCCTTCACTGCCGTTCAGGGCGACAAAACTCATAACTCTAAAGAACAAGAACCGTTGCTTTTTCATAGTATAACCATACAATTCTATTCATTAATTTTAATATAATTATTTTTATTAAAAATATAATAAACTTTTATAAAACACCAAAATTGGTTATATTTGAAAATATGTTATTGACTAATATTAAAAATTATTTAACGTAATTATAAAAATTTTTATTATGAAAGAGCAGATTCTCCAAATTTTCCCTAAAAAAACAAATATTAACTTAGAAATGAGTTTACCGTTTCTCATGAAACAATCAAAATACTTGATTAATGGCGAGTTACTTGAATGGAATGGTGTTTATGAAGATGTTTTATCTCCAATTTATATTCAAGACAATGATTATCAAAAGAATGTAATAGGTTCATATCCTTTAATGGATAAAGAAACTGCAATAAATGCTTTAAATGCAGCTTGTGATGCATATAGTAATGGACAGGGTGAATGGCCATTAATGCCACTAAAACAAAAAATTGAGTGTTTTAAAAAATTCACTGTTCTTATGAAAGAACAAAGGAATATAGTTGTTAAACTTTTAATGTGGGAAATAGGTAAAAGTTTGAAAGATTCTGAGAAAGAATTTGACAGAACAATTGATTATATAAACGACACAATTGAGGCTTTAAAAGATTTAGATAGAGACTCCTCTAGACTTGTAATTAAACAAGGAATAATTGCTCAAATAAGAAGAGCTCCTTTAGGTGTTGTATTGTGCATGGGGCCTTTTAATTACCCATTAAACGAAACTTTTACAACATTAATCCCTGCATTAATTATGGGAAATACTGTTGTTTTTAAACCACCTAAACTTGGAGTATTACTGCATTCACCTTTATTAAAAGCTTTTAAAGAATCATTTCCTAAGGGGGTTGTAAATACAATATATGGTGAAGGTCAAAAAGTTATTGCTCCTATAATGGAATCAGGTAAAATTAATGTTCTTGCATTTATTGGATCATGCAAAGTTGCTGATATATTAAAAAAACAACATCCTCAACCGCATAAATTAAAATCGGTATTAGGATTAGAAGCGAAAAATGTTGCAATTATTATTGAAGATGCTGATTTAGAGAATACAGTTAAAGAATGTATTATGGGAGCGTTGTCATTTAATGGTCAGCGTTGTACCGCTCTTAAAATCATTTTCATACATGAAAACATAAAACATATTTTTATTGAAAAATTTGTATCTGAAGTTGAAAAGCTAATAATTGGTATGCCTTGGGATGAAAATGTTTTTATTACGCCACTCCCAGAGCCGAATAAATCTGATTACTTAACTAATTTGGTTAACGATGCTTTAAATAAAGGAGCAGAATTGTGCAATCCATCAGGAGGTATTAAAAATAAATCATTCTTCTTTCCAGCAATTTTATCAAATGTGAATGAAAGCATGAAGATTTACCATGAAGAACAATTTGGTCCAATTGTTCCTTTAGTTAGTTTTAGTGATATACAAGAACCTTTAGATTATGTAGTTAAATCAAACTACGGCCAACAAGCTAGCGTTTTTGGTAAAAACCCAGAAAAATTAGCTGTTTTAATTGATACACTTATAAACCAAGTAAGTAGAGTAAATATTAATTCACAATGTCAAAGAGGACCTGATATTTTCCCTTTTACTGGCAGAAAAGATTCAGCCGAAGGTACTTTATCTGTAAGTGATGCTTTAAAAGTATTTTCAATAAGAGCACTTGTTGCTTTAAAGGAAAATGATTTTAATAAAACAATTGTGAGCGAAATTATTCAAAATAAAAACTCAAATTTTTTATCAACAGATTTTATTTTATAAAAAATATTTATCATAAACACAATAAAATTTTAACCTAAAAACATGATTTACAAAGAATTAAATCTAATAAAAACATAAGCAAATGAAATCTATTTTAATTACTGGTGGTTCGGGTTTTATTGGGACGCAACTTTGTAAAAAATTAATAAATAAAGGGTATAAAGTTTCTGTTTTAGGTCGTACAAAAAAACAAGATAAAGAAATAACTTTTTACACTTGGGATTTAAAAAATAAAGTTATTGAAGAAAATGCAATAGAAAAAACTGATTGTATTATTCATCTTGCAGGAGAAAATATAGGAGAAAAAAGGTGGACAAAAAAAAGGAAACAAGAAATAGTTGATAGTCGCATTAAAACTACTCAGTTAATTTTTGATAAAGTGAAAAATTGCAATAAAAAACTAGATGTATTTATTTCTGCATCTGCCATAGGTTATTACGGTGCTATTACTTCATCAAAAATTTTTACTGAAAATGACTTACCTTCATCAGATTTTCTGGGGTTTACTTGCAATAAATGGGAACAATATGCAGATAAATTTGAAGAACTAGGAATTAGAACTGTAAAAATAAGAACAGGAGTTGTTTTATCAGAAAAAGGTGGTGCATTATTAAAAATGTTAACCCCAGTTAAATTAGGATTTGCCTCTGCGATTGGAAGCGGAAAACAATATATACCATGGATTCATATAGATGATTTATGTGATATTTACATCAAAGCTTTAGAAGATGATGAAATAAAAGGAGCATACAATGCAGTAGCTCCAGAATTTATTACAAACAAAGAATTTAATAAAACGCTAGCAATGATCCTCAAAAAACCTTTTTGGAATATTAATATTCCAGCTATATTTTTTAAATTTTTACTAGGAAAAATGTCTGAAATTATATTAGAAGGAAGCAGAATTTCATCTGAAAAAATAATAGAAAAAGGATACAAATTTAAATTTACTAATCTTAGAAGTGCTTTGGAAAATTTATTAACAACTAACTCTAAATGAGAATTTGGTCTTTACATCCAAAATATCTTGATTATAAAGGACTTGTTGCATTATGGCGAGAAACTTTACTAGCAAAACATGTTATAGAAGGCAAAACTAAAGGCTACCTAAATCATCCTCAACTTAATAGATTTAAAACTCTTTATAATCCTATTGATGGTATAAATCAATATTTGTCTGAAGTGTATTTTGAAGCTTGTAATAGAAATTATAAATTTGATAAGCAAAAAATAAATTGGGATTTTAATAAAATTCAAATAAAATTAACAAAAGGCCAGTTAAATTATGAAGTTTTGCATTTTCTAAATAAATTAAAAAAACGCGACAATAAACTATATAATGAATTAAAAAACAATGAAAATTTTGAGCCACATACAATATTTGAATTAACTGAAGGCCCTATTGAAAGTTGGGAAATTGTAAAAACAAATTATTAATATTACAATATTAAACTTTTAGAGGCAAAACACAAAATTCAAAACACTGAATATCAACGCAAAAGCACCTAAATCGTGTCCATAATCAAACTTCTTTTTTGGGACATGATTTGGACAAAGTTTTCAGAAGAATTTCAACGTTTTTTGCTCGGATATAAAAACAAAAAACGCCTAAAAATCTGTGTTTTTAGGCGTTTGCTTTAAGTTGCTTTTCTTTTTGGTGGAGCTGCAGGGACTCGAACCCTGGTCCAATCATGAAACCAATATGATTTCTACATGTTTATCCATTATTTAATTTTCGAGATTAAACCGGAATAATAGCTCTCCAATATAATCCTTAGCCTCTTTGATTTCGCAAAAATATCGAGGCGGTATTTTCACTATCTCATCTTTGTATGATGCTTCCATTGTAAAAAAGTGCTGAGAAAACTTTTTTACGGAAACAAACGGGCTTAGTATCTAATACTAAGCAGCCATTGCGAAATTATTCTCGCCGTTTATTTGTGTTGTGAATGGGATTTACGAGCCATATCCACACGCTCGACATGCTTGCATACTGATTTGTCATGCTGTCAAAACCAAGTCAACCCCTCAAAGAACTTCGACAAAAGTAATGTTTTTTTAGATATTAACAAAACAATTACGAATTAAGAATTACGATTTACGATTGCGAATTACAAATTACGAATTACGAATTACGATTTTTTACGAGGTGCGACTCAAATTAGTGCTTTGATTTTTTTGTCTGACTCTTTTTTGCTTTATAAAATATTTAAAAGACGGCTTACTTTATACCTCTAATCTTTTTAATATATTGGTAGGCGATATTAATATCCTGGAATTTTTCTTCGGCTTCGTCAATAAATGCTTTACCAAGATGGCTAACTTTATCGGGATGATATTTTATAGCTAATTTTCGGTAAATATTTTTAATTTCATCGTCGGTAGATTTTTCTGAAACTCCTAAAGTTGAATATGCGTTTTTTTCTTTCTGACTAATATAAATTGAAGACCCAAATTGTTCTTCTTGTTTTTTCTCGTACATCAAAAAAATCACATTATAATCTTCTTCAACTATTCCTAAATAAAAAGCAATGGTTTTTAATATTTTTATCTCATTGTAACTTAATATATTGTCTGAAATTGCTATTCCAAAAAAGTATTGCAACAATTTTAATCTTGATTCTAATGAAATATTTTCTTTAAACTGTTTGCAAAAATCGGGTATATTAATTTTAACATTTATAAAACTATACAAAAGCTCCATTCCAATTTCTGAAACATCTAAACCAAATTCTTTTTCTAAATATTGTTTAACATAAATATATTCTTTTTTACTATGTTTTATTTGCGAATTAATAACCGAAGCCGAAAGAATTATTATTGCAACGCCATAATCTCCAATTTTTTCTTCTAAAACACTCTTATTATCAGGTTTTTTCCCAAAATAAAAATCGAAAACAACACCCATAACACCACCAATAAAAAAGCCAATAGGACCACCAATAACCCAACCTAATCCAAATCCTATTAATACTAAATTATTTTTCATTAAAGTTAATTTTCGGCTTTATTAACATAAGCACCACCTAAAAAAACAAAGTTGTTTCGCTCCATTTCAAGAGGCAATAATATTTCTTTTTTCGAAATCATAGTATAAGCTATTTGATTTTGATCATTATTTAAATCATTATATTTTTCTTTAAATTTAATAAACAAACAAAAATATTTCGAATCATTAATTTCAATTTCATTTTCTAATTTTACCTCGAACCAATCATCTTCTTTTATAGCATTTTTAGTATTCCAAATCGACTTAAAATAAATATCATGTCTATTTACTATTTCACCTTTTATTGGTTCCGAACTTTTATTAAAATTACCAATATTATCATTATAAGGAGTTATTAAAACCTTGATTCCGACATAATTAATTGATTTAAACTTATTTTTAAATGGATTTAATGAAAATTCAAATTGCAACCATTTGCCTTTAACAAGATTGTAATTTGTTAAACGAACCGATAAATATAAAATTAAAATAAATCCTACCGACGATATTTCTGAAAGACTTGCATTTGCTTTGTCGGGTGAATACAAATATCCAATTGTTATGTATTCAAAAGCTAATATTATTGAGAATGAAACAACTACATAAAATTTAAGATTTTCGTCATTTAAAATTATTTTATAATCGAAAAATGATGAGTTATTTAAAGCATTGTTAAATAAAGTAACCCAAATTTTTATGCATAGTAAGAAAAATATTGCAAAAACTAATGATAAATTTTCTTGCAATAAATAATTATAAGTTCCATGAGTTAGAGAACCTAAAAACAAGAATAATAGAAAAATGAAAAATGAGTTTTTATTGTTATACTTATATTTTGCAAGCATAAGTCCATAAGCCACAATAGAAGTATCTATCATGTGACCTACGGTTGCCATCAATGCTCTGCCGTGCAGTATTTCAATTGAATAATTATTGATATAAACTAAATTTTCGATAAAAGCAAAACCTAATGCCGAAACACAAGCATAAAACAAATAATCAAAAGGTTCGTTTATGGTTCTTGAAAAAGTTAAAATTAATAAAACTGGGATTATCTTCATTAATTCTTCAACCATTCCGACCCGAAAGACATTATGAAGAAAATTATTAATATTAGTTTGAGTTACTTCATAATGATAAAATAAATCGATAAAACTATAAATGTAATAAACACCAAAAGTGAATATCATTCCTAGCAATAAACAGATCCAAACATAAATTAATTTTTCTTTCTCGAAAAGGTCAACCGAATAAACATAAAAAAGCCAGACTAAAGTAATTAAAATAGTTGCTATTAATGATATAATATTGATGTTATTAATAAAATTTTTAAATATTTCGACGGTATAAGTTTTTATGTCATTTACTTTAAATAACACCTTAATTTTATCGTTAAAATTAACAAATTTTGAAGTGTTTTTATTGTAAACATAGGTTAATGCTTTTGGAACATTATTGTGTTTTAATTCTATTTTAAAAATATTGTTTAGAACCGAACTGTCGGGTTTATTTTGTTTTAATTCTTTATTATAATGGTATTTAGCTTTATTAAAATTATTTAAACCAAAGTAAATGTCCCCTAATGTTTTATTTATACAATAAAAATTTGTTTTTTTTAGCCTTTCTAAATAAAATAACGATTCATTATAAGTATATCTGTCGCAATAAAAATTACATAAACCTAAGCCATATATTCCAATTAAAGAGTCAATATTTTTTGCTTTATATTTATTTCTATAAATTTTAAAAATATCATAATCATTTATTCCATCAAAATCGTCTATTTTTTCGGATAATTGGAAATGGCTTTTAATAAAATTATAGTGATATTCGGTATTAAAACTATCTTTTTTTATTAAATTATAATAAGCTTGTTTGGTATAAAAAGGAGTATTTGTTCTTTTTCCATATTCAATTAAATCTGAACTATTTATGATATCAGAAGGTTTAAAAAAATAATTAACAATAAAAAACGAGCTTATAAAAACAATAACAATAGCCAATAAAGATTTGTATCTCAATGGGTTAAAAAGGCTTCTTTTATCATTATTTTTAGATTGTTTCCAATTGTAATATTCAGACAATACAGCTATACCAAAAGTTGGGATAAAAAATAAAAGAATTACAAAAATGATTTTAAAAATGTTCATTAAAAATTTATTTATATACAAATATAGCAACTCATTAATAAGATATAATAAATTAAAAAAAAATTAATTAACTTTGGCAATTCATTTTAAATTAAAAATTATGTCATTAAATATAAAAGAATTACAAACAAAATGCGATTACAAAAAATTTGTAGAACTACCTTTTGAAATATATAAAAACAGTGAAAACTGGGTACCACCATTAAAAAAAGACGAATTAAAATCATTGCAACCAGAATTTAATCCTGCTTTTGAGTTTTGTGATGCTAAATTTTGGATAGTTTTAAAAGACGATAAATGTGTTGGAAGAATAGGTGCGATAATAAATAGAACGCATAATGAAATGAATAATTCAAAAATTGGTCGTTTTGCAAAATGCGAATTTATTGACGATTTATCTGTTTCAAAGTTATTATTTGAAACAGCTGAAAAGTGGATAAAAGAAAAAGGAATGGAACAGGTAATGGGACCATTAGGATTTTCTAACTTAGATACTCAAGGTTTGTTAATTGAAGGGCATGATTATTTACCATCAATTGCTTCAACTTATCATTTACCTTACTATAAAGAACATATTGAAAAACTAGGATACGACAAAGAAATTGACTGGGTTGAATTTCAATTATTTTTAGGAAAAGAAATTCCTGCTAAAGCAATTAAGCTTAGCGATATGATTAAAAAAAGATATAATTTAAAAGTTATTCATTTTAAAACCAGAGCCGAAGCAGAAGTTTATGCCGATAAAATTTTTAATGTTTTAAATCAAGCTTTTGCAAAACTATTTAGCGTTGTTCCTTTTAATGATAAAATGATAAAATTTTTATCTGAAAAGTATTTCAGCATATTAAATCCAAAATTTATTAAAGTTGTTGAAAACGACAAAAATGAAGTTGTTGGTTTTATTGTAGGATTACCTTCATTATCAAAAGCAATGCAAAAAGCAAATGGAAAATTGTTCCCATTTGGTTTTTTACATATAATGAAAGCTTTAAAAAACCCAGATGTAGTTGATTTATTGTTAACAGGCATTTTACCAGAAATGCAGGCAATGGGAGTTTCTGCTCTATTAATAACCGAACTTCAACAAGTTATGATTGACCATAAGGTAAAACATGTTGAAACAACTGGTATTTTTGAAACAAACCATGATGCAATAAATCATTGGAAGAATTATGAAAATAATCAACATAAAAGAAGAAGATGTTTTAAAAAAGCATTGTAGATTATTACAAAATTCATTAATAAAAAAATAAGCAAATGCAATATAATATTGGAGATAAAATTTCATTTTTAAATGAAACTGGAGGTGGTATAGTTGTAAAACAAATTGATAAAGAGACTATTGAAATAGAAATAGAAGACGGATTTGTTATCCCGGCTTTAATTAAAGATATTATATTAGTTGAAAAATACAATGTTTTAACCCCACAAAATAACATAAAAAAAGAAGAGCAAATTGTTAATCAAAAGGTTAAAGACACAAAAGAATATAATGATATTTATAAAGAGTCATTAAAAGAAGAAGTTGATTTAACCGAAGGAGTTTATTTGGCATTTACACCAATTGAAGAAAATTCGAAGGAGCTTAATGTATATCTAATAAACAACACTAATTATGATGCAATTTTCACATATTCATTAAAAATTAAGAATGAATATATTGGTGTTGATAAAGCCGATTTAGAATCAAGATCGATGTTATTATTAGAAACTATTTCTGAAGATATTTATCATGAATGGTCAAGTCCTGTTTTTCAAATAATATTTTTTAAGCAAGATAATTACAATTTATTAACACCTATTTTTAGAATTTTAAATATTAGCGAAGAAAAGCTAAAAAACATAGATTCTTTTTCTAAATCAGTATTTTTTGAAACACCCGCTTTATATATGAAAATTGCGAAATTATTTCAGTATAAAGAAAAAGTTGCTAAAGAAGATACTAGTAAAATTAAAGAAGTAAAGCATAAATATATTAATGATGATGAGTTACCAATTTTGAAAAGAATTAATATTCAGCAACAAGAATTATTAAATATAAAAGAAAAAGTTGTTGACTTACATATTGGAACTTTATTTGAAAATATATCAGGGATGAGCAATTCTGAAATGCTTCATCACCAATTAAATCATTTTAAAAAGGAATTAGATACAGCCATTGTCGAAAGTTATTCTAAAGTTACATTTATTCACGGAATAGGAAATGGTGTATTAAAAGGCGAAATTATTAAATACTTAAAACATCAATCGGGAATAGTTTTTTTTGACGGTAATGATGTTGGTTTTGGTAATGGAGCAACAGTAGTAAAAATATTATAAAAGTTCTTTAAATATTGCAGGTTATTCTATCGCTTCGAACTAGATTTGAAGAGGAAAGTCCGGACAACAAAGAGCACCATACTTCCTAACAGGAAGGATAAAAACAGCAAGTGCCACAGAAAAAAACCGCCAGCCTATGGTTGGTAAGGGTGAAAAGGTGAGGTAAGAGCTCACCAGTAGCTTAAGTGATTAAGTTAGCTGGGTAAACCTTATGGGTTGAAAATCCAAATAAACCGAGGCTTGAGGGCTGCTCGCCTAATCTCGGAGGGTGGGATGCTAAATCTTTTTGGTGACAAAAAGAGTAGATAAATGATAGAAGCTCGGCTTGCCGAGTAACAGAATCCGGCTTATTAACCTGCATTTTTTTTATCCTTACTTTTTATTAATTGTAACTATTATTTATTTTGAAAGTATAAACAATTATTATTATATTTATAGTAATTATAAAACACTCTATTAATAAATCATCTACAATTATGAAAAAACACTACCTTTTATTGTTGTTCTTGTTAATTTCAAAACTCTTTATCGGGGGCGAAATACCTAAAGAACAAGCCAGAGAAGTTGCAAAAAACTTATTGTTCGAAAGAACAAATTTAAAACTTTCTGAAATTAATTTCTCAGATGAATACACTAAACAAGAAAATGGTAAAAACTTATTTTACATTTTTAATGTTGAA
>CAZJKL010000028.1:0-25526 GCA_964546655.1 uncultured Bacteroidales bacterium | reverse complement strand
AGATGGAATCGTTAAAACCAAAGTCAAACAACATATAGTTTCAGCTGAAGAAAACAGCGACCCTATCCTAGCCTATTCAAATGAAGGTAATTTTAATTACAATAATATTCCTATACAAATTAGTGGGTTATTAGAGAATTACTCGAACCAAATTAATGTTATTAGAGATAACAATATTAGTTCTGTTTTAGATATTCAACAAAAGTGGGTAAAATATTTAGTTGCAGACGTTTCTTTAAAAGAAAGATACATGCAAAAAAAGGCTGTTTCGCCTTTACTAACAACAAGATGGAACCAAAATTCGGGTTGGAATGATTCATGTCCGGTAGCTTCTGCTGGCCCAGGCGGAAATGTTTATGCTGGTTGTGTTGCCACTGCAACAGGTCAAGTTATGAAATATCATTCATTCCCATCTCAAGGGCATGGATCTAGAACATATACTCATGATACTTATGGTTCATTAAAAGCAAATTTTGGTAATTCGACATACAATTTTGCAAGTATGCCAAATAACACATATAGCTCAGAAACAGCTAAATTATTATATCATATTGGCGTTTCGGTACAAATGGATTACGGGACTGGTGCATCAAGTGCTTCTATTGTTGATATTGCCGAAACTATAGGTTACTTTTTTAATTATAAAGTTGATAGCTTAAAAGAAAAATCTTCTTATTTAAACGACGCAGCATGGACTACAGCTCTAAAAGGTGAATTAGACGAGAGTAGGCCTCTTATTTATCGTGGTTATGGCCCTGCTGGTGGACACGCTTTTGTTGCTGATGGTTATGATGCAGATGATAAAATTCATTTCAACTTTGGTTGGAGCGGCAGTGGAGACGGTTACTATTCTGTTGCGATGATAAATCCTACTGTTTCTTCAACTACTTATACGTTTAATAATGAACAGGGAGCTATTTTCGGAATGACGCCAAATATTACTCCAATAACAGGAACAGCAATTACACCAAGCTGTAGCTCAAATACAGTTAATTTAGTAAATACAAATGGTTTTGGTATTTTTAATGTTGCTTTAGAAGATATAAATAATGCATCAGGTGGTACTGTTAATGACAATAATAATTTTGGAGGGAATGGTTATTTAGATTTTTCTTCAAGTAAAAATACTGTTTTAGAAACTAGCACTACTTATACAATTAGCGTAACATTAGGGACTATAAACTACGAATATGCAAGAGTTTATATTGATTACAATAACAATGGTAGTTTCGAAAATAATGGAGAATTAATAACTTCATTTAGTGGTTCAAATGCAAAAGGTTTAAAAACAGCATCTTTTACAACACCTGCTAGTCCAACGTTTGAAACACTTTTAAGAATGCGAGTAATCTCTGATTACAATTCAACTATTAATTCTTGTGGCCGAACAACTGTAACTCCTGGACAACTTCAATATGGTCAAGCTGAAGATTATGGGATTTATTTTAACACGAACCTAGGTATAAGTAACAATAATATTTTGTCAGAAAAAGTAAAAATATATCCTAATCCTGTTAATGATATTATTAGAATTAATTCGGAGAATAATTATTCGATTGTATTAAGAGACATAAACGGAAGAGAGTTAATAAAAAGAAATAACTTTTCGAAAGATGATTTAATTAATGTTTCATCATTAGAGAATGGAATCTACCTTATCGAGATATTCAATAACAGCGAAAGATATATACAAAAGATTATTAAGAATTAAACAGAAACATTAAAATCTCTTAAAGCATCATTTAATGAAGTTTTCACATTAGTTGATGCTTTTCTTTTTCCTATAATTAAAGCACAAGGCACATAATATTCTCCTGATGGAAATATTTTTTTGTAAGAACCTTGTATTACAACCGAATTTTGCGGAACATATTCTTTATATTCTACTGGCTCACTACCAGTTACGTCAATAATATGAGTTGATTTTGTTATAACAACATTAGCACCTAAAACAGCACCTTCCTCTATCCTAACACCTTCAACAACAATACATCTTGAACCAATAAAGCAATTATCTTCAATAATTACAGGAGCAGCCTGAACAGGTTCTAATACACCACCAATGCCAACGCCTCCACTTAAATGAACATTTTTCCCTATTTGAGCACAAGAACCAACAGTAGCCCATGTATCAACCATTGTTCCTTCGCCAACATAAGCTCCAATATTAACATAAGAAGGCATTAAAATAGCGTTTTTTTCGATAAAAGAACCATATCTAGCAATAGCATGAGGCACTACCCTTACATTGTTTTCTTTATAGTTATTTTTTAACTTTATTTTATCATGAAATTGAAAAGGACCAACTTCAATAACTTCCATTTTACTAATAACAAAATAAAGGATTATTGCTTTTTTTATCCATTCATTAATAATCCAGATATCATTAATTTTATTAGCAACCCTTAATTCTCCGTTATCAAGAAGTTTAATTATTTCATTAATTGAATTAACAACATCAATACTCTTAAGATTATCTCTATTAACCCAACTATCTTCAACTAAAGATTTATATAAATCAATATTATTAGTAGTCATTTCTTATAAATCTTTTTAATTTACCCAATAAAGATAAAGTAGGTTCATCTGAATATGATACATTTCCATAGCCATAACCGTAGCCATAACCATAACCATAATTTAGGTTTGAATGTTTAACATCATTTAATACAATACCTACATTATTTATTTTATTGTTTTTATGCATTGCATTTAACATATAGATTAAATCTTTCTTAGTATAACCCTGACGAACAATATATAAAACCATATCAGCATATTTAGATATAACCAAAGTATCAGCAACTAATCCTATAGGAGGAGTATCTAAAATAATCATATCATAATTTTGCTTTAATTCATCAATTAAATTTTTCATTCTTTGAGTTTCAATTAATTCAACAGGATTTGGAGGAATAGGTCCTGCAGCAATAAAATCTAAATTTTTTATTTTTGTTTTTTGAATAACTTGCTCTAAAGTATTTGCATTAATTAAGTAAGAACTTAATCCAACTTCATTTGATAACTCAAAATCTTCAAATAACTTTGGTTTTCTTAAATCAACTCCCATAATAAGAGTTTTTTTACCAGAATTAGCTATTATTGATGCCAAATTTATTGAAGTAAAAGACTTACCCTCGCCACTAATTGAAGAAGTAATCAAAATCACCTTTTTTTCTTTTTCAACTGCAAAATATTGAATATTTGTACGTATTGTTCTAAATGCTTCGGCTATAGGTGCCTTTGGGTTTTGAGACACAACTAAATTTGTATTAGATTTTATTCTTCCAATAACTCCTAAAATAGGAATTGTTGTAATTTTCTCTAAATCCTTTTTATTTTCAATTGTATTTTTCAAAAAGTCTTTTCCAAAAACATATAATAATGAAACAACAAAACCTAATATGATTGAAATAAAATAATTAATCATTTTTTTAGGTTTTTTAGGAGCATTACTAACAAGCATTGCTTTATCTATAATTTTGTTTTTAGGAATATTAGATGCTTTTTTTATACTTGCTTCGGCTTTTTTCTCAAGTAAGAAATTGTATAATTTGTCATTTAAATTATATTTTCTTTTAATATTTATCAATTCTTGTTCTTTCAATGGTAAACTTTGAATTTTAGATTCAACAATATTCATTCTTTGATTTATATCCGATAAAGTTATATTAGAATTTTTAATAATATTTGAAACATTTTCTTTTAAAATACTTTTAACTTTTTCAATTTTTTCATTTACTAGTGTAAGACTTGGGTTATAATCTGTGGCATTAAACCCTATTTCGGTTTTCGAAAAATACAATTTATTATATTCTCCAACTAATGAATTTAGTCCATTGTCATTTATTCCCATAACAGACGGAGAGATAACATCTGCAGTAGCATTATTTTCCGATAAATATTCTAAAAGATATTTGTAATATTTATTTTTCAATAATTGCATTGCTTTTTCAGATTCTAATACTTGAAGTTCTTGTAAAATTGTTGATGTTGACATTTCAACATTTAATATTTTATTCTCTTTATTAAAAACCTGTAATTTTCTCTCAATATAAGTCAATGAATCAGTAATATTAGTAAGTTCTTCATCAATAAACAATATAGTGTTATTTGAAATATTATTTTCGATATTTAAATCAAAGTTCGAATAAACTTCCATTAATTTATTTAAAAACTGTATCTCTTTTGATACACATTCTGCTTCTAAGTTTATTAATAAAACTGATGATTTTTCATCTTGATCTATATTTATTTTAGACCTGTATCTTTTTGCTAATGAAACTAAATCATTAACAATAAAGAAATATTCATTGTCTTTTTCAAAATTTATTTTTTCAAAATTAGTGTCTTGCACTACCTTAATTCTTAAATTATTGTCTTCATAATATTCATTAAAAAGCAAATTGTTTTTCACAACTTTTTCTTCAATTTCCGACAATCCTAATTCTTTTTCATTTTTAATATCAAACAATTTTGCAGAGCCTCTATTATAGCTTAATTCATAAGTTTTATTATTAATAATTTTTATATGAATTGGATATTGTATTATTTGCGGATGCAATGAATCTACTATAACTTTAAAGGGACATTTATCAAAAACATTTTTATCTTTAATTCCTAAAACCTTATAATAATCAACTAAAAAATCTAACTGATTTATAGCTTCTTTAACATTTGAATATGATTGTAATATAGCCATTTCATTAGCAACATTTGACCTGCTAATTGTTGCTAACCCTTGCATAAAACCAGGAGCACCCGATAAAGGATTTTTGTCGTCTTGAACTAATACTGATGATTGAATAACATAAATTGGTGTTGTATATTTATTTTTTAGATATGCTCCCAAAAAAGCAATTATTATAATAGCTATAAATATTTTCCAATTTGCTAAAATTTTAAAGAAGACTTCTTTAAAATCAATATTTTCATCATTTATATTATTTTCCACAATTTTATTTTTTAATTATTTAACTCTATCTGTTAAAAAGTATATTGATAATGTTGAACTTATTATTGACAATACAATTTGTAATGTTTGTGTCATATTAGTTAAGCCGTATCTTTTTGATTGTAATGGTTCAATATAAACCAAATCATTAGGCAATAAATTAAAATAATCAGAATATAGAATATTTTTATCTGTTAAATCTATAAAATAAATTTTATGCCCTTCAGTTGTTTCTCTAATTATCTTAATTTTTTTTCGATTGCCTGTATCTAATAAATCTCCAGCAAAACCTAGTGCTTCTAAAATATTAACTCTATCTGAATTTATTAAAATAACCCCAGGCTTTCTAACTTCTCCCAAAACAGTTATTCTATAATTTACTAACTTTAAACTAACTGTAAATGATTTCATATATTTTGAAACTTCTTTTTCAAGAATTGTTTTCGCATCTTTTATGCTTTTATTTCCTACAATTACTTTTCCTATCAATGGTAAATCAATAGAACCAGAATCATCTATAATATAACTTTGCAAATAAACAGATAATTCGTTCATTGATCTTTCTTCTGAAGCACCAACAAAATTATTTTCGCCTAACCCTACTACATTAATATACAGAGCATCTCCAGATTTAAGTAAAAAATCTTTTTCGATACTTTTAGTTATTGTTACGGATTCAACATTTTTTTTATCTTGCAAATAAATTAAATTTTTATTTGTAGTACAAGAAAACAGAGTTGTTACTATTATAAACAATATAATTTGTAAACTTACTTTAAACTTATTCTTTCTATACATCGTTTAAATTTTTAACAAAAATAACAAAAATAAACAAAAACTGTTTTTTATTTATTCTATTTATGATATGTAGCTGAAACTGTGTCTATTATTGCCCCGTCATCAGCATAATAATTAAAATATATTTTCGAATTTATTAATTCACCTGAACCCCAAACAGTATAAGGATCTTCTTCACATATTGTTTGCTGATATATGCTTATAATATTATTGCTAACTGTTGCTTTTAGAGATTCATTAGATCCTAAATGATAAAAATTTGTAATAATAATCCCATTTTCTGTCGAATTATTTTTAGCAATTCCAACTACATAACTTGAGTTTCCATTTTCTTGACTAACTTCATCACAATACCAACTACTTCCAATAAATTTATCTCTAGCATCTGTCTCTATTTCTGGCACATCTTCTTCTGGTGCACAAGAATAAAAAACAGTGAGTATAATTGTAAAAACAACTAATAAATTTCTTAATTGGTATTTCATTGAAAATTATTGTTTAGCACTAATTTTTTCTAACATATCTTTTGTCATACTATCTAAATCGTAGCTTGGGTTCCAATTCCAATCTCTTCTTGCTGCAGAATCATCAATTGAATCTGGCCATGAATCAGCTATCGCCTGACGATAATCTGGTTTATATTCTATTTCAAATTCAGGAATATATTTCTTAATTGAGTTTGCTAATTCTTTAACAGAAAAACTCATTGAACCAACATTATAATCGGCATGGTATCTTAATTTATTTACATCTGCATGCATTAAATCAACCGTTGCTTTTAAACAATCTGGCATATACATCATCGGAAGTTTTGTTTCTTCATTAACAAAACAAGTGTATTTTTTATATTTTATTGCATCATAATATATTGCAACTGCATAGTCGGTTGTTCCACCACCTGGTAATGTTTCGTAACTTATAATTCCAGGATACCTTAAACCTCTTACATCTAAATTATATTTTTTAAAATAATAATTTCCTAATAATTCACCTGCTACTTTAGTTATTCCGTACATTGTTGATGGTCTAAGAATAGTTTCTTGTGGTGTGTTTTCTTTTGGTGTTTCTGGTCCAAAAGCTGCAATAGAACTTGGAGTTAATACTTGCTTTAAATTTTTCTCTCTAGCAATTTCTAAAACATTTATTAATCCGTTCATATTAATGTCCCAAGCTAACATAGGATTTTTTTCTCCATTTGCTGACAATATAGCTGCTAAATTAATTATTATATCAATTTTATATTTATCAACAATATTGCTTATGCCTTTAAAATCAGTAATATTTAACTGCTCGAAAAGACTAGCATTTAAAATCTTTTCTGACGGATTACTGCATACATCTGTAGCAATTATATTTTCTCTTTTATACGTTTTGTTTAATTCTACTATTAGGTCTGAACCTATTTGTCCTAAACCTCCAATTATTAATATTTTATCCATAGTTTTATATTTAATTTTTCGCCCAAAATTATAAATATTTTTAATAATTACACATATATTCTTTATGAAAATATTATTTTGTTTTATTCGGGTAAAATTACTTTTTAACTTATATTTGCTTAATTTTATTTTTAATACTTATTAATAGTTTAAACATTTTTATAATGAAAAACATACTTATTATTACCGTAATTTCTATATTTTCTTATTATTTAACTGCTCAAGAAGCTAAAAAAATAAAATTTTATAAAGAAAACACTAATAAAGAAGCAATTTCGAGAAATTGGGCTAATGGTAAAAAGCAATTAACCGGTACAACTATAGATGGTTATGAAGATGGTGAGTGGAAATATTGGGATTCTATAGGAAATCTTCAAGGTATTGCTAATTATTCGCTTGGTAAAATTCACGGTGAACAAATTTTGTTTTATTCTAACGGAAAAAAAGAAGAATCTAAAATTTTTAAATTTGGATTTATTAATGGAATATATCAAAAATGGGATATTAATGGTAATCTTATTGTAAAAGGTTTTTATAAAAATTCGAAAAAAGATAGCACTTGGACTTCTTTCTATTCTAACGGAAAAGTTAAAACAATTGAAACATACTTAAACGGTGATAAATTCTTTAACACTCTTATTTCTGAAAAAAATGATACTTTAATAAAAAAAGGTAATGGAAAATTTATTATTTATTTTGAAGATGGAAAAATTGAAGAAAATGGTGAATATAAGAATGGCAAAAAACAAGGTAAATGGGAATATTTTTATGCTAATGGTCAAAAAAAGATGGATGGCGAGTACAACGAGGGTAACCGAATTGGAACTTGGACTACTTGGTATGACAATGGCGAATTACAAAGCAAATTAAATCTTGCTAATGGCGAAAATATTACATGGTATAGCAATGGGAAACGCCAAATGCAAGGTAATCTTATCGATAGCTTAAAACAAGGCAAATGGACTAATTGGTATGAAAGCGGAAATATTATGATGCTTTCTTTCTATAAAGACGACAAATTCGAAGGTAAATGCGAAAAATGGTTCGATAATGGAAGCAAAGAAGCTGAAATTAATTATTTGAACGGCAAAAAAAATGGTGAAGCTATTTGGTATAACAGCAACAGTAAAATGGATATAAAAGGTGGTTTTATTAATGACATTCAAGATGGTTTATGGACTTATTACATAAAGAAAAATGGAGAAAAAGGAAATGAAGGCTATTATAAAAATGGCAAAATGGATGGCGAATGGAATTGGTGGTATGATGGAAAACTTCAGTGGAAAAAAGGTAATTATAAAGATGGTGTAAAACATGGCAAATGGATTTATTGGTACGAAAATAAAAACAAATTAAAAGAAGGTCAATTTGTTAATGGCAAAGAGGATGGTAAATGGCAAACTTGGTTCGAAAACGGAATGGCCGAATCTATTTGCTATTTTAAAGAGGGTAAATTAGATGGTTTATGGACAAAATATTTTGAAACTGGAGAGAAAAAATTTGAAATTAATTATAAAAATGATTTGAAAAACGGAAAAACTGTTTACTATTATACTAATGGTAATATGTCGGTTGAATCATATTTTCTTGATGGTTTAAATAGTGGAAGCTATGCTTCTTGGTACGAAAACGGAACACCACAAGAAAAAGGTTCTTATGTTCTAGTTGATGAGAAAAGAGGATTTACTAAAAATGAAAAATATACTATTCAAAAACAATCTGTTAAAAATGGTGTTTGGGAATTTTATAATGAAAAAGGATTAAAAGTAAATCAAGAATGTTATAAAGCAGGTAAACAAGACGGTAAATGGATAGAGTTTTATAAACATGGAACTGTAAAAAGCATTAAAATATTTAGCAATGGTATAAAAAACGGAAAATGGTTAAGCTATTTCCCTGATGGAAAAATGGAATCTATTGCTTCTTATAAAAATGGTCAAAAAAACGGAAAACATATAGCTTATAATGATAAAGGGAAGCAACTTTATAGCTATGTATATAAAAATGGAAAACAAAAAGCTGTTAAAGCAACTGAACAAGAACGTAAATTTTAATCTTTATGAAGTCAATAGTTATTATACCATTCAAATAAAGTTAAATTTGATTTCGTAATTATTAATTATTAATTCGTAATAAAATACTAATACTCATGAAAAATATTCTTTTAATAAGCATAATTATAATATCAATTATTTCTTGCAAAAACAGCAAAGTTGTTGAAGAAAAATATGAAAACGGAAAAACTAAATCGATAAAAACAACTTTAGAAAATGGTTTGGTTGAAGAATTATATTATTATGAAAATGGTAAAATTCAACAAGAATCATTTTTTAAAAATTCACAAAAAGATAGCACTTGGACATTTTATTTCCAAAATGGAAAAACATGGAGCATGAAAAATTATAAAGAAGGCAAATTGAATGGATATTCTGCTGTTTATTTCCCTAACGGAAAATTATATTATGAAGGTGATTATAAAAATGATCTAAAACAAGGTAAATGGTATTTTTATAATGATATTGGTGTTAATATTAAACTTATCGAATATTTGAACGATAGTATTATTGAGAGTTTTAACTATTAATATTAGAATTTGAAATCATTCATAAAAATATTATTATTAGTTTCTCTAACTTTTTTATTTTCATGCCGTTTAACAAAAAAAGTTCCTAATGGCTCTGCTTTATTGTTTAAACAAAAAATTAAAATCGAATATCCTGAAAAAACTACAGCTAAGTTAGAAGAAAAAGAACTTTACAATTTTATAAAACAAACTCCCAATAAAAAATTATTTGGGTTCTTTAGATTTCATTTATTGTTATATAATATTGGATTTAAAAAAATTGGAGAGGAACCTGTTCTTGTAGATAATTTTTTTACTAAAAGTTCAACTATTCAGCTAAAAAACTACCTTAACAATAAAGGTTATTATAACTCAACAGTTAAAGACACTACCATTTTTGCTAAAAACAACCCAAAGAAAGCTAAAGTTTTTTATTATGCTAATGTAAAAAAACCATATTTAATTGATAGCATTAATTATACTATTCATGACCCTGTTTTAAATAGTATTATAGTATCAAACATTAATAAATCTTTTATTAAAAAGGGGGAAATATTAGACATTAATGCTTTTGAAAAAGAACGAGATAATTACACTCAATTACTTAAAAACAATGGTTTTTACTTTTTCTCTAAAGAATATATTTTGTTTTATGTTGACAGCACAAAAAACTCTTTAAAAGCAAATATTCAATTAGAAATTAAAAATCCTATAATTCAAAACAAAGACACTCTAACATATAATTACCATAAAAGATATCGCATAAATAATATTTACATTTACCCCGACTACTCTGTTTCTTCAGATAACGATTCATTACAATTAGACACACTTAAAATAAATGAATATATTTTTATTTATAAAAAATCTAAATTTATTAAACCTAAAATTCTGCAACAGTGTATTTTCTTAAAAAAAGACGAATATTTTCAAATTGATAAAGTTAATAAAACTCAAATACAATTAGCTAATTTAAATATTTTCAAGTTCATTAATATTGATTTTAAAGTTTGTGAAAATAATTCTGGTGAAAACTACCTCGATTGCATTATTCACTTAACTCCTTCTAAATTTCAATCAATTACAACCGAACTCGAAGGTTCTCATTCTCTTGGAGATTTTGGTATTTATGGCAATATTACATATCAAAACAAAAATCTTTTTAGAGGAGCCGAAGCTTTAGATTTAAAGCTTAGAGGCGGTCTTGAGATGCAAAATACTTTGAATAATCAAGAAAAAGATAATCTTTTTAACACAATAGAAATTGGGCCTGAAATTCATTATAATTTAAAAAGATTTCTTTTGCCTTTTAAAACCGATAGAATATCTAAAAACACAATGCCTACAACAACTTTTTCTGGCATATATAATTATCAAAAAAGACCCGATGCTTATACAAGAAATTTATCTCGTTTCTCTTTCGGCTACTCTTGGAAAGAATCAAAATATAAGAAACATATAATTAACCCTTTAGATATTAATTTTATTAAAATTTATAAAGAACCTTTGTTTGCAGAAAAATTAAAACAATTTAATGATGTTAATATAATCGCTAGCTATTCTGACCATTTAACTTCTTCTTCAATTTGGTCATTTATATTTAACAATCAAGATATTAATAAGCCTCGAAGTTTTACTTTTTTCATGTCTAATATCGAATTTTCTGGCAATATTATAGGGGTTTTCAATAAGGCTTTTAAATCTAAAACCGATTCATTAAATAGATATCAAATTTTTAATATACCTTATGCTCAATACATTAAAACCGACTTTGATTATAGACACTATAAAATTTTTAATAAGTTTAATACTATAGTTTTTAGAGCTTTTGTTGGTCTTGGTTACCCGTATAAAAATTCTAAATCTATGCCTTTTAGTAAGAGTTATTTTGCTGGTGGTTCAACAGATTTAAGAGCATGGAGATCAAGAAATTTAGGACCTGGAGCTGATAATTCTATTTATTTAATTGACAAAACTGGTGATATAAAATTAGTTGGTAATGTTGAATATAGATTTGGTATTTATAGCCTTTTAAAAGGTGCTTTCTTTATTGATATGGGAAATATATGGATGTTTAATAAAGATGAACAAAGACCTCTAGCTAATTTTGATTTTAACAGATTTTATAAAGAATTTGCAATTGGTGGTGGCTTTGGAACTAGACTCGATTTTTCGTTTTTTATTGTACGAATTGATGCTTCTGTTCCTTTTAAATCTCCATTTAATAATAAAATTACTTTAAACAAAATAAAACTTGATGATATTATCTTTAATTTAGGTATTGGTTATCCTTTCTAAAAATTTAAATAAAAATAAAAAAATGAAATACAAAGGTCAAATTTATTCGAAGTTACCAAAAGTAGGAACTACTATTTTTTCAATTATGTCTAACCTTGCAAATAAACATAATGCAATTAATTTGTCTCAAGGATTTCCAGATTTTAATTGTGATAATATTCTTATTGACGCTATTAATAAATATATGAAAAAGGGCTATAATCAATATGCTCCTATGATTGGCGTTAAAGAATTAAGAGAAAAAATAGTTGAAAAAACCGAATACTTATATTCTATTTCATATCACCCCGAAAAAGAAATTACTATAACTGCAGGTGCCACTCAAGCTTTATACACTGCTATTACAACCTTTGTTAAAGAAGGCGATGAAGTTGTTGTTTTTGAACCTGCTTATGATGCTTATGTTCCTGTTATTGAATTATGTGGTGGTATTCCTATTTATGTTTCTTTAAAATCTCCAGATTTTTCGTTTGATTGGGATCGAATTAAAAAAGTTATTAATCAAAGAACAAAAATGATTATTATTAATTCGCCTCACAACCCAACAGGAAGTATTATTAAAGAAGCTGATTTAAAAATGCTCGATAAATTAACAAAAGATACCAATATAATTATTTTAAGTGATGAAGTTTATGAGCATATAATTTTTGACAATAATCCTCATGAAAGTATTTTAAAATATAAAAGCTTGGCCGAACGTTCATTTGTTATCTCTTCTTTTGGAAAAACATATCATACTACTGGTTTAAAAATGGGATATTGCTTAGCTCCAGAAAATTTAATGAACGAATTTAGAAAGGTTCATCAGTTTGCTGTTTATGCTGTTAACACTCCTATTCAATACGCTTACAGTGAAATTTTAGATAAAAAAGAGATGTATTTAGAATTAAATGCTTTCTATCAAGAGAAAAGAGACTTTTTTATAAATCTTATTAAAGGGTCTAAATTTAAAATTAAACCGGCTAAAGGAACATACTTCCAACTTCTAGATTATTCTAATATTTCGAAAGAAAATGAAGTTAGTTTTGCAAATAAACTAACAATTGAACATGGAGTTGCTGCTATACCTGTTTCGGTTTTTTATCATGATGCCGTTGAAAATAATGTTTTAAGATTTTGTTTTGCTAAATCGAATGAAACATTAGAAAAAGCAGCCGAAAAACTTCATAAAATTTAAAAAAATTATTTATGAATGATTTAAAAATTACCATTGTTCAATCAAATATTATTTGGGAAAATATTGAACAAAATTTAATTAATTATTCAAATATTCTTAATGGTATTTCAAATACCGATATTATAATTTTACCAGAAACTTTTGCAACTGGCTTCACTAATAATGTTGATAGTTTTAACGAAAATAGTAATGGTAAAATATTAAACTGGCTTAAAGAAAAAGCAAAACATTTAAATTCGGTTATTATTGGAAGTGCCTTTATTAAAGATAATAATAAAATTTATAACCGATTAATTTTCATGTATCCTGATGGAAATTATTCTTATTACAATAAATCTCACCTTTTCAGAATGACCGATGAAAATAAATATATTTCAAAAGGTGATTCAAAAATAATTGTTGATTATAAAGGTTGGAAAATTTGCCCGTTAATTTGCTACGACTTAAGATTTCCGATTTGGAGCAGAAATAAAGTAGTTGATAATAGTTTCGACTATGATGTGCTAGTTTATATTGCTAATTGGCCCGAAAGAAGAAGTAGTATTTGGGAAACTCTTTTAAAAGCAAGAGCTATCGAAAATCAATGTTATACTATTGGCGTTAACAGAATTGGTAATGATGGCAACAATATTTCTCATTCGGGAAATTCGTTGGTTTCAGATTTTTTCGGAGCTGTTTTATCTAATATTGAACCGCATAAACAAACAATAGAAACTATTGTTTTATCAAAAGAAAAGTTAGCTGAATTTAGACGTTCTTTTCCTGCTCACTTAGATGCTGATAATTTTGAAATTCTAAAGTAGCTAACAATTTTATTATTAGCAATTTAGCAATATATTAATTTTTTGAATCCCAAAGATTTGAAAAACCATTTTTTTGTTTCATTAATTCAATATGACCCCAAACAACAGTTAATGCTGCAATCGCTCTTAATGTATCTAGTCCTTTTAAATATTTTACCATCAAAAAATAATTTCAAAAAAATAAAATGCGGTAAAAGATAATTATTTATTTAATTAAGCCAAAACTACTAAGTTTAAATAAGATAGTCCGTTTAAATAATATTTACTAAAAAGCTAGATTTCTAAAGGTACTTTTTAAATATTTTTCATCAATAAGAATATGTTGGTATCTATTTCCTGGTAATTCATTTTCCTTAATAACGGAGTATTGAATGTTATCTTTATGTCTTATTACAAAATAAACACCATTGCTGTCCTAAACTTCCAAATAACTGATAATTGTACTCTCTAAAATAGCTCCCAGTTGCGATTTTTGTTCTGATAACTGATAGTGGATTTAGAAGGAGCCCTTGCAATACCAAGGTAATTTAGGTTGCCTGTAGCGGAACGAAGACCATTACTAATATCTCTTACCTATTGACTTTTCGCAAACGGGCAAAATAACATAGACACCAAGTGAGTCCAACTATTGTAACCCTTATGGTGCTTATCTGTTTGCTTAGATTTTACAAGTTTTGAAAAATTTATTCTATCTAATTTTGAAATTATTTGTAAAAACAAAGTTATATTTGTCATAAGAAAAAGTTATTTTTTGTGTGAACTCAAAGATAATTTGAGATACTTAATTCCTTTCTCTTATTTTTTCTTTTTTTTGAAAACGTTTAGGACACTATTGATAAAGTATATGAAAAATATCATAATAAAAAAAAATACAATAATCTTTATATTGCTAATTGCTACTAATCACTTAATTGGACAAAGTGAAGATTTTAATTTACCTTCGATGCATGCAAAAGATATCCCTAATTACTATATTTCTGTACCACAACCATCTCCGGTTGGAGGTTATACCTCTGGAAACACAAGATCTACGTCAAGCTCAGGGCAAAACTCAACTCAAAACTCAAATCAAAGCTCAAGTCAAAGTTCGGCAACTCCAGCATTTAATGCCAATACAATGATTCAAACTATGCTTGTGCAGTCATTGGTTAATGCAGTTTTTAGTGCTCCTGCGGCACCCGCAGCCCCAAGTCAGGCTCAGCTTGAAGCACAAAGAATAGAAATGGAAAGAATACAGCAAGAACAAGCACGACAACAAAAAATCAGAGATTCTCTAAATTTAAGAGCATACAATAAATTAATGGATAATTCTATCTCGATAAAAGAAGGAGATGGGAATTTAGATTTCATGAAATTAGATGGAGAAATGGAACAAATGAGGGCAGATGCTGAGGGACAATTTAGTGGAGAAGGAGTAAAAAGTGAAAATGTTAGTATAAGCAAAGGGACAGACTTTTTTGGACAAGGACTGTCGGAACCTGAACTAAATACATTATTAGATATAAATAATGACCCAAATATTGTTGATTTATCCGAAACAAAAACATATATAGTAGATAATATTAAGAATGAATCTGAAATAGTTAAGCAAGAAAATAATATAAAAGAAGAAAATACAAAGCCAAAGTTATCTGCTGAAGAATGTACAATGCTTAATAATAAATTGAATAGCTATACTGATAACAGGCAAAAGTTTTTACAAAATATTGATAAAACAATTTTAGAAGTTAATAATTGGGAGGAAAAAAATAATCAAGCATATTGGAATGCAGTAACAGACGGGATTAGTAGTGTTGCCGGAATTTTTCTAGATTATGTAATTGAATCAAGAAAAAGTGCATTAAAAATTAAAGAAATTTTGGAGAAAAACGAAATTAAATATATTGCTGACGGTGCTTTTACGAAAGAAAGTATCGAAAAATATAAAAAGATGCTTGACCTAAGGATAAATAATTATAATAATGCAAATGTTGGAAAAAAAATGTCGGATATTTCTGAATATTACGGATTTGTTAAAAACATTATTCAAACAACTACGGAGCAATTAAGTGGTTCAGATTCAGAATATAAATATTTGATTAATACGTTAAAAGAAAAAGGGTATTTAAGTGATTTTCCAGTTGTAGAAGCATCTCAGTTTCTTGCAGGCAAAACAATAGATTCATTTATAAAACAACCAATAATTCAAAAAGGATTTTTAAAGGTATCTTACGTAACTATTGCTCAAATGGCGGTAGATCAAGCTTATAATGCATTAGACTGGTATTTGAGTTATAAAAATATGTGTAAATTGAAAGAAATTAATGGAAAAGAGCTTGAAGCAGCAAAATATATTCAAAATAAAATTTTTGAAGTGAAAGCTCAATTAAATAATTGTAATTAAAAATAAAATTCCATAAGTAAATTTTATCAAATTATTAATTTAGCAAAAAAAATTAAATACATGAAAAGAAATATATTATTTATAGCAGTTTTGCTTATATCTCTAAATTTATTTTCACAAAATAAATATATTAAAACTTGTTTGAGTGCTGTTGAGTTTGAAAAGAAAGGAGATTATACTTCAGCAATAGCAAAATATAATGAAGCTATTATAATGAAGCCACAAAAATGGCAGCCTTATTTTTATAGAGCCAAAGTTTATAAACACACAAATAGAAACTTTGATGCTATTTCAGATTTAACTATAGTTTTAGGAATAGATAATAAAAATATTGAAGCTTTGAAAATAAGGGCACAACTATATTTTGCAATAAATGAATATTCAAAAGCAATTGATGATTACAGTAAAATTATAAATGAAGGAAAAGAAAAATATCAATTTTCATATTATTATAACAGAGGAATATCAAAGTTTCATTTAAAAAATTTCAATGATGCTGCAATTGATTTTTCAAGTGCTATTAGTAAAACAACAAATGACAACGATTTGATTTTATGTTATAATTGGAGAGCAAAAGCATTTTATGAAGCTGAAAATTTCTCAGATGCTGTAAAAGATTTTGAATTATATTTTTCAAAAAATAAAGATACCGATTTAGAAGCATTATTTTTATGTGGGTTAAGTAATTACAAGTTGGGAAATAAGTCAAAAGCCATGGAAATTGCTGAGAAAATTTCGAAAGAAGACCCAACCAAACAAATTTTTTCAGGCGAAAAATTATTAAATATTTTTAACTTAGAATACAGAAGAAATAAAACAAATTTATTTTTAAAACAGGCAGATGAATATCTTTTAGATTATAAGAATATACCTTCAAAAAGTTTAGCCGATTTAAAAATAATCGACGCCTTTGAATCTCTAGATAGTGCGTGGCTTTATAGCTCAACAATTACTGAAAAAGATAGAATAGTTAGAGACACAATAAAAGCAAAATTATTAAGTTCGTATTCAAGAATATCAGAAAAACCTGCAATTAAGGAAATTACAAGAAAATATATTGTTCAGGCAGAGAAAGCAACAGAAGAAAAAAGATATATTGACGCTATAGAATTATGGAATAAAACGCATAGAATTTCTCCGTATCTGCCTATAATTCATTTTAACAGAGCTTTATTATATGAAGTTAGAGGGGCATATAATTATGCGATTGAAGATATGAAAATGTATTTAAAGTTGAGCCCAGAAGCCAAAAACGTTCGAACAGCAAAAGATAAAATATATGAATGGGAAGGGAAAATATCAAATAATACTTCAAATAATGCAAATACATCAAATAATTATTCTGCAATTAATACAATTCTGGAAAACAATATAAACATGTACCATTTTTCTATGGCATTTGGTGGATCAATTGGTTTGCTGTCTGTAGGAAGCGAGAATTTTATTGATAATTTTTGGGAAACTAGTTTATTACCCACTGAAAGTAGTTACCCTGATATGCATTTTTCAGGGTCTGGAGATATTGAAGCGATTTTAAGACCAATAAAATATATTGGAATTGGTGGATATTTTAAAACAATAGGTGGGTTAGGCTATAGTGATTATGCTAGTTCTACTTTACATAATTTAGTAATGGCAACAAATGAAACAGGATTTATGGCTAGGTTGTATTTGGTTTCTAAGTATAGAAATATGTATGCTCCTGATGTGTTTTTTTCCTATAAAAGGGGGAATACCAGTTTAAATGGCAGATATAGTGTATCTGTAAAAAGTATTATAAATTATAGTAAAAAATTATACGGAACATTCCCAAGTCAATCTATAGGTTTCGGATTTGGCGGAAAAGTTTCTAAACATATGTTTTTATCAATGTCACTAGACTACCTTACAATAGATTATGATAAAGTTAAGTACAAGGTAACAATAAATGATGCAAATCCTTTGGGCATTGGAGAAACAGGAACTTATAATGATTTTGCGAAAAGCAATGGACTTACATTAAATCTTTTATTAGGTTTTTGTTTTTAACTTTTTCAAATTAGTTTTCTTAATTTTACTAGTGGTTATTAATCACTTGAGTATATTAGGAAAAAACTAATACATAACAAATGCGTTAAAAGATAATTATTTATTTAATTAAGCCAAAAACTACAAAGTTTAATTGAGACTAATTAGAGTAAATAATATTTTCTATATGTGATATTTAAAAAATAACATCAGCCAAAACTAAAGCCTGACTTCTTCTTGAATATTTTTGAATTTCATTGTCATTAAAATCGAAAGAATAATTATTTATTAATTTTTCGATAAAGGTTTCTATGCCTTCAATATTTTCTCTTTCAAAAGATAAACCTGAGTTACAGTCTAATATAATTTTTTCGGCATTGCTGTCTTTTTCGCCAATACATATTATGGGTTTTCGCGAACCAATATATTCCATTAATTTGCCTGTTAATATGCCTTTCGCATTTTTAACATCTGGTATAAAAAGCAATAAGCACGATGAATTTACCATGTACTCAAGTGCCTTTTTATGTTCAACATAATTAATTTTAGTGTAATGCTTTTCTAATTCTAATTTTTTAAGTTCTTCTTCAACTCTTAATGATAAACTACCTATAAACTGGAGTTGTATTTCTTTTTCAGGATATTTTTTTATTACGTTTTTTAATGCACAAAAAAATGTATTTGGATTATATTGTTCGGTTATTGTTCCTATATAACTAATAACAAATTTATTGTTTTCGTGTGCTTTAGTAATTCCATTAAAATCTTCTTCATCAAATCCATTTGTTATTACTTTAATTTTATCGGCATTTTCAATATAATTTTTATTTAAAAATAAAGTTTTCAGTCCTTCACTTACTGTTAAAATGGTGTCTGCTTTTTTAAGAATTAATTTCTCATAACATTTGTCAATATATTTCGAAAAAAGCGTGTGATTTAATAAGTTATAATAATAAATATCGGTCCAAGGATCTCTTAAATCACTAATCCAATTTATATCAAAATTTTTCTTTAGTTTATACCCAATTAATTGTGATGAGTGTGGTGGACTTGATGTTATAACCGTTTTAATATTTTCTTTTAAAATTAGTTCAACTGCCTGTTTATAAGCATATTTATTCCAACCTCTTCTTGGGTCTGGTATAAAAATATTGCTTCTTATAAATGTAATTAATTTACTAAAAAACCCAGAATTATCAGTATTTGCAAATCCTGCCGAAGGCAATTTCTTTTTAAATAGTTTCGAATATATGTTTAAAGGTTCAAATGAGTTTGTTTTATAAACTTTAATATTTTCATTAATATCATTTTCTAATGAATTATCAATATTTGTATAGCTTGCAGCATCAGGATTAACTGTGATAACAAAAACTTGATGTCCTTGTTTTTGCAAGTATTTTGATAGCTTAACCCATCTCTGAACACCTGCTCCGCCACTTGGTGGCCAGTAATAAACAATTATTAAAACTTTTTGCATCAACTATAATTTCTTAGAAAATCAAAATTATAAATAATTTAACATAAAACATATTTAGTAAAATTTTGTTTTTCAATACAAAGCAATATTTTTGTAAAAAATTATTTTTATTATGAGATATGGTAAATGGATAGGTGGAGGTCTAGGTTGGATTCTTGGCGGACCTATTGGAGCTTTGTTAGGATTTGGTCTTGGTTCTTTTTTCGATAGCGGAAATGTAAGTGTAAATTATTCTGGTGGAGCTCAAACTCAATCGGGTGATTTTATGTTTAGTGTTTTAATTTTATCGGCAGCTGTTATGAAAGCCGATGGAAAAGTTTTAAAATCTGAATTAGATTACATAAAAAAATTCTTTTTAAAACAATTTGGTGAAGAAAAAACCAAAGAAATTATGCTTGCTTTCAGAGATATTCTTAAAAAAGATATTGATATATATAGTGTTTCAAGTCAAATTAACCACTATATGTCTCCATCAGAAAAGCAATTATTAGTTCAATATTTGTTCGGAATTGCTTTAGCAGATGGTAATTTGCATGAAAATGAAATTGAATTAATTCATACAATTTCTAAACTAATTGGATTGTCTGAATATGAGTTTAATTCGTTAAAAGCAATGTATATTACCGAACGAACTTCTTCTTATAAAATATTAGGTATTGAAGAAAATGCGACAAATGATGAAATTAAAAAAGCATTTAGAAAGTTAGCTATTGAATATCATCCCGATAAAGTTACTCACTTAGGTGAAGAATTCCAAAAAGAAGCTAATGAGAAGTTCCAAAAAATAAACGAAGCTTATAATAAAATTAAAAAAGAAAGAGGTATTAATTAATAATTCCGAAAGTTTATAAACCTAATAAAAAATCAATTGTATCAACATTATCGGCATAATCATTAAGTTTTGGTGATTGTGCTTCGCCAAATTTTATCGAGTTTTTTACTTTAGAATTATTTGAAGCTATACATTGAAGCTTGTCGTTATTTAAATCGATAAAACTGTTTATGTCTGAAATATTATCGTAATACTCGAAATTTAAAACAGCTACTGGTGTCTTAATTTCGGCATTTTCAGTTAACAATACAAAGCCATTATCATAAAACTTAATAAGATTCATGCTGTAAATTGCTTTGTAATAGGTGTAATTATTCATGTATTTTTTATGCTGAAATATGTCAGAATATTTTTCGATGGCATTAAAAAAAACTGAAAAATCGTAGTTTTTTGGGAAATATATTTTTGAAACATTCCTACAGCCTAAACCATAATATAAAAATATATCTTTACCTAATTCTTCTAATTCGCTTTTACTCTCATCTCCAGTTATTACAGCAATACTACTTCTGTCGTGTCTAATAATATGCTGATATTTGCTAAAATAATATTCGAAATATCTGGTTGAATTATTACTTCCTGTTGCTATAATCGAGTCAAATTCAGGCAATTTGCCTTCGGTAAATAAAATTAAATTTTTAAAATCACTATCTATTTCTATTAATAAATTTGCTATGGCTGGCAATAAAATACTGTCTTTTGACGATATTTTTCCAATAAAAATATTTCCGGTTATTAGAACCGATAAAAAGTCGTGAAAACCAACCAAAGGAATATTTCCTGCCATTATTACACAAACCCTTTTACTTTCGGTGTTTTTTAATTTGTAATTACTTATCCAATGGTTCAAATTTTCTTTTGTAAGCCACTTCGAAACATTTTCAATTGCAATTAAAATACTTTCTTTTGTAAACCACCCATTAAGATGAAACGACTTATTTATGGCTTTGTTTAACTCATCATAAATTGCATTATTATAATTATCCGAAGAATTTGTGTAGTCTCTTAATAGCTTACCTAGTTTATCAAGGCTTTCTATTCGTTTATCTATATTCATTTATTTCTTAATATAATCGGCAAATGTATATGAATATTCATGCTTTTCGTCAGAATTATTTTTTAAAATATCTACTAAATCCCACTCCTCGTAATTAATTTCTGGGAAAAAAGCATCAGCATCTTCAAAATTATGCTCAATAATTGTTAAATAAAGTTTATCGGCTAAAGGTAAAAATTGAGAATAAACCATTTCGCCTCCTATTATAAAAACCTCTTCATCACCGCAATTTTGCAATACTTCTTCAATTGACCTTGCCATAGTGCAATTAATAAAGTTATCATCATAATTATTTGAAATAACAATATTGGTTCTATTAGGCAGAGCTCCGTTTGGTAACGACAAAAACGTATTTCGTCCCATAATTACTTTATGATTTGAAGTAATTCTTTTAAACCTCTTTAAATCTTCGGGTAAATAGCACAATAGCTTGTTTTTATGTCCAATAGCATTGTTTTTATCTATTGCTACTATTATTGAAATTGTTGTATTATCCATATTATTAATTTTCGACAAACTTATAAAATATTATTAATTTAAATTTGAAAAATATTCTTTTCCAAAACAATTAACAGCTTCGTTTAACTGTTCAATTTTCCCTAAATCCATCCATTTATTTTTATCGTGCTTATAGGCAATAATTTGGTTTTCTTTAGATAATTCGATATATTTTTTAGTAATTGAATATACATCTAATTCTAAAAACTTAAATATTTCGGGCGAAACAATATGAATTCCACTAAAAGCAAATCTATTATATTTTGCAATATTTCTGCTCATAATTATTTCATTTGTTTTTACGTTTTCCCAGCCACACATAATATTTTCATCATCAAACAACAAATAACGGCTTGTATTTCTGTTCATTACCGCCAAGGTAGCTAATTTATTGTTTTTTAAGTGATATTGTGTTAAATCATTTAAGTCAATGTCCGATAAAACATCAACATTGCAAATTAAAATAGGTTCATTTTTAACAAATAAATTTTCGGCTTTTTTTAATCCTCCTCCGGTGTCAAGTAGCTTATCTGTTTCGGCAGAAATTTTTATATTGCAATTAAAATTATTGTTATCTTTTAAAAATTGTTTTATTTTTTCTGCAAAATGATGAACATTAACTACTATATTGGTAATGCCATATTTTTTTAAACGTTTAATATTAATTTCTAACAAAGCCATATTATTAACCTCAACCAAAGCCTTTGGTTTATCGTCAGTTAATGGTTTAAGACGTGTTCCTAAACCTGCTGCAAAAATCATTGCCTGCATATTAATATTGTTTTAAATTAACATTTGATTTTGATATATTTAATTCGGTTTTTCGACCTAAAACAATAGCATAATTTTTTGGTTCATGTCCAAAAGGAAAATCGAAACACACAGGATAATTATATTCGGCAGTATGTTCTAAAATAATTTCGGTTACATTTTTACCAAAAGAAGGGTCGCTATCTTTAATTGAACTAAACGAACCAACAACTAAACCTTTTAAATATTCTAATTTACCAGTTTGTTTTAACGAAATAATCATACGGTCAATTTTGTATAAATACTCGCCAACATCTTCAATTATTAATATTTTACCTTTGGTGTTAATATCTGATTTTGTTCCTATTAAACTAGTTAAAATTGCAAGGTTCCCTCCTACTATTTCGGCTTTAGCTTTTCCTAACTTATTAAATTTATTCGAAGGTATTTGATATTCGATTTTTCTTCCAAAAAGATTATAATATAATGAGTTAAGATAAACATCATCTTCATCAATATCAAGCATATTGGTTGCCATTAAACCATGAATAGTTTCAACCTTATAATTTTTATTAATATGTGAATGCAAAATTGTTATATCGCTATAACCAACAATCCATTTAGGATTTTTAATAAATTTAGTAAAATCTAATTTTTCAATAATCCTGTTAGTTCCGTAACCGCCTCTAGAGCACAATATTAACTTAATATTATCATCATCTAAAGCATTCTGGAAATCTTGTAATCTTTGTTTATCGGTACCTGCAAATACATTGTTTTTTGCCAAAGCATTTTTGCCAACAGCAACTTTTAATCCCCAACTTTTTAATATATCAACTCCTGCTTCAATTTTCTCATTAGAAATAACTCCTGCCGGAGAAACAATAATAGCTTTATCTCCTTTTTTTAAAAAATCTGGTTTAATCATATTTTTTTTTTTTTTTTGAATAATAAAAAACCGATTATCAAAAATAAAGTTTTATTCAATATTAATTAAATTAAAAATGTAATTTATTAAATTGATTTCATAAAACAATCACTCAGGGGATTTCTACCGAAATAAATCGTAATTTGGAATACGAAAATTGCAGTTATCAATTTTTCTAACAAAACTAATTCATTAAAAAAGATTTTATATATTTGAACTATATCAGATATATATAAGAAGATATAAACTATTAATTAAAAATTGGAAATTCATCTATAGGACACAACGAAATGAAAAAAATATGCATTCTTTTTTTAATAAATTTTTCAGTATTAATATCCAGTTATTCTCAAAACAATATAAAAACAGACTTATTCGGCCCTACAATATATACAAGATAACGGACGACGCTAATTATAGTGCGGGGTTTAGGTTCCGATTCTTTGTCTCCGATGTAAATTTATAAAACATATTTAAACTTTCCAAACCCACTGAAACCCGCATTATAATTAGCGTATGTTGTATGCAGGCCGACTTTATTGATATTTAGGAAACAAAATATTACAAGTTTAGAAATGCATTTAGAGAACCATTATTCATTAATCTCTTTATTTCTTTTTGTCGTCAATTGTTTAGCATTCTGTTTTGTTACTACTCTTTTTCCTGTTGTATTTTCTAATTGTAATCGAGCTGCTTTTGCAACATTACCTCCTTTTTTTGCAACAGATTTATTCTCCTTTAAAGTTTTGGGCTTTTTATCTTTCGATATCTCCGTCGTAGATGCTTCTGCAAGCATATTAAGAACTAATTCCAAATTCGTCATATGGTCTCGAAGGTTTTCCTTTTTCAGTTCTTTAAATGCTTTATACTGCTTTGTTGTAAAACCGCTCCAAGCTTTTGTGATTTCATCTGTTAAAATTGCAAACTCCTGACCCTTTTGTACTCCTCGGATTTCCCATTCATCAGTTAATTCTTTTCGAATTTCTATACTCTTCAGACGCTGATTTACCCACTCTTTAGAATAGCCTTTACGTAAATATGTTTCCATAAGCCTATCTATGCCTATTTCTGGATCTTCGATCTCGTCTATACGCTCACTACCAACTCTTGCAAGCCATAGCTTAAAAGGTTCTGCTTTAGGAGATGGTACAGATTGAATGAGTCTGAACAATTGTTCTGTATCGGCTACGTCCGTTTTGTAAAATTTCCCATCCGAAGATTGCAATTTCAGTTGACTACAATTTGTAGCCAACTCGCTGCCCTCTGCTTTCAGCCTAGTTTTCAATACACTCCAGTATTTTCTTGGATTGGGACTTTCAGTTAATACTTCAATAACATCAACAATTGAAAAATACCACTTTTCATGCTCATCATCCCATAAAGAACGAACTTGTTTTTGCTCAAAAAGCTTAATAGCTGTTTCTTTTGTCATCCTATTAAATTGTATAGTTTGTTGAATTTATTTCTCAAAAATAACTTATTTATTCTATTTGCAATACTAGAGAACAAAATAAAATCATTTCTATCAATTTGCCCACATCTTTTTTCGGCTTGCATACAAC
>CAZJKL010000027.1:0-37370 GCA_964546655.1 uncultured Bacteroidales bacterium | reverse complement strand
GTCAAGAAATTTTGCCAATTGAAGTAAAAGCTGGAACAAAAGGGAGCATGCAAAGTTTACGAATTTTCTTGAATGAAAAGAAGGTAAAAAAAGGAATACGAGTTTCGTCTGAAAACTTCTCTAGTTACGAAAATATAGATGTTTATCCTCTTTATGCTATATCTAATCTGGTTAGATAAAAAACAAAAAAGCCCAAACAAAAAATGTTTGAGCTTCTTTAGGTACCCGGGGCCGGGATCGAACCGGCACGACCATATAGTGGTCGCTGGATTTTAAGTCCAGTGCGTCTACCAATTCCGCCACCTGGGCATTCACAATTTAAATAAAAAAGAACTTCTGCCGAGCGAAAGACGGGACTCGGACCCGCGACCCCGACCTTGGCAAGGTCGTGCTCTACCAACTGAGCTACTTTCGCATTAATTTGTTTGCAAAAATATATAATTTTTAATTATAAAAAAATGATTTTAATTTTTTTTTTGAAAAAACAATAAAACTTTTCGTAATATATTGATTATTAATTTGTGTATGAGATTATTATTATTCTTACGAAGAATACAAAATTGAAATTATTCTAAAAATCTTATTGTTTCTTAGTATCATACTTATAATTTAAATCATTTTTTTTCTGTTATTAGCTTTTCTTATAAAAAACTATATGTCTTTTTAAGAAACTGCTTTTATTTTCTTTGAATATTTTTCGTAATCTTTATTGTCTATAATTTGTTTAAGAATATTAGCAACAGTCCAAACATCTTCAAAAGTATTGTATAGAGCTATTGGTGCAATACGAATAACATCTGGATGTCTAAAATCAGGAACAACGCCTCTTTCTTTTAATGCTTCACAAATTCGCCAAGCTTCGGTTTTGTGTGAAATTGCTATATGACCACTTCTTTTATCGGCTTCTAAAGGGGTTACTATGCTATAACCATATTTTTCATTATTAAAACTATTAATTAAATCAACAAAATATGAAGTTAGTTTTTTCGATTTTTTTCTTATTTTTTGAATACTAGCTTCTTTGAAAATATTTAAAGAACCTTCGATTGGAGCTAAACTTAGCATATTAGGTGTTGATATTTGCCAACCTCCTGCCGATTCTTGATGGTTAAAATCATAAATCATATCGAACTGATTTTGTTTTTTATAACCAAACCAACCTGTTAAACCGGGTTCTTTTTCAAAGTGTTTTTTATTAATATAAATAAATGCACTTGCTCCTGGTCCTGAATTTAAATATTTATAACTACACCAAACGGCAAAATCAACATTATCTTTACTAAAGCTATGAGGCACAGCTCCAACCGAATGGCAACAATCAAAACCGATAAAAATATTTTTTTCATGTGCTTTTTTTGTCAAATATGCAATATCTAACAATTGTCCGCTTCGATACAAAACCGATGGTAAAAAAACTAAGGCTACTTCATCGGTCATGTTATTAACAATATCTTCTTCGTTTAAAGTACGTCCATCTTTACTTTCAATTAAAATCAAATCATTTTTAGGACATAGACCTTTAAGTTTAAGAAAGCTTTTAATTGCATAAATATCCGAAGGAAAAGTTAAACTATCTGCTAATATTTTTTTCTTATTGCCATTTGGTTGAAAAAATGTAGCTAAAACCGAATGAATATTAACTGTAGTGCTAGCAGTAACAATAACTTCGTTTTTTTCGGCACCAACTAATTCGGCACACATATTACCTACTTTTTCTGGTAAATAAAACCATGGATTTTCTGATTCTAACCAACCTCTAATTCCTAATGTTTTCCATTCTTCTAAAACCCTTAACACGCATTTTTCTGCTTCTTTTGGTTGCAATCCTAATGAGTTTCCATCGACATAAATGGTGTTTTTTGGTATATTAAATTTATCTCTAAAAAACCTTAATTCATCAACTTTATCAAGTTGTTTAGCATAATCTAATGTGGTGTTTAACATATATTTTTTAATTAATATCAATTTCACAATACTTTAATAAACTATTTTCAAAGTTATAAAAATAAAAAAAAATTCAAACTAATGTATTATTAAATAAATTAAAGGTGTAATTTATTATATTTGTATAACTTTAAAAGTAAAAAAAACATGCAAAAACTTGCCTTATTTCTAATAATATTATTTTCTTTCATTTCAGTTTTTTCTCAAAATAATAAAAAACAATTAACTATTGATAATAATAAAAAGAAGTTAATTTATGTTTTAGAAATAAAAGATGAAATAGGCCCTCCTACTTGGAGAAAAATGCAAAAAGCATTCGGCGAAGCAAAAACTTTAAAATCTGATGCTATAATTATTCACATGAACACTTATGGCGGATTGGTTGATAATGCCGATTCGATGAGGACAAAAGTTCTTTATTTCCCTATTCCTGTTCATGTTTTTATTGATAATAATGCTGCTTCTGCCGGAGCTTTAATTTCTATTGCTTGTGATAGTATTTATATGCGACCTGGTGCTTCTATTGGTGCTTCAACAGTTGTAACTCAAGATGGCAGTGCTGCTCCCGATAAATATCAGTCATATATGCGTTCTACGATGAGAGCTACAGCCGAAGCTCAAGGCCGAAATCCAAATATAGCTGAAGCCATGGTTGATGAACGAATTTCTATTCCTGGAATTACCGACTCTGGAAAAGTTTTAACTTTAACTTCTACCGAAGCAATGAAACACGGATTTTGCCAAGGTGAAGCTAATTCGATAAATGAAGTTATTAAAAAACTCGGTATAAATAATTATAAAATTGTTACTTATACCCCAACATTAATTGAAAGTATTATTGGTTTTCTTATAAATCCATTTGTTAGTGGAATTTTAATTATGCTAATTATTGGTGGAATTTATTTTGAACTTCAAGCTCCTGGTATTGGATTACCGCTTGGAGTTGCAATTTTAGGTGCTGTTTTGTATTTTTTCCCATTGTATGTTGAAGGTTTAACTCAAAATTGGGAAATATTAGTTTTTATAGTCGGATTAATTTTAATTGGTATAGAAATTTTTGTAATACCAGGGTTTGGAATAACCGGTATATCTGGAATAATATTAGTGCTTATTGGTTTAATTATAAGTTTATTGCCTAATGACGGCTTTGATTTTAGCAATGTTCCTACAAATAAATTAACTGTAGCAATGCTTGTTGCTTTAATCTCTCTTCCATCCGGAATTATATTATCGTTTTACATTGCCGGAAAAGCATTTAAATCTGATAAATTAAACTCTCTTATTTTAGATATAAGTGAAACTAAAGAAGACGGATTTTCAACAGCAAACAAAAAAGAAATTGGTTTAATAAACATGACTGGTATTGCTTATACTAATTTACGTCCTTCGGGTAAAGTTTTAGTTGAAGGTGATATTTATGATGCTAAAAGTGAGTCGGGATTTATAGAAAAGGATTGTGAAATTATAGTTAAAAACTATGAAAACAATCAACTTTATGTTCGAAAAATATAAATAGTATTATATGGATAATTTTTTAATAAGAGATTTTATTTCTGATGACTATGATTCATTAATGAATTTGTGGGAAAAGACTGGTTTAGGTGGTTCAAAAAGAGGTGATAATAAAGAAATTATTTTAGATTCGATTAAGCTTGGCGGAAAATTACTCGTAATGATTGACTCTGAAAATAATATTTTAATTGGTTCGTCGTGGATGACTTTTGACGGAAGAAGATTTCATCTTCATCATTTTGGCATTTTGCCTGAATATCAGGGTAAAAAACTATCGAATAAACTTGTAGAAGAATCGGTTTTGTTTTCGAAAAACAGAGGTTATCAAATTAAATTAGAAGTCCATAAGGACAATGCCATAGCTATAAATTTATATAAAAAATATGGTTTTCAGTATTTAGG
Source organism: uncultured Bacteroidales bacterium (assembly GCA_964546655.1). GTDB lineage: Bacteria > Bacteroidota > Bacteroidia > Bacteroidales > CAZJKL01 > CAZJKL01. Next base: position 33,512 of record CAZJKL010000027.1, on the reverse strand, counting down.
AGATTATGATGTTTATATAATTAGGCAATACAATTAGTTTTTATCACCAAGCTTCTACTTTAGTTGAGTCTTTAAAAATAAGTTTGTTATTTATAATATCATATACAAACATAGATTCTTCATTTTTTTTCTTAAATGAATTATCTTCTGTTATTATTTCAAAATCCTTTTTAAATATAAATTCGATCTTGTTCTCATTCCCTTTTACAATAATATCTTCGATTGGATAGTTATAAGAATCGCATTCACTACAATCAAGTCGAATATTTAAATATCCTATTTGTAAAATCTTATCTGTATTTATTAAATATAATGGATAAAACGATGCAAATTCATATATTGATTCTATAATTAATAGAAATTCTTTTCGCTCTTTTATCTCAAACAATCTAAAGTTAAATCCTTCCGATGTTATTTCTAAAGAATCTATAAAGATAACTTTTTCATCCCTTGTGAATGTTATTATATCATTAATAAATCCTGAATCAGGTTTTATTTGAAGTTTTAAATTATTAGTTAGAACAATATTATTTTGGTCTAAATAATCTAATTTAAACTCCTTTAACAATCCAATTTCTTGACTATATACAAACGAGCAAGTAATATTTATCACAATGAAAAGTATTATGATAAATCCTTTTGTTGTTATTATATTTAATTTATCTATCATTTATTCTTTGACCAAGTTATTTTAAATTTTAATCAAAACTTAAATTATTTTTTGTTTGCTTTTCACCAAAACTAAGTCGCTAGAATATCAATTACAACAAAAACATGCTATTCATAAGTTATTAGGAATAACTGAAACTTTTTTAAATTTATTAAATTATACCTTTTGTTGAAGGCAATTCAAAATTAAAAACGTCTTTTTTTATAGCCATTTTAATTGCTTTTGCAAGAGCCTTAAAAACACCTTCTATTTTGTGATGTTCGTTAGTTCCTTCGGCTTTTACGTACAAATTACATTTAGCATTATCAGAAAAAGATTTAAAAAAATGATAGAACATTTCGGTAGGCATATCTCCTACTTTTTCTCTTTTAAACTCGGCATTCCATTCAATCCAATTGCGACCACCAAAATCAAGAGCAACTGTTGCTAAACAATCGTCCATAGGCAAACAATAGCCATATCTTTCGATGCCTCTCTTACTACCAAGAGCTTTATAAAAAGCTTCGCCTAATGCAATAGCTGTATCTTCAATAGTATGGTGTTCATCAACATTTAAATCACCTTTAACATTAATTTTTAAATTAACTCCAGAGTGACGAGCAATTTGTTCTAACATGTGATCAAAAAAACTTAAACCTGTACTTATTTCAGCATTGCCTTTTCCGTCTAAATCAAGTTCAATAAAAATATCGGTTTCTTTTGTTTTTCTTTTAATAGTAGCTTTTCGCTCTTCTGAAACCAAAAAGCTATAAATATCATCCCAATTTAGGGTAGTTAGAACGCAATATTCAGAAAGTTTTTTAGCTTCTAATTCTTTAATTTTATCGTCATTACCTAATAAAATACCTTTTGCTCCAATGTTTTTCGCCAATTCGATATCGGTTAATCTATCGCCAATTACATACGAATTTTTTAAATCATAATTGCCATTTAAGTATTTTGTAAGCATTCCTGTTTTAGGCTTTCTTGTTGGTGTATTATCTTCAGGAAAAGATTTATCAATTAAAATATCATCAAAGGTAATACCTTCATTTTCAAATGCATTTAAAAATTTATTATGAGGTGCTAAAAAGTCTTTTTCTGGAAAAGATTTTGTTCCTAAACCATCTTGATTTGTAACTATAACTAATTCAAAATCAAGATTTTTCTTAATATTATACATATTTCGAAAAGCACCGGGATAAAACTCAAGTTTTTCTAATGAATCAACCTGAAAATCAATTGGAGGTTCTTTAATTAAAGTTCCGTCACGGTCAATAAAAAGTACTTTTTTCATTTACATTTAATTTTTATTATTCAATTTAGCATTGAATATAAGCAATTTAAATTAATATTCTTTCAAAATTTTCAATAATTCAATGTTTTCAACAACAGTTCCAACTGTTATTCTTAAGCAACCTTCTAATAGCTCAATATCTGACCTATCGCGAACAACAATGCTTTTTTCGACTAAATATTTATACAATTTTTTGGGATCATCTAATTTAGCTAAAAAGTAGTTAGCGTCAGAATCATAAACTCTTTTTATGTACGACAATTTAGCTATTTCGTTCATTAATTTAATCTTCTCTTCATTAATAATTTTAACATAATCATTTTTTTGTTCAATATTATTAATTTTTTCTAAAGCAACTTTTTGAGTAATTGCATTAACATTATAAGGAGGCTTAACTTTGTTGAAATAGTGTATAATTCGAGAATCAGCAAAGGCCATTCCTAACCTTATACCAGCCATTCCCCATGCTTTTGAAAAAGTTTGAAGAACAATTAAATTATTATATTCATTTAAATAATCTAAAGCAGATATGTAAGAAGAAAAGTCGAAATAAGCTTCATCAACTACAACAATTCCATTAAATTTATTAAGAATATACTGAATATCTTCTTTTGTCAATGAATTGCCTGTTGGGTTATTAGGAGAACACAGAAAAACTAATTTTGTATTTTCATCGATATTACTGAATATATTTTCAATATTAAGAGTAAAATCATCATTTAGCAATGCTTTTCTGGTTTCAATATCATTAATATCGGCACAAACCTGATACATTCCATAGCTTGGATAAATTGTAACCATATTATCTTTACTTGGATTACAAAATATTCTGAAGATTAAATCAATGGCTTCATCGCTCCCATTTCCGAGAAAAATTTGATTAATATCAATATTTTTAATTTTAGAAATTTCTTTTTTAAGATCCAACTGTAGTGGGTCTGGATATCTGTTATATCCATTATCATAAGGATTTTCGTTTGCATCAAGAAAAATTGCTTCTTTACCTTTATACTCGCTTCTTGCACAAGAATATGGCTTAAGTTTTACAATATTGTTTCTTACGACGCTGTCAATATCAATTTTTCGCATTTTAGTATCTTATTTTAAATCGTTTAGTCTAACTGTCATTGCATTTTTGTGAGCTTGCAATTGCTCTTCATTTGCCATAAGTTCAATAGAAGGTCCTATGTTTTTAACGCCTTCTTGAGTTAATTCCTGAAAAGTTATTTTTTTAACAAAAGCATCAAGATTAACACCGCTATAATTTCTTGCATAACCGTTTGTTGGCAAAGTATGATTAGTTCCAGAAGCGTAATCGCCTGCACTTTCACAAGCATAATTACCTAAAAATATAGAACCTGCATTGTTTATTTTAGACGAAACTTTTAAATAATCTTTGGTAGCAATTATTAAATGTTCGGCAGCGTATTCATTAGCAATATCAATAGCTTCATCAATATCTTTAACCAATAAAATTTTACTTGCTTTAAGTGATATTTTAGCAATTTCTTTCCTAGGTAATACATCTAACTGTTTATCAATTTCTTTTAAAATTTCAGAAACAATATTTTCATCATAAGTAATAAGAATTGACTGACTATCGATTCCGTGTTCGGCCTGAGAAAGAAGATCGGCTGCAACATAAACAGGATTGCTTGTATTATCAGCAATAACAGCAACTTCTGAAGGACCAGCTGGCATATCAATAGCAACAGAACCTCTTGCTGCAATTTGTTTTGCCGCAGTTACATACTGATTTCCGGGTCCAAATATTTTATAAACCTTAGTAACACTTTCGGTTCCATAAGTCATAGCTGCAATAGATTGAATTCCTCCAATTTTATAAATAGCCGTTACGCCAACAAGATTAGCTGCAAATAAAATAGCTGGGTGAACAGTTCCATCTTTCGACGGTGGAGTGCATAAAACTATTTCATTACAACCTGCAATTTTTGCTGGAACAGCAAGCATTAAAACTGTTGAAAACAAAGGAGCTGTTCCGCCAGGAATATACAAACCAACTTTTTCTATTGGTCTGCTTTCTTGCCAACATTTTACACCTTTTTGAGTTTCGATATATTCGGTTTTTAAAACCTGAATTTTATGAAATTTTTCGATATTTGAAGCGGCTAATTTAATTGCTTCTTTTAAGTTATTATCAACAAGTTTTTCGGCATCAGCTATTTCTTTGTCTGTAACTTTAACTTCGGTCAAATCTACTTTATCAAATTTTGAAGTGTATTTAATAACAGCTTTATCGCCATTTTTTTTGATATCATCAAAAACTTCTTTTACAATAATATCTAATGAGTCATTATCAATTAAAGGTCTTGATAATAAATTCTCCCATTCGCTTCTTTTCGGATATTTTACTACTTGCATAATTTTATATTTTTAAATAATCATTTTTTCAATAGGTATAACTAATATTCCTTGTGCTCCGCTTGCTTTAAGTTGGCCAATAACTCCCCAGAAATCGTCATCAGTTATAACCGAATGTATCGAACTCCAACCACTTTTTGCTAAAGGTAATATTGTTGGGCTTTTCATGCCAGGTAATAATGAAATAATATTTTCAATTTTATTGTTAGGAACATTTAATAAAATATATTTTTTGCCTATAGCTTCTTGAACAGCATTAATTCTAAACAACCAGTCGTTTATTATTTCTTGTTTTTGTTTAGATATTTTTTTATTTGCTATTAAAACTGCTTCGGAACGTAAAATTATTTCAACTTCTTTAAGTCCATTGCTTATTAAAGTGCTTCCAGAGCTAACAATATCAAAAATTGCATCAGCTAAACCAATACCGGTGGTTATTTCAACAGAGCCACTAATTTCGTGAATTTTTGCTTTTATATTATTTTTTTTGAAAAATTCTGAAATAATAAAAGGATAAGATGTAGCCACATTTTTACCATTAAAAAATTCTAATCCTTTATAATCAATATTTTTAGGAACGGCTAGTGACATTCGGCATTTTGAGAATCCAAGTCCTTTAATAACTTTTACTTCTTTGTTTTTTTCAAGAACTTCGTTTTCACCAACAATACCTATATCGGCAACACCATCGCTAACATATTGAGGTATATCATCATCTCTTAAATACAAAATTTCGACAGGGAAATTAGATGAAACTGCTATTAATTTACCTTTGCTTTGTGTAAGTTTAATTCCGGTTTCTTCGATAAGTTTGTGTGAATCTTCGCTTAATCTTCCACTTTTTTGAACGGCAATTCTAAGTATATTGTTCATTTTATTATTAATTTATTTTTAATTAAAAAAGGGTTCGCAGAAAACTACAAACCCTTAAATATTACTTTATTAGATAGTTTTCTTTTTTCTTAAACAATTATTTTATGATGATGATGTTTATTCATAGTTTTTAAATTTTAAACAAAAATAATAAGCATTAGTGTTTTAAACAAATTTTTAATGTAAATAAATTTAAATAATTAAGAATTATGGATTAATAATTACAATTTTTTAAAAAAACAGGCTATTTTACTGTTTAATAAACTTTAGTGAACTAAATAAATTATTGTCTTTATCAATAATTTTAATAAAATAAACACCTTTTGAAAGGTTTGAAATATTAATATTTCGTGGATTATTTGTTTTTATTAGTTCTTGTCCAAATACATTAAATATCGAGATATTAGCATATTCTTCGTTGAAATTATCTATTGAAATAAAGCTATTGGCAGGGTTTGGATAAATAGTATATATATTATCTTTTTTCTTAATTTCATTAACATTATCAACATAAATACTATCGCCAAAAACTGGTCTAATTAACAATGAACCAGGGAATTGTGAATTATTCCAAGCTCCAGTAGTATTGTAAAAAACATTTGATGAAGCATCATTATTAACATCAAAACCAACATTTAAAATATCTTCTTCGCTTTGAACCCAACCAATGTAAAAAGTTCCGTTAACTATAAGTTCATTTTCTAATTTATAAAAATCGTATTGGTTTTTGTATCTTCCATAAATTGGATATAAAGCATTTTCGTTTTGTGCAAGAATAGAACCTGGCGAACCACCATTATCTCCCCATACTGTTAATAAAAAAGGTTTATTGCTAACATCATTAACTACAGGATTAAAAAACATATAAGCTCCTGTTAATGTATCATTTAACGGAGAAGAAAATTTATATGCTACCATTCCTCCCATTCCTTGAACACCATAACCTGCCTCTGGTGTTCCGTCGTCATAAGCATAATAATTCTCAAATTTTTGATAAAAAACTATAGTATCATTATTGTGGTTATGGTCGGTTGAAGCATTTATTGTGTGAACAACTTTAAATGTTTCGTAAATATTATCTGATGTTGTGATGCTAATATTTGACGCTATATTTGGTGTAAATGTGTATTCGCTATTTGCAGCAACATTGTCGGTATTTTGATAATAACAAATTTGATTATCACTATTATCATAAACATAAAAATTATAATTAATATTGGTTATTGCATTCCTATTATTATAAATTTTAATTTGGTTATTATCAGCAATAAAACTGCTAGGATTTGTTTTAAAATGTTTATAAGGCATATAAATATAACTGTTTTTTAAAATTGATGGTGCCTGATAAATAAAAGCTGCATCTTCTATTACAGTATCATTCATTGTTCGGTCTTTTCCTAAAATAACATAATCAATATTCCAATGGTCTAAACAGCCAGATAATGTTGCATAATTATAAAATCTGAATCTAAATCCGTTTTGCAAAAATTTATTTTCAGAAATATTTAAATGTACTCTTTTAAAATTTTGATTTTCGCTTCCAGTAGTACTCCATATATTAACCCATTCTTTTTGTAAAGGGCTATAATACTGTAGAACCAACGAATCTTTCTCCTGTGGAGCATTACCATTTCCTTGAGGTTGATAATAAAAAGATAAATAAACAGAATCGTTCTGATTATATTTAAGATTTATAGGTTTAGAAGTTAAATAATCGGCAATACCATAAGCCGAAGCATAAGTAAAGTTATAAGGCAAACCATTTTCATTTAATCCGTCGAAAGTTGCAACACCAATAGAAATTGGATTAATTGGATATGTATTATTTAAAAAAGTATAACTATCAACCCACAATGAATTATTATCATAATTAGCTACCGAATAATTAACCGTATCGAGCGAAACAGGCTCTGTTATTTTATTGTTAATATCTATTGCCTGAACAAGAGATGAATCAAGCTTTGCTCCTGTTATTGAATCGTAAGTATAAGTATAGTAAATAGGCCAAACTTCTATTGTATCGTTTGGTATAAAAGGATTAAAAGTATTATTGTATAAAACCACTTGAAACGATGGTTTTTCAACCGAATCTTGTTTACCTGTTAATACATTGTATGATAAATACCACGACTTAGTTGTCATGAATTTTATACTGCTATTAAAAGCTCCGTTGTAAGAGAAAGAATAAGCTGTGCTATCGGTGAAAGTATAGTTGCTGTTTTTATAAGATTTGTATTTATTAGAAGAAAAATCGTCGATAATTGGACTAGAAGTAATGCTTAATGTATCAATCAAAAAATACAATACTTTACCATTATCTAATAATTGCACATTATTTTTATAAATACAAGGATTTACTTCGAGACTCGAAAGTTTTTCTTGTGACTTTGTAATAATAGTTGCTAATAATAAAAATGCAATTAATAAATATCTCATTTTAACATATTTTTATCTTGAGTAGAATCACTAACAATTTTAATTTCACTAGGATTTTTTATTGTAATAAAAATATCAACTAAACTTCCTTTTCTTATTTCAGAATTAGCACTTGGCTTTTGACTATACACCCAAGAAGAAAGACTATCTTGCTGACTAACAATAGATTCATCTCCTTTAACTAAAGCTAAACTTAAGCCAGCTGATTGAATAATATAAACAGCCGAATCTAAACTTTTTCCAAATAAATTTGGTAAATTAAGATAATCTTCGCTTTGACCTTGATCTAAAACAAGTGTAACTCCAGTTCCTTTTATTAACTTTTGTCCTTCAAAAACTTCTTTGCCTTTATACTCAACTCTAATTACAGCATCACGAGCAAAACCAGGTTCATACTTCATTCTTTCACACTTTAAACCATAAGTTTCTAATCGAGCAAGTGCTTGTCTTAACGATAAATCTTTTAAAAAGTTTTTAGTTAAGCTTATTTGCTTCGGCATAACCGAATTTGTAGTTAAATAAATACATCTTCCTGATTTCACCTTAAAATCTGAAATTGGAATTTGCGAAACAACTGTTCCTGGTTCACTTTTATCATCAAAAACAGAATCAATAATTTTGTACGAAAGGTCATAATTTTCAATAAGACTATCGATATCTTTTATTTTTAAACCTTTAAAATCTGGCACTGTTACGGTTTCTCCGTGATCGGTATATGAATTAATAAGAAGTGCTACAATTAATATAAAAATTAAAAAAGCACCTGAAATCATTGCTAAATGTCTTAAAAATACTTTTGTAGAAATAAATTTTTTAAAGTTTTCCATCACTATTCTTTACTCAAAATTTGTTTAATTAAACGCAAAACAAAATTAAAAATTATTTTGACTAGTAATTAAAGTTTAATGAATTTGTTTTTTATAATTTTGCATTTCAATTTTTATTAGGCTAAATGTGCGGTTTTAAATTAACTCAAATTAATGCACTTAATATTAATTTATTAAGTAAATATTACAATACTTTAAATGTTTTAAACAACAATAATAATTATTTTATTGAACCTTTATTTGAAGACTTTACAAAAAGCAAGGCACACCTATATAGCTCATTTAAAGACAAATACAAAGAATTTTTAATATCTTATAACAATTCCGAAATAGGTTTTTTAAATTATATGATTTATAATTTTGAAGGAAAACCTAAAGAACTTGTTTTTTATATTGATATTTTACCCGAAAATTTGAGCAATGAATTAAACTTGTTTTTAGCTCAAAAAATGCTTTTTTTAATTAATTTTCATAATACAAATAAAGCTAAAATTTATTCGACCGATATTAAATTAATAAATTTATGTAAAGAATTAAATTTTGAACCTATTAATGAATATTTCTATTTAAAACTTAACAATTTAGATAAAAATAATGTTTCAATAATTGAATCGGATTACTCGAATTACAAAATAAACACATACAATAAAATTAGTGATAATCTGGCTGAATTAATAGCTAACTCAACAATAGAAATAGCCAAAGATGCAAAGTTTTACACAAATGATTTTAACTATTGCATAGTTAGTAAAAATGATATTTTATCTAAACAAAATTTTATAATTAATAATGGTGGCTTTATTGTTTGTGCTACTATTGATAATGAATTTAATGAGATTATTGGATTTACATATATATTATTTTCGAAAAACAGCAGTAAATTTATTGGTAATCAATGTATTACATTTATAGAAAAGAATTACAGAGGACAAAATTTAGCTTTATTTTTTAAATATAATTTATATAAAATAATTTTCGAAAATTTTTCAAATATTGATTATATCTTCTCAGAAGTTTCGGTATTAAATAACAAAATGCTAAAAATTAATGCACATTTAGGCTATACTAAAATTGAATCGGGTGTTGAATTTGGAATTAAAGATTCTATTTTAAAAAATTATATAAACAGTAATTTAACTAACTACAAACCTCATTAAATAATTTCACATAAATATCTTTTTGAGAAGAAACCGAATATTTATCAACAACGGTATTTCTGCCATTTGTTGCAATGGTTTCTCTTAGCTCTTTCGATTCTATAAGTTTACTCAAACAATCGGCCCATTCTTCAACGGTAGTTACTAAAAAGCCATTTACTCCTTACTCAATAATATCTATACTGTTAAAAAAGTGTATAATTTACATTTTAAATATTTGTGAGAAGAACCATTCAAATTATTCCTATATCAGGCTGTTATTTTTAATTATTTGTAATCCATGCCATTTTGCATAAACCAATGCTGGTGCGGATTTGTAATCCGTGCCTTTATCTTACCATGTTGTACATATAGGAATTTATATTATTTCTGTTGGACTTCGAAGAAGTCCTGAGATTTGTAGCCAAATTAATGGCTATAAACCTTTGACACCAGAGGTGTCTGACTTATCAATCAATTGATTTTTACAAGGTGTATGACTTTAAACCCTTTACCCAACTTGGTTGTTGTTTTTGTTTGTTTTAAAAACTAACTTTTATTTGGTGCGAAGAAAGTCCAGAAAACTTTCGGTTTGCACAACGAAGTTAACTGTATAGCCAAACTTATAATTGGCACGGAAAACATTTCCGCGCCAGCGTGGGGATTTTTCACTACGTTCAAAATGACAAAAAAGCAAAAACAATTATCTCGCAGTTTCGAAAGTGTTTTCCGTGCCATTTTGCATAAACCAATGCTGGCGCGGATTTGTAATCCGTGCCTTTATCTTACCATGTTGTACATATAGGAATTTATATTATTTCTGTTGGACTTCGAAGAAGTCCTGAGATTTGTAGCCAAATTAATGGCTATAAACCTTTGACACCAGAGGTGTCTGACTTATCAATCAATTGATTTTTACAAGGTGTATGACTTTAAACCCTTTACCCAACTTGGTTGTTGTTTTTGTTTGTTTTAAAAACTAACTTTTATTTGGTGCGAAGAAAAGTCACAAAAACTTTCGGGTTTGCAAAACGAGGTTAACTGTATGACCAAACTTATAATTGGCACGGAAAACATTTCCGCGCCAGCGTGCGAAGTTACTATTTTCATTTTAAACTTTATTTTTCAATAAATCTTATTCGCTATTTCAAAACATTTTTAAAATGTTTGTATCTGTTTAATACTTTAATAACATAACCGTAAGTTTCGCTTCCTCTACAATAACCGTGTTTAACAACGTCGTCGTTATAATATTTAGAAAAAGCTTTGTTCTTTAAAAAGAAAGCAACATTACCGTCCCAAATATCAGGGTTTTTATCATATTTTTCGGTTAAATGTCGGGCGTCAATAATATGTCCTAAACCTACATTGTAAGAAGCTAATATAAATTTAATTTGTTCATTTTTATCAGGTATTCTTTTCTCCCAATATCTCTGCAAAAATCTTAATAATTTAACTCCAGCGATAATGTTTTCTTCGGGACTTGTTATTGTATCATAACCAAATCGTTCGGCTGTTTCAGGTGTAACCTGCATTAAACCGTATGCTCCCATCCACGAAACAACAGTATCATTAAATTTTGATTCTTGATATATTAATGATGCTAATAATCGCCAATCCCAATTAATCATTTTGCTGTGTTTTTTTATCAATTTGTCATAACCCGACAACTTTGATTTATTTATTGTGTATGGTGTCTTATTGTAGCTAATGTTCTGATATTTATTAATATAATATTTACTTTGAAGTTTTTTATACTTTTTAGTTTTAATAAATTCATCTACCCATAAATTAATTGTATCTTTAAAATTGTGTGAGTTTTTACGAACAGCCCAAGCTAATTGTTGCGACAAACTTATGGGTGTATTAACATCAATATTTTTAAGAATAAGACTATTGCTATAAGCAACATTATAATCAACAACGGCATAATCTATATCGCCTTTTGAAACCATATTAATAAGGTGTTCATCATCAATGTCGCCCGATACAATTTTAATATTAATATTACCTCCAATTTCTTCAGATAAATTAAATAATCGTGAATAATAAGAAGATTCTTTTCTGGTATGAATAGTTTTATCAATTAAATCAACTTGATTTCTTATTAATTTATCATCTATTTCACTTTTAGATAATGTCCACCATTTATCGGGTTTTCGTTGAACTAATACTTGATGTGTTATTGTGTGTGGATGTGTAAAATCGAACCTTTTCTTTCTTTCGTTTGTTACAGTAAGATTCATAGCTATTATATCGCCTTTACCTTCTTCTAACCATTCAAAAATTTCATTAAAATCGTGACAAACAACTATTTCTAATTCAACATCTAAATAATTGGCTAATGATTTTAACATTTCATATTGAAATCCTAATGGTTCGCCTTTGTATATGAAGTAATTATCGGAGCTATAAGTTGTTAAGGCAACAATTTTTTTTCGTTTAATTATTTCATTTAATTCATTTACATCTTTATCATTTTCTTCAAATGAATTATTGTAAAATATAGCTATAATTAAAGGCAATAAACCAATAATAATAAGAATAAGGTATTTGTATATTTTATTGTTTTTCAACAGTTTACTTTACAGCTTTTCTTAACAATGTTAATTTTTCATTAATTAATTTTAAATAATTTTTTTCTTGTTCTATTTTTTCTAAAACTCCGCTTTTAATTTTATCGGCATTTTTAGAATTGCTAAAGAAACTCATATTATTATCTAATAAAATTATTTCTGATTCAATTTTTTGTTTTTTCTTTATAAGGAAGTTTCTTTCATTTTCTATCCATTCTTGTTTATTTTTGCCGTCGATAGAATTTAATGTGTTTTTAAATTTAATTAATGATTTTTCTTGTTCGTCGATATTTAAGGTATCGTAAATATTATTAATTGCTTGTTGATATTCTTTAATAGTAGCTTGTTTTTCTTTAAAAGGAATATCTCCTATTGCAGTCCATTCATTTTGGAATTCGTTTATTTTACTAATATTTTCATCAAGATTTTCAACTGTTTTATAATTTAAAATATTTTCAATTATTTCTTTTTTCTTTTTTAAATTTTCGGTCTGAGAAACTAATGCATTTTCTAGATGAGATTCTTTTTCTTTAAAAAAGTCATTACAAATAAGATGAAATTCTGTCCATAATGAATCTGAATATTTTTTAGGAATATTTCCTATTTTTTTCCAGTCGTTTTGAATTTTAACAAATTCTCTGGTTGCTTCTACAAAGTCTTTATTTTCTTTAATAGATTTAGCTTTTTCGATAAGCTCTTGTTTTTTTATTAAATTTTCTTTTTGAGTATTTTTCTCATTTTTGAAAAACTCTTTTCGGTTATGATAAAAAACATCTAAAGTTTGTTTATATCTTAATGAAATTGATTTATGATCTTTTTTAGGAACATATCCTATTTTATCCCATTTTCCTTGTATTTCATTAATCTTATTTGAAATTAGCTCTAAATCTTTAAAATTATTTATTGTATTGTTTGAGATTAATTCAAGTTCTTGGCATAATATAATTTTTGCATCAAGGTTAACTTTTTCTTCTTCAATTTTATCTTTTCTAAAATTTTGATAGTTCTGATTAATTTCTTTCGAAATATTTGAAAATCTCACCCAAACTTCATCTTGTTTTTCAGTTGGAACATGGCCAACTTTTTTCCATTTTTCGTGCAAATTTTGCAATTCAAAGAAAGCATCAGATGAATTCTTTTCTTTCAATAATTTTTCGGCTTCTTTGCAATATTCTATTTTTTGAGTAAGGTTTTTTTGCAAATCAACATCTCTCGATTCTTTATTTAAATTAACCCATTCATAAAATTTCTTTACATTAAATTTATAATCATTATATATTTGACTATGAAATTTTTGCGGAACCTCGCCTAAACTATCCCATTTATCTTGTAAAACCTTAAAATGCTGATAGGTTTTTTCGTAGGTTTGTTCTCCTTTGGTCATTTCATGAATTTCTTGAATAATTTGTTTTTTTGCTTCAAGATTTTCAAGTTTCTGATTTTCAAAAGTTTTATTAATATCTTTTTTCTTTTCTTTAACTTTTTCTAAAATAAATTTAAACTCTATATTTAACTCATCTATAGGTTTAATGTAATTTTCTTTTGTGTTTTCAGGGTTTTCATTTAAGAAAGTCTGGATATTTTGCTCGTTTTCTTCTTTAGATTTTTGTGTAAAGAAGTGTTTTATTGCGTTAATTTCTTTATTTACTTCGTCAAGATTTTCATTATTGCTAATAATTTCATTGGCTTTTTCAATTAATTCTTGTCTGCTTAAATTTGAAAATTCTTCTATCTTTTCAGAATCAACAAAGTTTGATAAATTGTCTTCCATATTACCTTAATTGTTACAGATGTTATTATTCATCTTTTTATTATAAGGAACAAAGATACAAAAACAGTATTTAAAGATTATTATAAAAGAGAAGTAAAAAATTTATTCTCGCAATTTTTGCTTTACAAAATAGCTGAATTGTTACACAAAAACCATTGTATCCCTAAACTAAAACGAAGGGTCTAAAAAAGATGCTTCCATTTAATTCAGCAGAATAAAATACACTTAAATTTGAGGTATGTAGTTGGGTTGAAAAGTGAATACAAATATTTGTATCAAGTAAGTATTTCATTAGAAGTCAATTATATTTTTATTTTCTATTCGCGAACTTCTAATTTCATTTATTATTTCGTCAGAATCTCTATTATCTGCCCAAGCTCCATATAGACTTGATAAATCAAATTTTGTTTTATCTTTTGTTTCAATAGATTCAGTCAATTTAATAATAATTTTCTTTTTAGACTCATTATCAATACGGCTAAGAAATCCAAAAAATTTATTTATTGTGTTATTTGTCAATACTAAGCTCATATTTTTTTTATGTAAAAATATAAAATTTATCTCAAAATTCAATACCTATTTTAGTTTTTTGATGAACGTATTTTTATTTTAAATTGTTTTTTTTATTCTTTGTAAATGCTATTTATTTAATAATTTATCGTAATAAATAATACACTTATCTAGAGCACTACTTTAACAATTACCAAAAGTATTTATATTTGTATTTTGTTATAGGGTTAATTTCTCTATCAAATTCGAATTTATAACCATAACTTTTTAAAGGAAGTCCTTTTTTATTATATTTATAAAAAAATATTTTTTGTCCATCAAGTTCGTTGTCTATTACACTTCCTGAAATAAGTCTTTTTTCATTATCTAAAAATATTTTTTGAAGTCTGACAATTTTTTCATCTTCATAAACAATCAACAATTCAGAATTATAAGCATAATAATACTTAAACAGATAATCTCCACTATATTTTTTTATTATTCTTCCATATTCATCAACAATTTTAGTATCAATCAACCATGAAATAGTATCATAGCTATGTTTAAAAAATATAGTATCATTGCTATATTTAAAATTAAAAAATTGTTTATTATAATAATCATATGATTTTATTATTTTGTTGTTTTTATCATATTCATATTCTTTTATTATCATAGTATCATTCTTTATTACTTCAATCTCTTTAACTAGTAAAGAGCTATCATTAAATATGTCTTTACTATAAACATAAATATATTTAATATCTTTTGATATTGATATTAAATTATTATTTTCATATAAGTATTTTTTTTCACCATTTTTATCCTCATTCTTATATTTCCCTCTAATTATTTTAAATTTTTCCAATACTAAATATCCTTCTTTATTATAGGAAAAATTTGTTTTTTTATTAAACCCTATTTTTTCTGTGTTTTTTTCAATAACTTTTATTTTTTTTATTCTGTTTTTTTTAATTATATCATGAAATTCATTAAATACTATTGCTTTTTCATTAATAGTCGTATCAAATAGATACTCATTTTTAAATTGACTTATCCCATTATAAGAGAATTTTAGAATAAAACACATTACTAATATTGTAGCTTTTGATTGTATTTTCATTTTAAATTGTTTTTTTTATTCTTTGTAAATGCTATTTATTTAATAATTTATCGTAATAAATAATACACCCATCTGAATTCCATTTTAAGCATCATTTTAGCTCTATTCCGTTTTCATATAACTTAATATTCGGTTGAGGGTTATCTTTAATCCAAAACTTCCATTCTCCGTGCATTTTATCTTTTTCATAATTCCCTTCGGCCTTTACAGTGCCATCTTCATAATATTCTACCCATTTGCCATTTTTCTCATCATTATTAAAAAAACCTTCATAGGCAATTACTCCTGTTTCGTACCAACCTGTTTCTTTATGGCTACTATAATCGAAATAATACTCTTTTTGACCATTTTTATACCACGATGTTTTTGAACAGCATCTTTTATCATTATCATAGTGTTCTTCGTACATTTTTTCACCTTCTTTATAAAAAGTAGTCCAAACACCTTGTTTTAAATTATTTTTATAATTTTTAATTATAAGTAAAATCCCATTATCTGAATAAAGTTTGTATTCGCCCGAATTTAGTCCATTATTATAATTAAACTCTTCTTTAATTTTTCCGTTTTCGTGCCACCAAATTTCTTTCCCTTGCTTATAGCCATTTACATAAATTCCTTCGGCTTTTCTGTTTCCATCGGGGTAAAACGACACCCATTTGCCATGCTTTTTATCGTTTTTATATCTAATACTTTCGATCATTTTTCCATTTTCATCCCAATAAACATTAATCGAATCTTTTTTACCTTCGATATAATTTTCAACAGCTTCTTTTCTTCCATTAATATGATATAATGTTTGAATTCCTTCTTTAAGACCATTAATATAATTAGCAATATTTTTTTTATTTCCATTATCATAATACTCGATGCATTCGCTATTTTTCTGACCATTTATGTATTTAAATTCATTCTTTTTTGCTCCATTAAAATACCAAAACTTTGAATCGCCATTTAATTTACCTTCACTAAAATTTAATGAATACATCAACTGCTTATTGTTGTACCAGAAACTTTGAGTTTTATCAAAATTATCACTTAAATATGATGCTTTATATCTAATATTTTCATTGATATCATAAAAAATTAAATCTCCGTTTTTTTTGCCGGTAGAATAATTAACCTGATAAGACATTTTACCATTATTATAGAAATATTTGCATAATCCGTCTTTTCTGTCGGCGTGGTAATTAATATTGCTTTTTGCTTTACCATTTTCGTAAAAAGAATTCCAAGGACCTTGCTTTTTACTATTTAAATATGTGCCTTCAATGGCTTTTTTACCATTATCAAAAAATAAAATATATTCTCCTATAAGCTGAATACCTTTGATTGTTCCTGTTTCAATTTTTTTCCCGTTTTTGTTGTATAAAGTCCATTGGCCATTTTCAATATTATTTTCAAAATTTCTTTCAAATAAAATACCTCCTATTTTATTGTAGATTATATATTTTCCTTGAAGCAAATCGTTTTTATAATTAACTTCTTTTGTTTTAATGCCATTTTGGTCCCAGTAAGTCCATAAGCCATCTTTTTTCCCATTAATAACAAACCCTTTTGCTATTTTTAAATTATTTTGATTATAAACAGTATAAAAACCTTCTTTATCTTTAACATTTATATTTCCTTGAGGATCCCATGATTTTACAATAGAGCAATTATTATTATCATAATTACGTTCTTCTTTGTTTTTCCCATCAATA
Organism: uncultured Bacteroidales bacterium; assembly: GCA_964546655.1. Taxonomy (GTDB): domain Bacteria; phylum Bacteroidota; class Bacteroidia; order Bacteroidales; family CAZJKL01; genus CAZJKL01. Next base: position 16,253 of record CAZJKL010000027.1, on the reverse strand, counting down.
TAATAAACTTGCTCAAGACCTTGTTTTATTCCAAAAATATAATTTCCTTGAATATAAACCTGACGATTGTCGTACCATTCGGTAAACTCACCATTAGGAACACCATTTTTATATTGAACGAGTGATTTTTTTAGTCCGTTATTATGCCATTCGATTATTTCACCATCTCCATTTTTAAGTTGTTGTTTACCGTTTTCGTTCCATAAATTAATAATTCGAACAATATCTTCATCAAATATTTCATCTTTATTTTTTTGACCATTTTCGAAATAATACTCCCATTTACCAGACTTAATATTATTTTCATAAGTTCCAATAGATTTTATTTTGCCGTTATAATGCCAATCTTCGTAACTACCATCCATAGCCCCATCTTTAATTTCGGCTTTTAGTCTCATATTTCCATTATCATAATATAAAACAAGAAGACCATTGCCATTTTCAACCATTTTATCTCCACTAATATCCCAATAATTGAGTAAAAAATATTGATTCTTTTTAGAAGACAAACTAAAACGAAGATTTCCGTTAGGATAAAAGCTCAAGATATTTTTGAATCTATAAAATAGCGGAATGCTATCGATGTTGTTATAAGTAATATCAGGAAGTTCAATTATATATTTTTCATCAATATAGCCATTATTAAACATTACGTCAAATTGATTGCTTTCGGCGTCAAAATAAGACCAAAGGCCATCTCTTTCTTTGTTTAGGTAATTTCCAATATAAAACAAATCGCCATTTTCGTATAACTCGGTATAACTTCCATTAAACTTACCATTAAGATAATTAACTGTTTTTTGAATATTTCCGTTTTCGTAACAAAACAGCCATTCGTCGTTTTTCTCATTAACCTTATAAGAGCCGAATGTTTTTAGTTTATTACTAGGAAAATAAGAGTAATAGTAGCCATTTTTAACATTGTCAGAAATAAGATATTCTTCTTTAATGTCAGCTTGTTCGTAAAAATATTCTGAAAGACCATTTTCAAAATTATCGATATATCTTATTTTTTTTTCGATATTTCCGCTCTGATACCAATATTTCCAAAGGCCTTGTTTTTCATTATTAATAATTAAGCCTTCATAAATTTTATTACCATTGGGATATAAGTCGTAGTCTGTATTTTGAGTATATAAAAAATAACTGTTTATAAAAAAAACAATAAATATTATATACACTTTAATAAGATACATAGGAATATTTTGTAAAAAGCTATAATTTAAAAGTTTAATAAAAATATAAGTTACTAATCAAAAGTATTAAAAAAAAATCAATTAAACAAACTAGCTCTTTTTCAATAAAGAAGTAATTGTCTTCTAGTTATTCATCTTGCTTTTAATAAACAAAGATATCCGGTTATAAAATTTGTATCGGTGTTTTGTTACAGCTATTTAAGTTTTTTAATTGTTTTTAAGTTTTTTAATTGTTTTACTTTCGATTAACGACTTCATTTGAGATATGGCAACTTTATTTAGTTGTATAAGTCGTTGACTTTGTATTAATCCTTGTTGAATGAGCAATGCATTAATTACTTTCCTGCTTCTTTTCTAAACCTATCTAATTCGATAGGTTTAAACTCTGGTACTTCTACTTCGCATCCAAATTATTAATAACCGAAAAAGGTTCAATTGAATTTCTATATTTTGCTATATCTGTTAATGAAATAAACTCTCCTATTCCCTTATTAACAAAGGTAATTTCGGTATCTTTGACAATTTCCTCTTTACCTTTTTCAATCCCTTTTTCAAAAACAGTATCTATAGAGTTTTTATATCTCTATATGCGTTCATACTTGCTTGGTATTGCTTATATAGAACTGTCAAATTTTCTAATATTTAATTATTTTTTGAATATTAGTACTCTTATTATTTGATATTTTCAGAGTATATACACCTTTAGATAAACCACTTAAATTAAGCTGAATATTATCATTAGCTGATATTTCTTTCAGAACAGATTTTCCACTAATATCAAATAATGACAAAGAATAATTTTCATCATCATCAAATTTAACATTAATAATATCAAAAACAGGATTTGGAAAAATATTAAATCCTATTTTATTAATGTCAATATTTGTAGAAAGGGTATAATCATAGTAAAGTTTATACCATGCATCACCAATACCGTTATTAAATTCATTCAAAAAACAAATTGTATCATTAACAGTAAAGAAATAAGTCATTGATCCATAGTTTTCTTCGTTTATATAGCTAAAATCGGCACCATCATGCTCAACTATGTCGGTAGAGTTGTTTCCAATAGACAAAAGTTGAAGATATTGAGGATATTCACCATAAAAGAAAAGTCTGTCATTACATGCAATAAGTTTCTGAACATTTGACAATTGTTCAACTGGAGTATTATTATAAACATTTGTTCCATCAGGAGTTCCATCAGATTCAAAAAGCTGATCTTGAAAAGTAATTTCAGTAGTAGTAGCTGTAAAATAAAGTTTATTATTTGCAATAGTAAGATTATTAGGTTTTGAGCTATATGAAGCACCCCAAGTATTAAAATCTTTAAACAGCATTGTACCATCAGATGTACCATCAGATTTCCACAATTCCTCGCCATTTACATAATCATCGCAAACAAAAAACATATTATTTTCGAAACAAGCACATCTGTCAACATAAATATTTGAGCTTGAACTACCAGCAACTATATCTTTCAGCATCACAGTACCTTGAACAGTTCCGTCTGTAACCCACAATTCCTCGCCATCATGATCAGTATAAGCTTTAAAATACATAAATCCGCCACAAACTCCGAGTATTTTTGGAGAACTAGAAGCAGAACCAGAGTTTATATCTAAAAACATTTGAGTTCCGTCAACAATACCATCGGTTACCCAAAGTTCCCTCCCGTTTATACCATCTGAGGCAGTAAAGTATAGTTTATTGTCGAACTCGATAAAATTTTCAGGTGTAGAATGTTCGCCTGGTACAGCATTAATATCTAGAAACAAATGAGTTCCATTTTCGGTACCATCAGAAACACAGAGTTCAATACCAAGAGAATTATCAACTAAACCAGAAAAATAAAGTTTGTTATCAAAAGCTCCCGAATGAAAAACGCCAAGTGCATCGCCTAAAACATTTAAATTATCAACCAAAATAGTTCCTTCTTCTGTGCCATCTGTTTTCCATAATTCAAGACCAGAACTTGGACTAAAGGCTCTGAAATAAACAAAATCACCTAAAACACATAAATATTCAGGAGAACTTCCATATTCGCCAAGATTTATATCCTTTAAAAGCTTAGTTCCTTCGGTAGTTCCATCACTAACATAGAGTTCGGTACCCAAATTCGCATCGCTCATTGTAAATAACTGAAGCCCACGATCTTTCCATGAGAACATCTCATAAATATAATAATAACCTCCTGCCCCATTATGAAAATCTTTCAATAATTCTATATTATTCTGAGCAAACGTAAAGGTGCTTAAAAATAAAAATCCTAAAATAAAAATATTCTTTTTCATTATTAATTTGTTTTTAAATTTTCATATATTATAATTAAATCTTTTTATTACAACTCCCATACAAAACTAACATTTAATCAAGCTTTAAACATTTGCAGCAAAAAACAAAGATTAATATTATATACCTTTAATCCCTTATAATAATTATATATCAGTTTAAATATCTACAAGTTTTAAAAAAAATTTCTCAAAAATAGTATATATTTTCAACCAAGACAAAAAAAATCTCAAAAAGTATTTTACGTTTATTTTCTTAAAATTAAAATGTTTATTATTAATCTTTTATGAATAAATGTTTATATTTACGCTAAGATAAATTCTAGTGTATGTTTTATAAAATATTTTTCATAATTCAAATAATTATAATTTATTGTTTTACAGCATTTTCACAGCAAATTGATGAAAAAAATATTTTATTTAAAATTGCTAAAAATAAGCGAATAAAAACAATCACCAAATACACTATTAATACTAAAAATAGCACAACCGAAAAACGATATAAATTAATATTTGACGAAAATGGCTTATTAAAAGGCCAAGAAACTTACAAGTTTAATGGTGTTATTACTTCATTAGACCACGAAGAATATATTTATAATGATATGGGTCAAATAATTTTAACTTATAGAACAAATAGTGAAGGGCAAACAATAAAAACAGTTTATCAATATGACCGATTAGGTCGAGAACAAAATAAAATTACTACTATAAACAATAGATTAATTGAAATGTATGTAAAAAAATATAATGATATTGATCAAATTTTATCAGAAGAACATAGTAATGCTAATTCGGTTTTTTTAACAAAACAATATAAATACAATTCGCAAGGGCTAATTAGCGAAATTATTGCAAAAGAAACTAGTTCCGAATCTAATTTATTTGAAGACTTTCAATATGATGAAACAAAGAATTTGGTGGAATATATTTCGGCTAGTGGAATTAAATTTTCATATAACTATATTTATGACACAATAAATAATCAGAAACAATTGAGTGAAATAATAGAATATTCGAAAGGTGTTGAAAAAACAATTGAAAAATATTCTTATCTTAAAAATGGTATTTTAGAGAAAATTGAAAAATATATGCTTTATCGAATATCAAACGAAAGAAACAAAGAAGAATCTAAAATTGTTTATTTTTTTGAGTATGAATACTTCTAATATTGGAAAAATCATTTTAGAATAAAATAAATTATATATTTTTGAGGAAATTTTTAGAATATATAATAAAAGATAATGGAAGAGAAAATATTAATTTTAGATTTTGGCTCACAATATACGCAATTGATAGCACGAAGAGTTAGAGAGTTGAATGTTTATTGCGAAATTCATCCTTATAATAAAATACCAAAGATTAATAATAACATTAAAGGCGTTATTCTATCTGGAAGTCCATTCTCTGTTAAAGATAAAGATGCTCCTACTCCAAACTTAAAAGAAATAAAAGGTAAAATGCCTTTGTTAGGTTTGTGTTATGGTGCTCAGTTTTTAGCTCATAACTTTGGTGGAGAAGTAATAGCTTCAAAAATTAGAGAGTATGGTAGAGCTAATTTATCTTATATTGACACAAATAATAAAATTGTTGCTGATTTAACAAATGGTTCTCAAGTTTGGATGTCGCACGGTGATACTATTTTAAATTTACCTAATAACTGCGAAATTATCGCAAGCACAAATGACGTTGAAGTTGCAGGTTATAAAATAAATAATGAAGAAACTTACGGTTTGCAATTTCATCCCGAAGTTTTTCATTCTGAAGAAGGTCCTAAAATAATTAAAAATTTTATTGTTGATATTTGTAAATGTTCGCAATCTTGGACTTCTGAATCGTTTATTGAAACAACTATTGATGGTCTTAAAAAAACAATTAATAATGACAAAGTTGTTTTAGGTCTTTCGGGAGGCGTTGATTCTACTGTAGCTGCTGTATTATTACACAAAGCTATTGGCGAAAAGTTATATTGCATTTTTGTTGATAATGGCTTATTAAGAAAAAATGAATATGAATCTGTTTTAGATTCTTATAAAGGAATGGGGCTGAATGTTATTGGAATAGATGCAAAAGATGAATTTTATAATGATTTAAAAGGAATAACAGACCCTGAATTAAAAAGGAAATCGATAGGTAAAATTTTTATTGATGTTTTTCAAAGAGAAGCTTTAAAAATTAAAGATGTTAAATGGTTAGCTCAAGGAACTATTTATCCTGATGTTATTGAATCGGTTTCGGTTAAAGGTCCTTCGGCTACAATTAAATCGCATCATAATGTTGGTGGTTTACCAGAAAAAATGAACTTAAAAATAGTTGAGCCACTTAATATGTTGTTTAAAGACGAAGTAAGAAGAGTTGGAAACAAATTAGAAATTGACAAAAAAATATTAAACCGACATCCTTTTCCAGGTCCTGGTTTAGCTATTAGACTTTTAGGTGAAATAACCGAAGAAAGAGTTAAAATTTTACAAGAAGTTGATTATATTTTTATTGAAGGATTAAAACAAGATAATTTATATAATGAAGTTTGGCAAGCTGGAGCAATTCTACTTCCTATTCAATCGGTTGGTGTTATGGGCGATGAAAGAACCTATGAAAATGTTGTTGCTTTACGTGCCGTTGGTTCAACTGATGGAATGACAGCAGATTGGTCGAAACTACCTTATGAGTTTCTTGCAAAAATTTCGAATAATATAATTAACAGAGTTAAAGGCGTTAATAGAGTTGTTTATGATATTAGCTCTAAACCTCCTGCAACAATTGAATGGGAATAATAAAAAACGAAAAGATGAATTTATTGAAAATAATATTAGTTTCATTTATCATAGTTGTTTTTAGCAATAATATTTATTCGCAAGTTGAAATCGAGAATAAAAACAATATAGTTTCAATTGTTGATGGCAAAAAATATTATTTACACGAGGTTTTAAAAAGTCAAACTTTATACAGTATTTCTAAAGCTTATGACGTTGCAATTATCGATATTTTAGATGATAATCCTATTGCTCTTAATGGCATTAAACCTAAAATGATTCTTAAAATTAGATATATCTATAAAAATATTCAACCTGAAAATAAAGTTAATTATACTGTTCATGTTGTTCAACCCGGAAATACTCTTTATTCGATTGCAAAACAATATAATGTTGAAATCATTGATATTATTGAATTAAACCCTGGTGCAGGTCAAAACTTACCTCTTGGTTATGAGCTTAAAATTCCTAAAAAAGAAGTTGTTAAAACTGATGATATTGTAATGAAAAAACCTGAAATAGTTACTTTTAAACATCTTGTTGGAAAGAAAGAAACTTTTTATTCTATTTCAAAACTTTACAATTTACAAATTAATGAAATACAGGCAGTAAACCCTAATTTAGTTTATCCTAAAGTTGGTGAATATATTAACATACCTACAACAAAAGAAAACAAAAGTCAAAAAATTGCCGATAGCATTAAAGTATCTGATAGCACAGCGGCTTTAAGCGAAACAAAAACAGATTCGAGCAATATTGTACCGGCAAATACTTTTGTTGAACCTTCAACTTATAACATTGCTCTTTTAATGCCTTTTGACTGTGAAAGAGCTGATTCTTATATCGAAAATGGTGAAATTATTGAACAAGATGTTACTAAAATTATTAACCCTAATTCTTTAGCTTCAACTGAGTTTTTACAAGGTATTTTAATTGCTATTGACTCATTAAAAGACATTGGTTTATCTGCAAAGATTCATATTTATGACACTAAAGGTGACCCAGAAGAAGTAAAACGCATTATTTTAAGACAAGAATTTGGTGAAATGAATATGGTTATAGGCCCACCTTTTCTAGAAAGCTTTAATCTCTTATTGCAATATATTAATAAAAAAGAAATCAAATTGGTTTCATATCAAACAAATGAAAATTCGCTTAAATTTCATAGCAATGTTAGTTCAGTTTTTCCTCTAGATAAAACAAAAATTGAATACACAGCAAAATATATTGCCGAAAAATATAAAAACAAAAACATTATTATTGTTAACGGCGAGAGCAATGACTATAATACACAGGTTTTTAAATCTCAAATGCTAAATTATAAAAACTTAAGAGCTATTAGTGTTAAAGAATTTAATTATAATAATGGTGCTTTTAATGTTTTAGGTGGATTAACTAGCAATGACACAACAATAGTTGTTATGTTTTTAGAAAATCCTGCTCATATTAACGATATGCTTTCTAAATTAAGTTTAAAAAGCAATCCTAATAGAGGTATTTATCCTATTGTTTTATTTTCGTATGAAGGTATTGCCGATAATGAAAACATTGACATAAACTCTTTAGAACGTCTTAATTATCATTATTTTACATCTGATTATACCGATTATTCAAATGATGCAGTTATTAATTTTATGGAAAAATATATTAAAAAGTATAATTGTGAACCTTCGAAATATGCTTTTCACGGATACGACATTGCTTTTTATTATTTAACCATGCTGAATAAATATGGTTCAAACTACACCGAAAGCCTTCCATTTTTCAGAAAAAAAATGCTTCAAATGAATTTTGAATATGAGAAAATTGGCGAGTTTGATGGATTTGAAAATAAGTCTGTATTTATAATGAAATACAAAGATTTTTCGATTTTAAAAGCTAATTGATTTTCCTATTTTGGTTTTTACATAAAATTTAAAAATGAGAAAATTAAAAAAATTTCATATTCATAATTATTCTTCTTTTAAAAATAACCTCCTATTTTGGTTGACTAAAAATGATAGCTTTTGCTACCTAAATAGTAATAACTTTAATTCATTAATTCCGAACGATAATAGCTCTAATTTTATCGATATAATAGCAGTTGGACAAATTAACAAACTATCTATCAATAATTTAAATACTATTTTTAATGATTTAAATAATTTTATTTATAGCTGCAATGATTGGGTTTTTGGTTACTTTGGTTATGATCTTAAAAATATTATCGAAGACCTAAATTCAAACAATTCAGACAATATTAAACTGCCCGATATTTATTTTTATCAACCCGAATATGTTTTTAAATTAACAAACGATTGTTTTACTATTGAATATTATAATGATGATTTAGTTATAGAAAGTATTTTTGAAGAAATAAACAATACTAAAACACTATTTAACAGCAACTTAAGCAAGAATAATTATAATATTGAATCTCGAATTTCGAAACAAGAATATATTGATATTATAAACAAATTAAAACAGCATATTTGTATTGGAGATATTTATGAAATTAATTTTTGTCAAGAATTTTATATTGAAAATATTGAAATTAACCCATTAGAATTGTACCTAAATTTGTGCAAATTATCACCTATGCCATTTTCGGTTTTTTCGAAAATAAATAACACTTATGTTTTAAGTGCTAGTCCAGAGCGTTTTATGAAAAAGGTTGAAAATAAAATTATATCACAACCTATGAAAGGCACCATAAAAAACTCTAATGATAAAGCTGAAAACGAAGAATTAAAAAATAATTTGTTTAACAATCCGAAGGAGCGTTCCGAAAATATTATGATTGTTGATTTGGTTCGAAATGACTTATCAAAAACAGCTAAAAGAAACTCGGTTAAAGTTGATGAGTTATGTGGTATTTACTCGTACAGAAATATACAACAAATGATTTCAACGGTTAGTTCCGAAATGGATGGAAATTTCACCATTACCGATGTAATTAAAAATGCTTTTCCTATGGGCTCAATGACAGGTGCTCCAAAAGTTAAAGCAATGGAGCTAATCGAAATTTACGAAAAAACAAAAAGAGGTTTATTCTCAGGTTCTTTTGGTTATTTTACACCCGAAAAAGATTTTGATTTTAATGTTGTTATTAGAAGTATTTTATATAATACCAACAATAAATACATTTCATATCAAGTTGGAAGTGCGATAACGAGTTTATCTAATGCTATTGATGAATATGATGAATGTTTACTAAAAGCAAAAGCTTTTATTGACAGTTTTAAATTATAATCTTAAAAATAAAGCCATTAACTTTAATTTTATTTATCTTTATTTCTTAAAATTGCATTTAATTTTTTTAATAAAATACTATTAATATGAGTAAAAACATTGCTGTAATTCTTTCTGGATGTGGAGCTTCTGATGGCTCTGAAATTCACGAAGCTATTTCTACTTTAATTGCTATTGATAAATTAGGTGCTAAATATACTTGCTATGCTCCTAACCGTAACCAATTTCATGTTATTAACCATTTAAATGGTGAGGTTATGCAAGAAAAAAGAAATATACTAGTCGAAGCTGCCCGAATAGCAAGAGGTAAAGTTAAGCCTTTAAGTGATTTTGTTGGACAAGAAGATGCTCTAATTATACCTGGTGGTTATGGTGCTGCAAAAAACCTTTGCGATTATGCTTTTAAAGGGGCTAACTGTTCTGTTAATGAAGACATTGCAAAAGCTGTTGAATTAATGTTTAACAAAAAAAAGCCTATTGGTGCTTTATGCATTGCTCCTATTATTTTAGCTAAAGTTTTAAATAATATTACATTAACACTTGGTGAAAATAGCGATGCTTCTTTAGCTGCTCAAAAAATGGGTGCTACTCATAAAACTACTTCTAAGCACGAAATAGTTGTTGATATAAAAAATAAAATTGTTACTAGTCCATGCTATATGGTTGATTCTAGTATTTATGATATTGTAATTGGTGCCGAAAATGCTGTTAAAGCTGTTCTTGAACTAACTTAAAGTTATTATTCCCATAATCTTTATAAATATTTAATAATGAGATTTTTAAAACTTATTTTTTGCATCTTATTTACGAGCAATTTATTTTCTCAAAATAAGTTTAATAGCGATTCATTAAATGTTATTAATTATAATATTAATTTAAATATTTTAGATTTTGAGAACAAAAAAATTGATGGTTTTTGTGAACTTAAATTAACTTCTGAAAAGGATTTAAATAAAATAGTTTTAGATTTTGAAGGTTTAAAAGTTGACTCGATAACTTCTAATAAGAAAAATTTAACTTTTAATCAATTACAACAAACTTTAAATATTGATTTTAAGTTAAACAAAAATGATACTGCTTATATTTTAGTTTATTATAAAGGTACTCCCAAAATTGACCCTTCTGGTTGGGGTGGTTTTTATATTGGCAACCATTATGCATATAATTTAGGTATTGGCTTTAAAGATAATCCCCATAACTACGGACGTGTTTGGTTTCCATGTGTTGATAATTTTACCGATAAAGCTACTTATAATTTTGCAATTAAAGTTCCGAGTTATTACACAGCTGTTTGCAATGGCGAATTATTAAAAGTTAACTCCGATGTATCTAACAATAAAACTTATTTTTGGGAACTTAAAACACCTATTCCTACTTATTTAGCGAGTGTTTCGGTTAATAATTACATTTTACTTTATGATACTTTGAATTATAATCAGAAGAAAATTCCTATCGAAATTTATACTTATCCGAACTTAAAGACTAATACATTAAAATCATTTTCTAATCTTAATATAATTGCATCAATTTATCAGGATTTATTTGGCGAATACGAATGGAATAAAATTGGATTTGCTGTTATTCCTTTTGCTGGTGGTGCTATGGAACATGCTACTTGCATTTCTTATCCTTATAATGTAATTGATGGAACGCTTAAATATGAATCGCTTATGGCTCACGAGCTTTCGCATAGTTGGTTTGGAAATTTAGTTACTTGCAGTAATGCAAAAGAAATGTGGCTTAACGAAGGTTGGGCGTCTTACTGTGAACCTCTTTACAAAGAATTTCTTTATGGTAAAAATGAATATTATGAGCATGTGAAAAAAAATCACTTTAATGTTTTAACTCTTGCTCATATTAATGATAATGGCTATTATCCTGTTTATGGAATTCCGCATGAAATCACCTATGGTACAACTGTTTATGACAAAAGTGCTGATATAATTCATAGCTTAAGAAAATATATTAATAATGATAGTTTGTTTTTTTATGCTGTAAGGAAGTATATTGAAAAATATAAGTTTTCGAATGCATCAACAGTTGATTTAATTGCAACTTTAAACGAATACACTAAAACAAATTTAAATGAGTTTTTTTATGGTTGGGTTTATGACTCTGGTTTTGCTCATTTTGCTATTGAAAACTTTAAAGTTAACTCTACAAATAACTTAAAATACAATTTGGAATTATCTGTAAATCAGCGATTATTAAACAAAAGATCATTTATAAAAAACAACAGAATTAAAATTTCGGTTTATGATAAAAACTGGAATTGTTTAGACACTCTTATTAATTTTGATGAAAAATATAATGGCTCTTTTAACTTAAACTTTGCTCCTGAATGTGTTATTTTAGACCGAGATAATGATTTAATGGACGCTACAACAAAAGATTTTGTGGTTATAAAGAAAAATGGTGTTTACAATTTTTACAACACTTTAATTGATTGTAAAATTAATAATATAAAGAAGGATTCGGTTTTACTTTTTATTACGCATAACTGGATTTCTCCAAATGCTAAAAACGTTGAAAATGTTAAAGTTTCAAATTCTAGATATTGGACCATAAATGGAATATTTCCTGAAATAAATAATTATGAAGTTTATTTCAGCTATTTAAAAGACACTATTTTTAATGATACTATATTTGACAATAACCTTCTGAAATCTAACAAATCTAAAGACTCTCTTGTGCTTTTATATAGAGAATTTAACAGCAATAATTGGAATATTATTCCGTCGAAAATTATGGGCGACCAATATAATGGATATTTAAGCATTAATAAATTACAAAAAGGTTACTATACTTTAGGAATTATTACTACAACACAAAACAACAATAATTTGAACAATATAATTATTAAACCTATATATGAAAACAAGTCGTTTTTTATTGAAAATAAGAACAATTATGCTATTAAAATTAATGTATTAAACGCTAATAATGAGATTATTAGAAACGAAGTTATTGCCCCTAATGAAAGTAAAATAATAAAAATTGGCAAGTCTGAATCAAATAAAATAACTGTTAAAATATTGAAAGAAACTGATATTATTGACTCAAAAGAGATTGATTATGACATCAAAAAATAGTATATTTGATAAAAAGAATTAAATGAATAAGACTTTATCATTTTTATTTTTAATTTTTAACTACATTTTTTTAAATGGTCAAACTATATTATTTGATGATTCTCAATCAAAATTAGAGATAATTTCGAATACACAATATGAATGTTTTTTAAAAAGTAATATCTCTCAAATAGACATTAAACAAGTTAAATTATCTGATTATCAATACAATAAAATAACTATCGCTGGTTATTCTGCATCAGGCGAAATTGGTAGCCCCGAATTAATGGCTATATCAAAAATTATCGAAATTCCACAAAATGCTGAACTTGTTATTAGTTATAATAATATCGAAACTACCGAAATAAGTTTAAATAATTATAACAATTTAAAACTAATTCCTAAGCAACCAAGTATTTCAAAAAGCATAAACCCCGATAGTTTAAAGTTTTATTTTAATAACGAAATTTATAACTCCGATTTTTATTTATCAAAACCAACTATTACTTATGAAATTATTGGTGAAATGCATGGCAAAAGATTAGCTAAAATAAATGTGAATCCTATTCAATATAATCCTACAAAGAATTCTATAATAATTTCGAAAGTAATTGAAGCAAAAATCGAATACAAAAACTCTGACATAGAAAAAACCAACGCATTAAACAACTCTCATAACTCATTATATTTCAACAATATAAACAAAATTAATAAAATCGAATTACTCGGAACAAAAGTATTAAATCAAAACAATCCTATTAAATATATTATTGTTTCGGACTCCATTTTTAAACATGCTTTACAACCTTTTATTAAATGGAAAACTGAAAAAGGTTATAAGGTAATTGAATTATATACAAACAACAATAATGTTGGAAAGACTAAAGATTCGATAAAAACTTATTTAACTAATTTATATAATAGTGCTACTGAAACAAATCCCGCAGCCACTTTTCTTTTATTGGTCGGAGATGTTTCTTTTATCCCTGCTTTTAATGGTCTAACAGACAGCCATTACACCGATTTATACTATGCCGAATACACAGGAGATTATATTCCCGATGTTTTTTATGGAAGGCTTTCTGCGTCAGACACAAATGATTTAATTATTCAAATAAATAAAATTATTCAATACGAAAAATATCAGTTTAGCAATAGTGATTTTTTATCTAATGCTGTTTTAGTAGCTGGTGTTGATGAGTCATTTGCACCTACTTATGCAAACGGTCAAGTAAACTACCTGAATTCAACTTATTTTAATAGCTCTAATAATTACAATAATACTTATAGTTATTATCATCCAGGTTCTGGAAATGCAATTGGAAATATAATTACAAACATTAACAATGGAGTTGGGTTTGTAAATTACACTGCTCATGGTTCTGTTTATGGATGGGAGAATCCTCATTTTACTGTTGATAATATGTATCTTTTAAACAATGAAAATAAATATCCAATTATTATATCAAATGCCTGTAAAACAGGAAGCTATAATTATCCTAAATGCTTAGGCGAAGCCTTTGTTCAGGCCGATAAAAAAGGAGCTTTAGCTTTTATTGGAGCATCAAACAATACTTTTTGGGACGAAGATTATTGGTGGTCTATAGGAATTTCTGATATAACTGTTAATCCTTCTTATAATACATCTGAACTTGGTGTTTTCGACCGCTTGTTTCACACTCATAACGAAGCACCCGAAGAATGGTTTATAACTTTAGGGCAAATGCTTTTTGCAGGAAATTTATCGGTTAGCTCATCTCAATCGACTGATATTAATTATTATTGGGAAATTTACAATTTACTCGGAGACCCTTCTTTAATGCCTTATCTTTCAATACCTTCTAATAACGATGTTTCGTATTCGAAAAAAATTACTCCCGACCAAGAATTTATGCTTATTACAGCTTCTCCTTATACTTTAGTTGCAATTACTAAAAATGATTCTATTTATGGCTCAGGATTTACCGATAAAGATGGTTTTTTAGAAATTGCTTTAAACCCTTTAATTGACACAGGATATTGCAATATTGTTTTCACTGCTCAAAATAAAATTCCAATTTTTGATTCTATTCAAATTGTATCGCCTAATCAGTCTTTAATAAATATTATTTCATACAATATTAACGATATGTCGGGTAATGACAATAAAAAAATTGATTATGATGAACTAATTTATGTAAATATAAACATTAAAAATTCTGGCAATGTTAAGGCAAATGATATTAAAATTTTATTAAATAATAACTCTAATTATATTACTCTAATTGATAGTGTTGAATCTATTACTCAATTAGATTCATTAGAAAGTATTGTTATCGACAGTGCTTTTGCCTTTAAAGTTGATTATTTTATAGAGAATAACTATTCTTTATTAAGCGAATTAAACATTAAAATTAACAATACTGAACAAAATAATTTACAATATTTTTATTCTACGGTAAACGCTCCTATTTTAGATTTAATTGACTGTAAATTAAAGAATTATGAAGGCAGATATGTATCTAATTTAAGTCCTAATGATACAGCTTATATTCATTTAAAAGTTAAAAATAATGGTAATTCTGAAGCAAAAAATGTTGTTTGTAAATTAAATTCTGTTTTAGATAATGTTACTATTTTAACCGATTCGGTTATTATTTCTAATATTCCTTCTGATTCGGTAAAAACAGGTGTTTTCAAAATATTTGTAAAAGAAAATGCTGTAATTGGTGAAGTTTTAGCTTTAAAAGCTATTGCTTATCAAAAAAATTATATTGATTCAACTAAACTTTTTTTAGGAATTGGTTCTTTGATAGAAGATTTTGAAACTAATAATTTCTCAAAATTCAAATGGATTAACGAATCTAATAATAAATGGACTACACAACAAGATACAGTTTGTGAAGGTAATTATTCTGCAAGATCAGGAAAAATAAAAGATAATGGCACTTCTGAGTTATCTATTGATTTACATACTGTTGCCGACACTATATCGTTTTATTACAAAACTTCAAGTGAAGATTATGCCGATAAATTAATATTTTATGTTGATAATAAATTAATTTATCAATGGTCGGGCGAACAAGCTTTTTGGACTAAAGCAAAGCATTATGTTGAAAGAGGTTATCATAATTTTAAATGGGTTTATAAAAAAGATTATTCTATTTCACAATTTAATGATTGTGTTTATCTCGACTCAATTATTTTTCCTGCTATTATCGACAGTTCATTAACAGTTAACATTAAATCATACAGTGAAAGCAATAAAACAATTAATGTTTATCCAAATCCTGCCGATAACATTATTAATATCGAATATTATTCTAAAGATAAAACCGAACCATTAGATATATATTTATTAAACTCTACCGGACAAGTTTTATCTTTATTAGAAAGTAAAATTAATGAAAATAAAATTCATTTAACAAAAGACATAAGTAACTTAAAATCAGGAATATATTACTTGTATTTTTATTCTAAATCATATAAAACTGCAAGAAAAATTATTGTCTATTAAAAGAAGGTAGCTCTTCAACGTATTGCTAGCTGTAAGGCTTTCTATAAACTTTCTATTTCTTCTCTAGATAAACCTGTTGATTTTATTATTATTTCAATGTTTAGGCCTTGTGATTTCATGCTTTTTGCAATTTCATTTTTTTCTGACTTACGAACTTTATCGGGTCACGGACAAAAGTTGGGGAGTAAATAAAAAAATGTAACTTTGTAAAACAT
>CAZJKL010000026.1:0-40438 GCA_964546655.1 uncultured Bacteroidales bacterium | reverse complement strand
GTCAGTTATTTATATAGTTTTTTAATGTTTTTTTGCCCTGCAACATTCTCAAATTTTGTTTTAAAGTGGCGAATGTATTATATAAAAACAAAACCTAATTCTCACTTTTACGAAAGTGGGACACATTTTATACCCTGAAATACAATATTTTATAAACTATAATTATTGATTATTTTTAACAAATTCAGAAGGGGTTAATTGCGTATTCTTCTTAAATGCTCTGTAAAATGCTGCTTTTGAGTTGAATCCCGAATCGAAAGCAATTCCTTCTATTGTAAGGTTGTTTTGCTTAATATTTTTAAGCTGTTTTTTTGCTTCCTCAACACGATATGAATTAATAAAGTCGAAAAAGTTTTGTTGAAATTTTTGATTTATTGTTAGTGAAATATTATGCGAACATGCATTTAAAGAACTCGACAGTTTTGTTAAATTAAGATTTGGGTCTAAATATGGTTTTTCGTCAACCATATATTTTACAAGTTTATTATAATAGCAATCAACTCCTGTATCGGTTAATTTATTTTGCTTATTTGTTTCGTTTTGTTGTTTTAATTGCTCAATTGGTTCATTACAAGGTAATTCATTTTTATTTTCATACTTATCTATCTCATTATCAGCAACTATTTGATTGTTATCTAAATATTCACTATCATCTAAAACCGACTTTCCTTCTACAATAGGTACAATTCCAAATGGATAAATAAGATTTTTTACAAATATTGCCAAAAACAAAAAATCGAGCGACATTAAAGTTATAAGATCAACTTGCTTTTTATCGTTTAAAAAATTAATAAAAAATAAATATGAAACTGATAATAAAATAAATGCTGTTAAAAGAAAATAAATCCATTGTATTTCTGTTTGTCTAAAATTTGAGTAATTATCACAAATTATTTTTTTAAACCTATTAAGTTTTATTACTGACAAAATAAGATAAAATATTTGTATTGAAACGCCTGTAATATTCAACAAAACATCGGGTAATACGCCACAGTATTTAGTTTCAATTGAATAAATACGCATTTCGGGCGAGCCTGTTATGTATACCAAATAAAATATTAAACCTGGGATAGCAGGTAGCAAATGAACCAAATATTTAATAGGTTTTTTAGGTAAATCCCCAATAAGTTTTAGTATATATAAGTAGAATAATGGTGCGAATAAATAAAAAACTATTCCTTCGGAATAAGCTAAGTATTGAAATTGTTTTATTTCTCCTGTATAAAATAACAATACTATCCATTGAGTGTATGCAACAATTAGCATTGATATTGCAATATTAAATATCCCTGATTTTCGTGTTTTTTCACGTAATAAAAGGAATAATGATAAAAGAATGAGATTGAAAATTGAGAAATATGCTAAAAATTTAATAATCATTTTTTATCAGTGTTTCACTTTTTTTTTCACAAAAATATATTTTTTTATCTGTCGTAACATAATTCTATTATAAAAAAATTAGATGCAATTATTAAAAGCAAATAGATATTAATGCTTTTAATAAACAAAATAGAAAAATAAAAAATAAAAATGTAAGTCAATAACAATCTGAGAGTTAACCCCAAATAATAAAATAAAAAAACCGCGAACCGCTAGTTCAAAGAATAACAATAAAAACAATTAAATTAATTAGAAATTATTAAATTAAACAGAAATCTTTGTCCAATTTTAATAGAGCAAAAGCAACAAAAGTGTTTTCAAATTTATTTTTATTTAAATATTTATTAAATATTGTAAAAAAATAATATTAAGATAAATTGATTTAAGTAGTTTTGCATAAGTAAATTTTATTTAAAATAAATGATTGTAAAAAGCATTAAAAATAACATACCAAATTTCATAACCATATTAAACTTATCGTGTGGATTTATTGGTATTATTTTTATTATTGAAGGCCTTTTATTATTGGGTTCTTTAATGATAGTTCCTGCACTAATTTTCGATTTTTCTGATGGATTATTTGCCCGACTATTAAATGCTAAATCTGAAATAGGAAAACAACTAGATTCCTTATCGGACATGATTTCATTTGGTGTTTTACCTGGATTATTAATGTATTCATTATTAAAACAATATTCGTTTAATACTTTTTTACCTTATATTGCCTTAATTATACCGGCTTTTTCTGCTTTACGACTAGCAAAATTTAATATTGATTTAAGACAAACCGATAGTTTTATAGGTCTTCCTACTCCAATGAGTGCTATGTTTTTTGGATCTTTACCTTTTATATTGTACTATAAGCCACTGGGAATTATAAATATATGCTTTTTTGAAAACATTTTGTTTTTAGTTTTTTCAACAATATTTATATCTATTATGTTAATAGTTAATATTCCAATGTTTTCATTAAAAATAAAATCACTAAATTTGAAAAAAAATTTAATAATATATATTTTTTTAGTTTTATCGGTTTTGCTTTTATTATGGCAATTTTTAATTGCAATACCAATAATTGTAATTCTTTATATATTGATATCTATAACAAATAATTTTTTTATTAAAACAAATTAAAATTTATGAAATTTAAAGCAGAAATTGACATTATGCCATTAGAAGCATTACTTGATCCACAAGGAAAAGCAGTAACATCAAGTTTAAAAAATATTGGTTTATCAGAAATATCAAACGTAAGAATAGGTAAACATATAACATTTTACATTGATGCAGACAACAAAGAAAAAGCAAAATTAATTATTGAAGATTCTTGTAAAAGATTATTGGTTAACGAAGTAATGGAATATTATAACTATACAATATCTGAACAATAAAATAAATGCTTTTTAAAGACATTATAGGTCAAGAAAACCTTAAAAATGAGTTAGTTAAAATGGTTAGTGCTAACCGTATAGCTCATGCTTTAATGTTTTTAGGAAGCGAAGGTAGTGGCTCTTTACCTATTTCATTAGCTTTTGCCCAATATATTTGTTGTGAAAATAAACAAGAAAACGATTCTTGTGGTGAATGCAAATCTTGTAAAAAATTTAACAATTTTGCTCACCCCGATTTACATTTTATTTTTCCTATTTCAAAATCGAAAGAAACACCTAACTCGGATTATTTTTTAACCGAATGGCGTGAAATTCTTACCGAAAATCCTTATTTTGGATTAAACGATTGGATGGTAAAAATTGGTTCGGAAAACAAACAAGCTTTAATTGGTGTCGAAGAAAGCTCTTCTATGATTAAAAAACTAAATTTAAAATCGTATGAAGCTGATTATAAAATAATTATTATTTGGTTACCCGAAAAAATGAATTCGAGGGCATCTAATAAATTATTAAAAATACTTGAAGAACCACCCGAAAAAACATTGTTTTTTTTAGTATGCGAAAATGATATTAGCCTTTTACCAACAATTATTTCAAGAGTTCAAATTATTAAATTAAGGAAACTTAATGATAATGATATTAAAAGTAATATTGCTAAAAAGCATCAATTAACCGAAGATAAAATTAATCAAATAGTTTTTATTGCCGATGGTAATTACAATAAAGCATTAATTCTTACCGAAAATAACGACAATTTAAATTTTAATACTTATCGAGATTGGATGAGAATGTGCTATTCGGGAAATGTGTTAGAACTTATTACTTGGGCTAATAAGTTTTCATCTGAAGGACGAGAAAAACAAAAGGGTTTTTTAACTTATGGTCAAAGTATTATTAGAGAATGTTTGCTTTTAAATAATAATGCCGTAAGTATGATAAGGTTGTCTGGCGAAGAATTTGATTTTGTTAAAAAGTTTTCGCCTTTTATCAATATGAAAAACATTGAAGCAATAATTAATGAAATTAACAAAGCTTTTTACCATATTGAAAGAAATGTTAATCAAAAAATAGTTTTTATTGATTTGTCTCTAAAAATGAATGCTTTATTAAGAAAATAAGCTTATTTTCTATTAACTATTGAATTTTTATCAAATTTTGATAATTGAAAAAATAACTATATCTTTGACAAGCATTTTTTTTAGCATAAAATTTAGCTAATAACTAAAAAATGCGAATGAAATTTAACAATAATTAAACAGAGAAAATGCTCATTAAAATCTAAAATTATGATTATTAATAGACATACACTCTGACCAAAATAGAAAGAATTTAAAATGGATGATAATACAGAAAAAAATAATTTAAATTATAACTCTTTTAATGATTGCATAGAATTTAAATCACGTGGTTGTGAGAAAATTATTAAAGATGAAAATAATCAAAATAGATGTTGTAATCAAAAATTTGGTTGGGCTAAATTACATAGCTTCGATTGGTTAAATAAGATTCATTCTACAGTAGGTGAAAGTATTTCGAGTATTGTTGAAGTTAGATTTAAAAATAGCCGAAAAGAATTTTATAAAAATGAAAACAATTTAAAATTAGAAATTGGAGATATTGTTGTTGTATCTACGTCACCAGGCTACGACATCGGATTTGTTTCATTAATAGGAAAACTAGCTCAACATCAATTAAAAATAAAAGAAAAAGAGTTAAAAGAAGACAGTTTACCAATTATATATCGCAAAGCTAGACTTAATGATATTGAAAAATGGGAAGATGCTTTATCAAAAGAAGTTGAAATGTTATACAAAGCTCGTATAATAGCATCTAATCATAAATTAGATATGAAAATATCAGATGTTGAGTTTCAAGGCGATAAAACAAAAGCAATATTTTACTATACTGCCGAAGGTAGAGTTGATTTTAGAATTTTAATTAAAGATTATGCCGAGACTTTTAAAATAAGAATTGAAATGAGGCAGATTGGTGCAAGACAAGAAGCTGGAAGATTAGGCGGAATTGGCTCTTGCGGAAGAGAATTATGTTGCTCTTCGTGCCATACCGACTTTAAATCAGTTAGCACTGTGTCTGTTAAAGATCAACAATTAGCTCTTAATCCATTAAAATTGGCAGGTCAATGCGGAAAACTAAAATGCTGTTTAAACTACGAACTAGCTTCTTATATTGATGCTCTTAAAGAATTTCCTGAAACAAATACTAAATTAGTTACTAAAAAAGGTGTAGCTAATTTTATAAAACTAGATGTTTACAAAAGAATTTTATGGTATTCGTATGAATTTAAACCAGAACTTTTTATAGAATTATCACTTGATAGTGTTCTCGAAATAATTAAAATGAATAAGAACAATCAATATCCAGAAGATTTTATTAGCGAGAAGGAAGATGATTTAATTGAAAAAGCACCTGATTATGAGAATGTTGTAGGTCAAGATAGTTTAACAAGATTTGACAAAAAGAAGAAAAAGAAAAAAAAGAAAAAAAATATTCCACAACAAAATAATATTCAAAATTAATATGAGAATTTTTGTTTTTATTGCTCTAATTACATTTTTTTACTCTTGTAAAAACTCAACAGTTTATGATGAATTTCAACCTGTTCCTGATAATAAATGGGAAGAAAAAAATGCTGCAACTTTCAATGTGAATATTAATGATACCGTTTCGCTTCATAAATTATATATTAATTTAAGATGTAACGAATCTTATTCTTACAATAACCTTTTTTTATTTATTAAAGTTTATTATCCTAATAATATGGTTTTTGCCGATACTGTTGAATGCGTATTGGTTGACCCTAATGGAAAATGGCTTGGCAATGGGTTTGGCAGTTTATATACATATCAAATGCCATACAGGAGCAACTTTATTTTCCCTTTTAAAGGAGATTACAAATTTGAATTTACACAAGGCATGAGGGCTCCAAAAGGTATTTTAGAGGGAATTACCGATGTAGGAATTAAAATAGAAGAACAACAATTAGAAAAATAATGAAGAAATTACTATTACATATTGGTAGATATTATTCATTGATGAGAGAAGCTTTTAGAAAACCCGAAAACTATTCGGTTTACTTTCAGCAAACATTAAAAGAAATTGATGCTATTGGGATACAATCATTAGGAATAATTTTGATTATATCTGTTTTCATGGGTGCTGTTGTTGTTATTCAAACAGCTAACAACCTTGATAGCCCTTTAACACCAGTTTATCTTATAGGTTTCACAGCTCGTCAGTCGGTAATTTTAGAGTTTTCTTCTACTGTTTTATGTTTAATTTTATCGGGCAAAGTAGGTTCTCGTATTGCATCTGAAATTGGCACTATGAGGGTTACCGAACAAATTGATGCTCTTGAAGTTATGGGCGTTAATGCTCCTTCTTATTTAATTTTACCTAAAATTGCTGCTGCTGTTTTTATTATGCCTTTTTTAGTAATTATCAGTATGTTTTTTGCCATAACTGGCGGTTATTTATTAGGAATGTCTTTAGACCTTATTTCAAGTGCCGACTTTATTTACGGATTAAAGCTTGACTTTAAACCTTTCGATATTTTTTATTCTATTTTTAAAAGTTTGTTTTTTGCTTTTGCAATTTCTTCTATATCTTCTTATCATGGTTATTATGCTTATGGTGGTGCATTAGATGTTGGTAAAGCTAGCACTAAAGCTGTTGTTTTCAGCATGATTGCTATTCTTGTTATGAATTATATTCTTACTCAATTATTATTGTCATGATTAGGGCTGAAAATATATCAAAATCATTCTCTGGCGAACCTGTTATCGAAAACATTTCTGTTACGATGAATTCTGGCAAAGCAAATATGATAATTGGCTCTAGCGGTACAGGTAAAACAGTTTTATTAAAATGCTTACTTGGTATTCATAAAATTGATTCTGGCGACATATTTTATGATAACCGAAGCTTAAATTCAATGTCGGTAGTTGAAAAAAGAGAACTTAGAAAAGAAATTGGAATGTTGTTTCAAGGAAGTGCTTTGTTTGATTCGATGACTGTTGAAGAAAATGTAATGTTCCCTTTAACAATGTTTACTGAAAATTCGTACGAAGAAAAAATTGAAAGAGTTAATTTTTGCTTAAAAAGAGTTAATCTTAATAATGTTAATAAATTATATCCATCGCATTTAAGTGGTGGTATGATGAAAAGAGTTGCTATTGCAAGAGCTATTGTTATGAAACCTCGTTATTTATTTTGCGATGAACCTAACTCTGGTTTAGACCCTAAAACTTCTTTAATAATTGATAATCTCATAAAAGAAATTGCTATTGAATTTGATATGGTTGCAATTATAAATACTCACGATATGAATTCAGTTATGAGTATTGCCGATTATATTTATTTTATTCATGATGGAAAAATATGGTGGGAAGGCGATAAAACTCAAATTTTATATACTAACAATAAAGAATTAAATGAATTTGTTTTTGCCTCAGAACTAGCAAAACAAGCAAAACAAAATATGAAAAATATTTAAAAATTCGAATATGATTTTAAAAAAACATCTTTTACTTATTATATCAATCTTATTTTTACTTAATAATATAAATTCTCAAGGAATAAATTTTATTGAAGATGATTGGCAAAAAGCACTAGAATTATCGAAAAAAAATAAAAGAAAAATTTTTGTTGATGCTTATGCTACTTGGTGTGGACCTTGCAAACGAATGGCGTCTTATACTTTTTTAGATTCAGCTGTTTCTAAATATTATAATGAAAATTTTATTTGCTTAAAAATGAATATGCAATCACCTCAAGGTATTGAATTTAATAAACTTTACCCTGTAGAAGCATTTCCTACATTATTTTTCTTGAATGAAAAAGGTGAAGTATTAAAAAAAGCAATGGGATTTAAAGATATTAACGACTTTTTATTTTTAGGTAAAGAAATTATTGATCCTGAAAATTCAAGATATAATATTGCTAAAAAGAAATTTGAAAAAGGAGAAAGAGATAAATTGTTTTTGTATGAATATGCTACTTTAGCTAATGAACAAGAAATTAGCATAAGAGATATTGCAAAGGAATATTTTAAAGAACTGCCTCCAAATACAATTGATTCTTTAAAATCATTTACTATGTTTATTTATGGAATAAATGATATTAAATCACCTTATAGTCAGTATTTTGCAGAAAACTTCCCAATGTTTCAGAGTAAATATGGAAAATATGCTATTAGTAAAATTGAAGATTTTATCGAAGTAAATGTGCAAATTGCTACCGAAAAAAAAGATATTAATTATTTAAATGAACTAAAACAATATTTAAGTGTAATTATCAAAAATCCCGATGAAGTTAATAACTACATGAAACAAATTGAACAAGAGTTCTTGAAAAGAACAAATAAAAGTTAATTTTAAATAACCTACCATACTTTACAAAAATAGACTTTTAAAAAAAATAATTTGATTTATTGATAATAAGCAAATTTAAATACTTAAAAGTGATTAAAAATTTATAACTTTAAGACTTGCTGTATTTAGCAGTTTTGATAAATACAAAATTAAATCGGAAAATTGTTTAGGAAAAGAATATATGAACGAATATAAAGGAATGTGAGCATGGTAAATAAAATTGAATTTAAAGTATTTAAGAACAAAAAAGTTAGAATAATTTGGGACGAAAACAATGAAAAATGGTACATCTCCATTATTGATGTTGTTGGTATTTTAACAAAAAGTGTTGACCCTAATGCATATTGGAGAAAACTTAAACAACGGTTGATAAAAGAAGGTAATGAAACTGTGAAGAATTGTCACAGTTTGAAAATGCCTGCACGCGATGGCAGAATGCGATTAACTAATGTCGCAGATACTGAACAGCTTTTAATACTTTTAAAATCCATTAATTCAAAAAAAGCAGAACCATTTAAACTTTGGTTAACTAAATTAGCCGACAAAATGCAAAACTCGGAACAATAATTTTATCTATTTAATTGTTGGCATTCATTGTGAAAAACATAAAACGACAAAATTATGAACAAAAAGAAAATAATATTTGATTCAACATTTATTGTAATTGCGACTGTCATTTTGATTGTATTAGTTCAGAGTGAATTAATAGAAAAATATATTGGATTTGCTCTAATTCCAATATTAATAGCATACTACCTCGGACAATTTGTTGAGCGAAAAACAAGAATAAAATGATTGATAATAAAATATTTAAAACAAAAACATGATACCGTCATATTTTATCAAACCAAATTATTCTGACAAGAGACGAAGTTATTGGAATAGCCCAAATAATTAAACAGGAAATAGCTCGCAATAGACAACTTTTCACACCGCCACCGTATTAAATAAATTCAATAAATAAATTATTATAAAAGTTATTTGTTCTATTAACAAAATGATTGTGAATAAGTTTTGTTCAATTTTTAAGGTGTAGCCTTTATTTTTAAAAAATTAATATTATTTTTGTTTGATTTTTTATTTACTATTTAAAAATAATGATATAATGAAAATTCTTGTTTGTATTGGTAATGTGCCTGATACTACAACAAAAGTAAGGTTTAACAATGATAAAACCGCTTTTGATGAAACAGGCGTACAATGGGTAATTAATCCATGGGACGAATTAGCATTAACACGTGCTATCGAATTAAAAGAACAATCTAATGGTAAAATCACTTCCGTTACTGTTGTTAATGTTGGTAAAGCTAGTACCGAACCAACCATAAGAAAAGCTTTGGCAATTGGTGCTGATGAAGCAATTAGAGTTGATCTTGATTCAACCGATTCTTATGTTATTGCAGGTCAAATAGCTCAAGCTGTTAAAGCCGAAAACTATGACATTATTTTCTGCGGAAAAGAATCTAGTGATTATAATAGCTCTGCTGTTGGCGAAATGTTAGCTGAATTTCTAGAAATACCTTCTATATCAGCAGTTTCTGGATTAGATATTATTAATGACGAAATTATTGTTAAACGCGAAATAGATGGAGGTAAAGAAACTATTGGAATTTCTTCTCCTGTTTTAGTTGTTGTTCAAAAAGGAATTTGTATTAATGCAAGAATTCCTGCAATGAGAGGTATTATGATGGCTAGATCTAAAGCACTTAAAGTTGTTCAACCTGCTAATATTGATTCATTAGTTAATATGTCTGTTTTTGAACTTCCTGAAGCTAAAACTGCATGCAAAGTAGTTGATGCAGAAGATACCGATAAATTAATAGAAATGCTTCGCAACGAAGCTAAAGTTTTATAAAAAATTATAAATATGGCGATAATAGTATTAACAGAAAATAGAAACGGAAAAATTAAAAAACAAAGTTTTGAAGCCGTTTCATACGCTTATAAAATAGCAAATAATACATCTTCTAATGTTATAGCAATTTCTATTGGAAACGTTGCTAATGAAGAATTATCTAATTTATCAAAATATGGTGCTACAAAAATTATCACAATAACTGCTGATGAATATAAAACAGTTGATAATCTTATTTATGCTCGTGCTATTGATGAATTAAGTAAAAAAGAAAATGCTAAATATGTTATTTTTAGCAATTCAAATTTAGGAAAAGCAATTGCTCCAAGATTATCGGTACGATTAAAAGCTGGATTAGCTGCAGGTGTTATAACTACTCCTTCTAGCATCTCTCCTTTTACCGTAAAAAGAAGAGCTTATAATGGCGGTGCTTTTTCTAATGTTGTAATTAATTCAGAAGTTAAAATATTAACTATTAATCCTAATGCTTCTGAAATAGCTGAAAATCCAAAAGCAGTTGAAATCGAAAACTACATTCCAAATGTTGATATTTCATTAAAGAAAACTCAAGTTAAAAACGTTGATTTAATTACCGGTAAAATTCTTTTAACCGAAGCTAATATTGTTGTTTCTGGTGGTAGAGGAATGAAATCAGGTGACAACTGGAAACCAATCGAAGAACTTGCTGTTTTATTAGATGCAGGTTTAGCTTGCTCAAGACCAGTTTCTGACGAAGGTTGGAGATCTCACGACGAGCATGTTGGCCAAACAGGTAAAATTATTGCTCCTGATTTATATATTGCAGTTGGTATCTCTGGTGCTATTCAACATATTGGTGGTATTAGCGGTTCAAAATGTATTGTAGCTATTGATAAAGATAAAGATGCTCCTATATTTTCATTTGCAACTTACGGAATAGTTGGCGATGCGGCTCAAGTTCTTCCTCGTTTAATCGAGTCTGTTAAAAAATATAAAGCATCTTAATATTATTTAATTAAGACTAATTTTTGAATAAAATCTCGTAAACCGATGTGGCTTTCGCATCGGTTTATTTAATCTAATAACAGTATGAACAAAGTAATTTTATTTCTCACTTTTATTCTAATTAATAGCTGCCTTTTTTCTCAAAAAATTAATGCCTTAATTGGATTTTCAAAGTTTTATTCTCCTGAAAACGGCCCTTATGTCGAAGTTTATTTGTCTGTTAATAGTAATTCTATTAACTATTTAAAAAATAGCAAAGGTGGTTTTCAGGGAAATATTGAAATAACTCAATTATTTAAAAAAGAAAACAAAATAGTAAACTTTAAAAAATATAAATTAAATACTCCGGAAGTTGCCGACACATCAAAATATTTATACGATATTATTGATATTAAAAGATTTTCACTTGCTAATGGAATATATGATTTTGAAATGTTTTTAAGTGATATTAACGGAGACACAACAAAATCAAAAATAACTAATAATATTAACATTAATTTTTCTGAAAGCACTATTAATATTTCTGATATTCAGTTTATTGAAAGTATTGAACAAACTCAAGAAAATAATGAATTTGTAAAAAGTGGATATAAAATTATACCTTTTGTTTCAAGTTTTTACCCAAAAAAATTAAACGAATTAAAGTTTTATTTCGAAATATATAATTCATTAAAATTCTTCGAAAACAATGAAAACTTTTTACTTACTTATTATATAGAAAAATATGAAAGCAATTCGGTTGTAGAATCGTTTTACAAAAACACAAGACTTACTCCTAATGCTGTTATACCTATTTCTGGAGCTTTTGATTTAACAAACTTATATACAGGAAATTATAATTTTGTTGTTGAAATTAAAGATAAAATGAATACTGTTTTATCGACAAAAAAATTATTTTTCCAAAGAGAAAACAACATAAACATTGATAGTTTAGCTGATGAAGATGTTTTATTAAAAGATTTCACAAAAAATTTAAATACCGATTCATTACGTTTTTTTGTAAAATCGTTAAGACCAATAACTAATAACGACGAACAGTATTTTATTGATAAACTGAGTGATACATGTAGCATAAATAATTTAAGAATGTATTTCTTGAGATTTTGGTTAAAAAGAAATTCAAATGAACCTCAAAAAGCATGGAATTCTTATTATAATAAAATTAAATATGTTAATAAGAAATATTTTTGTGTAGGAAAATTTGGATTTGAAACCGACCAAGGAAGAGTTTATTTACAATATGGAACACCTACCGAGATTATCGAAAGTCCTTTTGAACCTAATTCTTACCCTTACGAAATTTGGCAATATAATTTTATTGAAAAAGGAAATCAATCAAATAAGAGATTTGTTTTTGTTGATAATAATATGGGTAGTAAAGAATATGTTTTAATTAACTCTGATGCCAAAGGTGAAATTTCGGATTTACAATGGCGCCAAAGATTAATACCTGGATATTCGCCAGGTGACATTGACCAAGTTAATACACCAGACCATTTCGGCAAAAAAATAGATGAAAATTATAAAACCCCTTAATAAGTTTTAATCATAATGTCTAATATTAATTTTGAATTAATTTCTAATAAACTTTCAATTTCAATTGAACAAGTTAGAAAAACAATTTTACTTCTCGAAGAAGGAGCTACAATTCCGTTTATTGCAAGATACAGAAAAGAAGTTACACAAAATTTAGATGAAGTTCAGATTCAAAATATTAAAGAAGAAAAAAAGAGATTAGATGAAATTGATAAAAGAAAAGAAACTATAATTAATACAATTAACGAACAAGGTAAATTAACCGATGAATTAAAAGAATTAATTAATAAAACTTACATTTTATCTGAATTAGAAGATATTTACCTTCCTTATAAACCCAAGAAAAAAACAAAAGCCTTAATTGCTATTGAAAATGGCCTTGAACCTCTTGCTAAAATTATAATGAAACAGCAAGATGATGATATTGAATATACTAGCAAAAGGTTTATTAAAAATAATATTAAAAACGAAGAAGAAGCTTTGCAGGGTGCAAGAGATATTATTGCTGAATGGATTAGTGAGAACAATATTATTAGAGGTAAAATAAGAAAACTATTTAATTATGAGGCTATTATAACTAGTAAAGTTGTTAAGTCGAAAAAAGAAGCTGCTGAAAAATATACCGATTATTTTGACTATTCGGAGCCTTTAAAAAAATGCCGCTCACATCGTTTTTTAGCTATAAGTCGTGCTGAAAAAGAAGGTTTATTAAAAGTTAGTATTGATGTTGAAATCGATAAATCAATTGAATTAATCGAAAATTTTTATATTAAAGGTGATAATTCGTCATCTAAACAAGTAAAAATTGCTATAAAAGATTCGTATAAAAGATTAATACATCCATCAATAGAATCAGAATATTTGCGACTTTATAAAGAAAAATCTGATGAAGAAGCTATAAAAGTTTTTAATGAAAACTTAAGACAATTATTACTTCAACCTCCTTTGGGTCAGAAACGAATTTTAGCTATTGACCCGGGGTATAAAACAGGCTGTAAGATTGTTTGTTTAGATGAACAAGGAAACTTGATTCATAATGAGACTATTTATCCGCATAAACCGCAAGAGCAAACAGGTATAGCAATAAAAAAAATATTGTCGCTTGTTAATAGCTGTAAAGTTGAAGCAATAGCAATAGGAAATGGTACTGCAGGTCGTGACACCGAATTTTTTATTAAGAGAATTAAGTTCGACCGTGATTTAAAAATATTTGTTGTTAGCGAAGATGGCGCTTCAATTTATTCAGCTTCTTCAGTTGCAAGAGAAGAATTCCCTGAATACGATGTTACTGTTCGAGGAGCTATTTCGATAGGACGAAGATTAATTGACCCTTTAGCCGAATTGGTTAAAATTGACCCGAAATCATTGGGTATTGGACAATATCAATATGATGTTGACCAAACCAAACTAAAAGAAAGCTTAGATACTGTTGTTGAAAGTTGTGTTAATATTGTTGGCGTTGAACTTAATACCGCAAGCAAACATTTATTAAGCTATGTAGCAGGTGTTGGCCCTCAACTAGCACAAAATATTGTTGATTACAGAAAAGAAAATGGTGCTTTTAAATCGAGAGAAGAAATTAAAAAGGTTAAAAGATTAGGCGATAAAGTTTTTGAACAATGTGCAGGTTTTTTGAGAATTAAAAATGCTGATAATGTTTTAGATAACAGTGCTGTTCACCCCGAAAGTTATTCAATTGTTTATAAAATAGCTAAAGATTTAAGCTGCAAAGTAGAAGATCTAATTGGCAATAAAGATAATTTAAACAAAATTGATTTATCAAAATATACCAGTGAAAAAGCAGGTCTTTTAACATTAACCGATATTAAAAATGAATTGTCGAAACCAGGTCGAGATCCAAGAAATAATGTTAAAGTTTTTGAATTTGATAAAACTATACATAAAATTGAAGATTTAAAAATAGGAATGGTTTTACCGGGTATAATTACAAACATTACAAATTTTGGTGCATTTGTAGATGTAGGAATAAAGCAAAATGGTTTAATTCACATCTCGAACCTTGCCGATGAATTTATTTCGAATCCTTCTGATGTGGTTAAATTGCATCAACATATTGAAGTTAGAATTATTGAAGTAGATATTTCGAGAGGAAGAGTTCAGCTTGCTTTACAGCACAAATAAAAAGGTTTAAAAATCTTCTTCTTCTTGCTCTAAAATTATTTCATCAAAAGTCATTTCATCGCCAACTTTGGCTTTTTCAATCTTTTTAATAATTCTATTTTTGCCTTTTATAAGCAATAAATAAGGATAATCATTAGCAATTTTACTTTTCAAAGCTTCGTCACACCTATAAAATTGATTAATATTTAATTCATATTCTTTAATTTTAGATAAGAATGAATCAAATTTACTTTTATCGGTAATAAAAAAAACAGTTATCGAAACATTGTATTCGTCGTTCCATTCAGAATAAAAAGAATCGAACCTCTTTAATAAATCTTCATTAGTTTTATTGAAATTATCAAAAAAGATAAAAACCTTAAATTCACTTTCGATATTTATCTTTGAAGAAATAGTCTTTTCATCATTCTCATTAAAACAATCAAAATCTTGCGATATTCCTTGAGAATAAATATTATTAAAAGACAAAATAAAAAGCAATACTAATATTTTTTTAAGCATATAATATAAAATTACCTATTAACCAAAATCATCATACATAAGCATTTCAGAAGGAATTCCAAAATCATAAATCATTTTTTCAATAGCTTTATTCATAATTGGAGGACCACATAAATAATATTCAATTTCTTCAGGTTCCTTATGTTTAGAAAGATATTCATTAATTATAATATTATGAATATATCCAGTATAACCTGTCCAATTATCTTCAGGTTTAGGATCAGACAAAGCAACATGAAATTTAAAATTAGGAAAATGTTTTTCAATAGCTTTAAATTCATCTATATAAAACATTTCACGAACAGATCTAGCACCATACCAAAAAGTAACTTTCCTATTTGTTTTTAAAGTATGAAAAAGATGGAATAAATGAGACCTCATAGGAGCCATTCCGGCACCACCGCCAATAAACATCATTTCATTATTTGTATCCTTTAAGAAAAATTCGCCATAAGGGCCAGAAATTTTAATTTTATCGCCTTTCTTTAAATTAAAAACATAAGAAGAACAAACACCAGGATTAACTTTTAAGAACCTTTTATTTTTACTATCCCAAGGAGGAGTAGCAATTCTTATATTTAACATCACAATATTACCTTCAGCTGGATGATTAGCCATAGAATATGCTCTAAATGTTTCTTCAGAATTTTTCATTTTCAGATCCCAAAGATTATTTTGTGTCCATTCCTGACGATATTCTTCTTCAATATCAAAATCACTATAATTAACTTCACATTGCGGCACATCAATTTGAATATAACCTCCTGATTTAAAATTAAGTTTTTCTCCTTCTGGTAATTTAACAATAAGCTCTTTTATATATGTTGCAACATTATTATTTGAAATAACTTCACAGTCCCATTTTTTAATATCTAATATTTCAGGATGAACCGATATTTCCATATTCTCTCGAACTTTAACCTGACAACCCAAACGCCAATTATCTTGAATTTGTTTTCTTGTAAAATAAGGTTTTTCGGTTGGCAAAATAGAGCCACCACCAGATATAACCTGACATTTACACATAGCACAAGTACCTCCTCCCCCACAAGCCGAAGGCAAAAATATTTTTTCATTAGAAAGAGTTGATAATAAAGAAGATCCAGGAGTTACATTTAGTTTTTTATTATCATTAATAATTATAGTAACATTTTCTTGAGATGTTAACTTATCTTTAACATACATCAATATTCCTACAAGAGCAATTATTATTACTAAAAAAACAATAATACTTACTAAAACAACAAAACCAATATTTGAAGATAATATCATAATAATTACAATTTAATACCCATAAAACTCATAAAAGCAATACCCATTAATCCGGTAATAATAAAAGTAATACCTAATCCTCTTAAAGGTTTTGGTATATTAGAATATTTTATTTTTTCGCGAATAGCAGCAATAGCAACAATAGCTAATAACCAACCAATACCAGACCCTAAGCTAAATGCAATTACTTCGGTAACTGATGAATACTCTCTTTTTTGCATAAAAAGAGACCCGCCTAAAATAGCACAATTAACAGCAATTAAAGGCAAAAATATTCCTAAAGAACTATATAAAGATGGTGAATATTTTTCAATAATCATCTCAACCAACTGAACAATAGAAGCAATAACAGCAATAAACATAATAAAACTCAAGAAACTCAAGTCGGTATTTGCTAAATCATCACTAATCCATACTAAAGCCCCTTTAGTTAAAACATATTTATCAATAATATAATCAATAGGAGCAGTTATTCCTAATACAAAAACTACTGCAATACCGAGCCCTATAGACGTTTTAACTGTTTTAGATATAGCTAAATATGAACACATGCCCAAAAAATAGGCAAAAATCATATTATCAATAAAAATTGATTTTATAAAAATATTAAATAAATCTTGCATAAAACACTAATTTTCTTCTGTTAATTCTTTATTTTGTGATCTTTGAACCCATATTATAATTCCTAATAAAATTAAAGCCATAGGTGGTAATATCATAAACCCATTATTTTCGTATCCCAAATCATAAATTTTGTCGTTAATAATTTGAATGTCTGCAATAGAACCAGAGCCAAAAAACTCTCTTATAGCTGATATAATTATTAAAATTATTCCATACCCTAATGAATTACCTATGCCATCAATAAATGAAGGCCATGGCTTATTTGCCATAGCAAAAGCTTCGAGCCTACCCATAATAATGCAATTTGTAATAATTAGCCCAACAAAAACAGATAATTCTTTACTTATATCATAAACAAAAGCTTTTAAAACTTGATCTACCAAAATAACTAAAGTTGCTACAACAACAAGCTGAACAATAATTCTAATTCTTGAAGGTATAGTATTTCTTATTACCGAAATAATAAGATTAGAAAAAGCTACAACAGCCAAAACCGAAATAGACATAATAAAAGCAGGTTTAACCTTAACAGTAACTGCAAGAGCAGAACAAATACCAAGAACTTGTACTGTAATAGGGTTTTCTCTTCCTAATGGCTTTGTTATTAATTTAAGATTTTTGGGCGAAAACCAGGGTTCTCTTTCATTTTTATCATTATTCATTTATTTCTTTTTTAAAAATTCTTTATAATTTAATAAACAATTAAACAACATATCTTTAGTTCCATTACAAGTGATAGTACCACCAGAGATAGCATCAACAGAATGTAAATCTTTTTGAGTTAAATTTTTCACAATATTAACTGAGATAAAATTATTTTTTTCATCAAATATTTGCTTTCCAATAAAAGAAGATTCAAAACTATTTTTATTTATTTCAGCACCTAATCCTGGAGTTTCTGACTCATGGTCAAATTGAATTCCAATAATAGTATTTTTATCTTCTTTTAATGCTACATTTCCCCATATAGCACCCCATAAGCCCTGACCTAATAAAGGGAATATATAAAACAATTCATTATCTTTATTAAAAACATAAACTGGCAATTTGGGTTTATCTTTTAGTTTTCCAAGCTTAAATTCATTAATACTTTTCAGTGCAATTTTAAGGTTAATATCAAAAGCTCTCTCTTTTTTTGAATTCACATTTTTAGAGTATTCACTTAAAACATTGCCATTTAAATCAACAATTAACTCTTTTACAATATACTTATCATATAAAGCTTCAACATTAGCAGCTGTAGTTTCAATATTAGCAGCTGCAAGAATATTTTGCATTTTTTCAATTCTAATATTTTCTTCCTGAAAAGGTTTAAGACCCAATGATGCCAATGATAATAAAGTTGCTACTAATACAACTAGTATGATTGAATATCCGAATATATATTTATTACTATGCATTTTAATTCTATTTATTTATTCTGTTTAATCTTCTTTTAATATTAGCCTCAATTACATAATAGTCAATTAAAGGAGCAAAAGCATTCATTAACAATATCGAGAGCATCATACCTTCAGGATATCCAGGATTAAAAGCTCTAATAACAATAGCAAATGCTCCTATCAATAATCCATATATATATTTTCCTGTATTTGTTTGAGAAGCACTAACTGGGTCGGTTGCCATAAAAACGGCACCAAAAGCAAACCCGCCAATAAACAAATGTTCTGAAGCCGAAATTAAAGAAGAGCCCGAAATATCAAGCAATGTTCCCATTAAAAATCCTCCTAAGAAAACTGAACCCATAATTCTCCAACTTCCTATTCCTGTTATTAATAAAATTAAAGCCCCTATCATTATTGATATAAAAGAAGTTTCGCCTATACTGCCAGGTATATTCCCAATAATCAATTCATTAATAGATGGCATTTTCGACAAATCACCTAAATCTATAATTGCTAAAGGTGTAGCTCCTGAAAAGGCATCGGCTTTTTCAGCAATCCAAACACTGTCACCTGTTAAGTATTTTGGATATGCAAAAAACAAAAAAGCTCTTGCTAATAAAGCTGGGTTAAATACATTCATACCTGTTCCACCAAAAACTTCTTTCCCTATAATTACTGCGAAAATTGTAGCTAAAGAAACCATCCATAAAGGTGTAGTTACTGGAATAATTAAAGGTATCAGAATGCCTGTAACTAAAAAACCTTCGTTTACTTCGTGGCCTCTTACTTGTGCAAAAATAAATTCTACCGTTAATCCTGTAATATAAGTTACTGCTATTATAGGAAGAACTTTTAAAAATCCATATAAAAAATTATTTAGAAAAGTTTCAACAATACCTTGAGAAATAAAATGCTGATATCCTACATTCCACATTCCAAAAAACAATGCAGGTAAAGTTGCTAAAACAACTATAGACATAGTTCTTTTCATATCAATATTATCGCGAATATGACTGCCTTTTATTGTCGTTTTATCAGGTACAAATAAAAATGTTTCAAAAGCATCAAAAGTAGATTCTAGCTTTTCAAACTTTCCGCCCTTTTTAAAATTAGGCTTAATTTTATCAATATATTTTCTTAATGCTTCCATGTATATTTTAGCTCATTTCTTTAATCATTAATCTTAATCCTTCTCTTACAATCTCTTGTGTTTCTATTTTTGAAGTACAAACATAATCACATAATCCAAAATCTTCATCAGCAACTTCATAAATTCCTAAATTTTCCATCTGTTCAATATCTTTTGCTAATATTGACTTTAATAGGTAAACAGGGTAAATGTCCATTGGAAAAACTTTTTCGAATTCCCCTGTAACAACAAAAGCTCTTTCGCCACCATGATAGTTACAGTTAAATTTATATTCTAAAAATGGAAATAATTTTGATAAAAATGTTCTAGAAAAACTGTGTTTATTTAACCCTGGTAAAGCCCATCCCAAAAATTCTGGTTCATTTCCTTCTTCTATAACGGTTATTTGTGAATGATAAAACCCTATAAATCCATCATTTTCAACCTTATCGCCATTTAATACATTGCCACTAATAATTCGCAATTTTTTGTCACTAATTTTATTTTTAACTATACTTGAAATTGAAGCTCCATTTTTTATTCTATAATATTTTGGAGTTATTACCTCAGGTCCTGTTAATGCTATTATTTTTGTTGAATCATATATTCCTTCTGTAAATAATTTTCCTATTGATACTATATCCTGAGGATTAATATGCCAAACTATTTCTCCTTTATTTATTGGATCAATATGATGTATTTGTGTGCCAATATTCCCAGCGGGATGTGGTCCATAAATATAGTTAATTTGAATATTTTTCGAATTCAAAAATACTTTTGAAGTACCCTCTTCTTCTTTTATACTTAAATGAATAACTCCATCTGTTAGTTTTTTCAAAACATCTAACCCTGCCTGAAAATTAATGCCTTGCCCATGTATAATTAAATCATAATCAGGGGCTAAAGGACTAGAATCAAACCCAGAAATAAAAATTGCTTTTGGTATATCTAGTGGATTTGCTATAATATTATATGGTCTTTGCCTTATTGTTGCCCATAACCCACTATCTAATAATTTGTTAATTATGTTTAACCTATTTATTTCAGAAATATTTTCAATTGCGAAAAATTCATATTCTATTTCTTTGTCAGGAATAATAATTATTTCTTCTAAAAGTCTTCGGTCTCCTCTTTTAATTAATTCTATTGTTCCACTTATAGGAGAGGTTATTTTTATTTTTTCATTTTTTTTATCATAAAAAAGTGGGGTTCCTGCCTTAACTTTATCTCCTTCTTGAACTAATAATTTAGGAATTAATTCAAAAAAATCGGTTGGTTTAATGGCATATTTACATATTTCATCAATATTTTCAACTACTTTTTCAGAAACACCCTGTATAGGTATATCTAATCCTTTATTAATTTTTATCCTTTTAATCATATAACTTTTCTGACAATTTGATATATGCAAATATATAAATTACTTTTTTTAATCTATATAATTTATTAAATTTGCTTTTTAAAAATTTAATAAATAAAAATTATGTCAAGTAAAAGAAATTTAAAAAAGACTATTGATTATTCAGTTTATGAAGTTATAAATGATTGTTATACATACTTGTATTTATACCCTGAAAAAAATCCTGAAAAAGTTATTGAAATAGTTGATAAAGCAATAAGAACTAAAACTGTTTTAATTCAAAAAACTAATTCAAAAGTTAAAAGAAATACAAAAGAAAGCAAAAGTCTTTATAAAAGCATTAATTCAGAACTATACAATATTGTAACTGAGTCATTTAATAAATTAAGTGATATTATTAAAGAATAAAAATAAAAGCAATGGAGAATAAATCAATTGTTATTTTATGTGCAGGAGGCCCTGCTCCTGGCATGAATACCGTTATTGGTAGTGTTTCTAAAAGTTTCTTAGCTGAAGGATACACTGTTTTAGGTATGAACTATGGTTATAAAACCCTT
Source organism: uncultured Bacteroidales bacterium (assembly GCA_964546655.1). GTDB lineage: Bacteria > Bacteroidota > Bacteroidia > Bacteroidales > CAZJKL01 > CAZJKL01. Next base: position 18,932 of record CAZJKL010000026.1, on the reverse strand, counting down.
TTCACCGATAATCCGAATTTTATTAAAGTTAATTATCAATTAGCTGATAGAATTTTTGATAAAGGTGGTTCTTATCTTAAAATGAGTAGATATAAACCAAAAGATAATGAATTTAACACTACTTTTTTCGAAAAGCATAATGTTAAATTATTAGTAACTGTTGGAGGTGATGATACTGCTAGCACTGCAAATAGAATAAGCCAATATTTTGAAAGAAATAATATAAATATTCAAAATATTCATGTGCCTAAAACTATTGATAACGATATTCCTTTACCTGAAAACTTACCAACTTTTGGCTTTATTACAGCTAAAAATGAAGGCTCAAGAATATGTAAAACTATTTATGAAGACGCAAGAACTAGTGATGGTTGGTTTGTAGTATCGGCTATGGGTCGTCAGGCTGGTCATTTAGCTTTAGGTATAGGTGTTTCGTGCCAGTATCCTATGATAGTTTTACCAGAAATGTTTAATAAAACTAAGATTACTTTTGATAAAATTATAAAACTAATAATTTCTTCGATAATAAAAAGAAAAATGCTTAATGCAGATTATGGCGTTGCCGTAGTATCCGAAGGTGTTTTCCATTTTATTGATGAAGATCAATTGAAAAATAGCGGTATTAAATTTACTTATGATGACCATGGTCACCCTGAATTAGGTAATGTTAGTAAAGCTCACATTTTCAATATTTTACTTCAAGATGAACTAAAAAGATTAAAATTAAATTTTAAAAGTCGTCCGGTTGAAGTTGGATATGAAACAAGATGCGTTAACCCTATTTCATTCGACTTAGACTATTGCACTAAATTGGGCTATGGAGTAAAAGCTTTATTCGACAAAGGTGAATCTCAATGTATAGTTATTGTTAAACACGATAATACTGTTAAAGCTTTAAAAATGAGCGAAATAACAGGCGAAGACGGAAAAGTAACTCCAAGAATGGTTGATATTGAATCTGAAATGTTTAAATTATCAATGGATAATTTAGAATATATTATGGAAAGAGATTATGAAGAAGCTAAAAAATATGTTAGTAATCCCGAAGATTATAATTTAAAAAATATTTTAAATTGGTAAATTTATTTACAGAAAGAGGTAAAAAATAAAATTTACCTCTTTTTTTTTGTTTTAGTTTATAGTTTTTACCTTATTAAAATATTCAATTAAATTTTGTACTGCATAAATAGGTAAAATGCTTATTTGCTCCATTCTCGAAAAGTTTTCGTACGATATTCTAACACCCTGTTGTAGTTTTTTTTCTTTTAAAAATAAATACATACTTTGCATACTTCCTTTTGTTCCTGCCTTAACTTCAAGAGGAACTATGGTATTATTAAATTGACACACATAATCAACTTCGGCCTGACTATTCTTTGCATCACGTTGCCAATAATATAAATCTGATTTTTGATAACAAGTATCTGATTTTAGTAATTCTAATCCTACATTAAGTTCTGCAATTTTACCTTTATTTATTGCATTAAAATCATCATTTACTAGTAAATCGGCTATATTTAATCCTAAAATTCTTTGGAATATTCCTGTATCAAAAATTAGAAATTTTGTTTTTTTAGGATTTATTTCTGCTCCCAAAGGAATGCCATTTGCCGCACTATGTGTAACCGCATAAATTAAACCAGCCATTTTTAATAACTCTATGGCTTCTTTAATTTGTAAATTATTTAAGGTTGAATTTGGATAAGAATAAGTAAACTTTGTTGCTGTTTGCTGTGCAATAGAATTAAAAACCTCAACTAAACGTGCATTAGGGATACGTGTTTTATATTTAGTAAAATCGGCTTGAATAGAAATTAATAAATCGTTTAAAACCCTTTGAACTTCTAATAAATCCTTACTATTAATATAAACACTAACAGCCTCTGGCATTCCTCCTATAATTAGGAATTTTTTATGTTGATTAATCAATTTTTGATGTATAGGTTCTGATAATGGTTTGTTAAAAGTGGCTTTTTTCAATTGCTCTATCAACAATTCTTCTCCTTGAGCCATTAAAAACTCACTAAAAGAAAGCGGATACATAAATAAAGAACGTACTCTACCTACACCGAAAGAAGGAATATCAGCCAATGCAAATTCTAATAAAGACCCAGCAGCTATAATATGTAACTCTGGCATTTTCTCGTAAAAATATCTGAGCATACTAATGGCAGGAATACAAGCTTGAATTTCATCGAAAAACAATAATGTTTTACCTGATACAATAGGTGTATTTGTTAATACAGAAAGCTGTTCGCAAACTTCGTGTACAGAAATTTCTTTCTCGAAAAGTTCAGAAAAAGAAGGATTCTCATCAAAATTTATTTCTACAAAATATTTAAAATGCTGTGACAGTTTTCTTACCGATGATGTTTTTCCAACTTGTCGTGCTCCACGTAAAATTAGTGGCTTTCTTTTTTCAGCTAACTTCCAGCTTAATAATTCCTGGTCTATCCTTCTATTTAGATACATTTATTTATATTATTTAAAATAAATAAAATCAATGATTTATATGCAAATATAAAAAATCCAAACCAATAACACAAACATTATATAAAAAATCCAAATCAATAACACATCAATTATATAAAAAATCCAAATCAATAACATAACCATTATATAAAAATTCCAAACCGATAAAGAACTCTTATTAAATTTAAATAGGTTAAAAAAACATTATTATAAGAATATTTTTTTTTAATAGAATAAACTTTTCATTTGTTTTTAGATTTTGCTTTTACAAATTTGTTTCATCTGCAAAGGATTTTAATAAATATAATTATATTTACAACTTCAATTAGTTAATTTTAAGGGATAAATTATTTGAAAAAACAAGTATTAAACAAAATGAAAAAAAAGGTAATAATAATAGGTGCTGGATTTGCAGGAGTTCAATTGTCAAGAAACATTGATGAAAAATTATTTGATGTTTTAATTATAGATAAAATAAATCATCACCAATTTCAACCATTATTTTATCAAGTAGCTACTTCACAAATTGAACCTTCGAGCATATCGTTCCCTATTAGATTTCTTTTTCGCAATAAAAAAAATATTGATATTAGACTTGCTGAAGTAATTAGCGTAAATAATGGCAAAAAAACTATAATTACTAATATTGGTGATTTCGAATATGATATTCTGGTAATAGCAACTGGTTGTAAAACAAATTTCTTCGGAAATAAAGAAATTGAAGAAAACACTCTTACATTAAAATCTACTTATGATGCAATAAAAATAAGAAATCATATTCTTAGAATATTTGAAGAAATTATTTCAGCAGATGAAAAAGAAAAAGAATATTTATCAAATTTAGTAATAGTTGGTGCTGGTCCAACCGGAGTTGAATTATCTGGTGCTTTTGCTGAAATAAAAAAATATAATTTACCAAAGGATTATCCTAATATTGATTTCTCGAAATTTAATATAATTCTAGTTGAAGGTAGTAAAAACACTCTAAATAATATGAGTGACGCAGCAAAAAAAGTATCAGAAGAATATCTGATAAAGATGGGTATTACTATTTATAAAGAAACATTTGTTAAAAACTATGATGGATTAAATTTAACATTTAATAATGGAGAAATTATTAAAACTAAAACCGTGATTTGGGTTGCCGGAGTTATTGGGAATAATCTAAATGGTTTCCCAACAGAAATTTATTCAGGTGGTAATAGAATTAAGGTTGATAGAACTAATAAAGTAATTGGACTTGATAATATTTATGCTATAGGTGATATTTGTTATATGGAAACTCCTCTTTACCCCAAAGGTCATCCACAAGTAGCAAATGTAGCTATAAATCAAGCTAAAATTTTAGCAAAAAATCTTAAAGCTTTTGAATTAAAAGAAAAACTAAAAGAGTATGAATACTTAGATTTAGGCTCTATGGCAACAATAGGCAGAAATAAAGCTGTTGTTGATATAGGGAAAATAAAAATTAAGGGTTATTTTGCTTGGTTAATATGGATGTTTTTACATTTAATGCTTATTCTTAGCGTTAAAAACAAACTTATTATTTTTATAAATTGGGCTTGGGCTTATATAACAAAAAATTCTTCTTTAAGATTAATTTTAACCCCTCCTCAAAAAAACAAAACACAATCTTAACTTGACTTATTATTTAGAAAACAGTTATTTTATTTCCAACTAATTTATCCTCTCTAATACCGAAATGGTTCCGCCGTTTAGTTGTGATATCTCCTCTACTGTTCCGCCCGATCCAATTTTACATAATACCGGGTTTCCGTCTAATAACCTTATTGCGTAAAATTGTATCTCGTCGGTACTGCTTACTACTATGTCGAATATATCATATTGACCTGTTGTAAGCAAATTTACATATGTATTGTCGGTTGGATCTATTTTTAATAACTTGGAATTATAAGATTCATCGGTTGATGCTATATAATAATAATTGTCTGATGCTATCATCTTCTTTAAATTATATATTCCATAATATGAAAATGGAGTTTTCTTTAATACTCTTTCATTATTATATAATTCTTGAATATTCCCCTGCCCTTGCCATGAATGTGTTGCTGATATTATTGTATTCTTATTCTTTATCTTAACTAATTGTGCTATATACTCGCTCTGAAATAATGTGTCGCCATATACTTTAACTTCAAATGGCGATGGAATAATCTTATATATATATGGATACTGAGAGAAATTTGTCTTAAAATAGATTGTATCACTAAAATCTGTCCATAATGAAGAACATGCTTCTATAAACCTAAAGCCATCAACTACACTTCTATATTTGTGTGGTCCTGAACCATTTTCACCGCTATATAACATGTTTCCTTCTTTGTCGATACAATAATCTCCTGCTTGGTCGCCATAAGCAGAATAAAGTGAAATTGTTGGATTATCTGGATCTGTTATAGTTAATTTCATTATTTTTTGATTGTTGTAATAATAGATATTGCCAAATTTATCATATTGTAAAAACAAATCACGACGACATCTTATGTTTTCATAAGTTCCTGGTAAAACTCCTGGTGCTTGCATTGGCAAATTGTCGCCCTTAAATACTGCTCCATCTGATTTTCGCACTAAAAAGGTTCCGTTTATTTGCGATGATGTGTACTGATCGCCCATAAATGTAACTGTAAAATAATCGTCAGATAAATTACATATAAACTTTGGTGAAACAACATTGGTTAAACTATTTCCGTCATCATCTGTTAATGTTACTTCTACAACTAATCCTTCTTCTGTAACTTTATATAACTTATTTACCGATGCTCCTTCTAATAACTTCATTTGTGCACTAGGATTTAATATAAATAATGTTTTAGCATCACCTATATTCATTGAAGTTAATATTTTTTGATTATTATTGTTATTATTGTTATTATCGTTGTTGGGATTATTATTATCATCATGCTTCTTACAACCTGCGGTATAAATTAAAACAGATAATAATATTATTGAATATTTTAAATTTTTCATATTGATTGCTTTTTATATATTTTAACAAATTTAATAATTTATATTTTATTTTATATATGTGTTATTTAATTATTAATAATTTTTCTTTATTAATTAACCAAAAACATTACTTTCACCACTTACCTATTTTTAATATTACTCCTTGCTCCTATTTATTATAATAAATTTATCTGTTTATTTTTTCTACTAATGTATTTTCTAAATCAATTACAAAATAAACACCCGGAATACCACTATTTATAACTATGTTATTTTTTTTCTTTTTTTCTAAAACTTCTCCTTCAACACCTTTTAATAATCCACAAATAATCCTAACTTTTTCTCCTTTTTTATATTGCGTAATCACCTGAGGACAAGTATCTTTTAAACAGAATAATTTCATGTTTTCAATATCTGTTTCCCTTAAAGTTATGTAATTACACCTACATTTCAACAAATATTTGCTTCCTATTATATATCTTAATTTTTCAGTATCTCTAATTGTGGCTTTAACAAATACATAACTAGAAATCAATGGTCTATAACTTGTAATTATTCGCCCTTTACGTTCATATTTCTTTTTAATTAATGGTAAACATGAAGTAAATCCTTTTCTATTTAGGTCAAACAATACAACGCTTTCTTTCTGTGGCATTGTCTTTAAAACAAACCATTGCAATGGCTTGCTTTTTAATATATTTACAGTTCCACTTTCTGCTATTTGTTCGTAAACCACTGTATTCAAATAAATTAATTAAAATAATTTGTATTTAATGAATTTTAGCTCAATATTAATAAATTAATTTTAAATTTCGACTATATTAAAGAATAAAAAAAAAACAATATTTTATTATTTTATTATTCTTTAATAGTTATTTAATTATCTTAGGGTTATCGGTTTTATTGAAAATTCATCTAAATCTGTAATTGTAAAACAAACTTTAATATAAATCCAAATTTACATTAAAATATTTACAGAATTCTTCAATAAAAAAGGGGCTTTGAAACCCCTTTTTTATTGATATGAAAATTTAATATTCATCTTCATTAAATAAGAAATCATCTTTTGATGGATAGTCTGGCCAAACATCTTCTATTGACTCGAAAATTTCTTCATCATCTTCAATTTCTTGTAAATTTTCAATAACTTCAAGAGGTGCTCCAGAACGAATAGCAAAATCGATTAATTCATCTTTTGTTGCTGGCCATGGTGCGTCTTCTAATTTTGATGCAAGTTCTAATGTCCAATACATAATAAATAATGTTTTTTTAGTTTATTTTCATCAGGATTGCAAAAATATAAAAATATTAATAACAAAGCCAAAAAAAACTAAATTTTTGATTGCCAAACTCTTTCTTTTATTTTTTTTTCTTTTAATATGTATCTTCCTAAGCAGAAAAAGTAATCGGATAATCTGTTAATATATTGCACTATTGCTGGTTCTACTTCGGTTGTTTCACATATTTTTGATATTGTTCTTTCTGCTCTTCTACAAATAGTTCTAATTACATGACAATATGAAGATTGTATATCTCCTCCTGGTATAATAAATTTTTTAATTTCTTCTAATTTACTATTTATTTCATCAATATCATTTTCTAAATTTTTTATTTCACTCTCGGCAATATTATATTTTGATTTTACAGGGTTAGAATTTTCATTTGCTAAATAAGAACCTATTATAAATAAGTTATCTTGAATTTTTATCAGGTTTGGTGTTATTTTCTCATCATTTACTATATCACTAAAAAGACCAATAAAAGAAATTAATTCATCTATAGTTCCATAAGCTTCAATTCTTATATGATGTTTGGGAACTCTTTTTCCTCCAATTAACGATGTTATACCTTTGTCTCCTGTTTTTGTATATATCTTCATTTGTTGTTATTTTAATCGTATTTATTTTAATTTGTTTTATCTGAATTAATTTGCCCATCAACTATTTTAACTATTCTTTTTGCATATAATGATATGCTTTCTTCATGTGTTACTAAAATAATTGTATTTCCTTTTTTATGAATTTCATCAAGTAAATTCATAATTTCAATTGATGTTGCCGAATCTAAATTACCTGTTGGTTCGTCGGCTAAAACTATTGATGGCTTATTAACTAATGCTCTTGCAATTGCAACTCTTTGCCTTTGCCCGCCCGAAAGCTCATTTGGTTTATGCTTAATTCTGTCTTTTAACCCAACTTGCTCTAATGCTATTAAAGCCATTTCTTCTCTTTCGATTTTCGAATAACCTGCATATATCAAAGGAAGCATAACATTTTCTAATGCTGTTTGACGTGGTAATAAATTAAATGTTTGAAATATAAAGCCTATTTCTTTATTTCTTATTTCGGCTAATTCATTATCGGTTAATTTTTCAATATTATGATCATTTAAAATATACTGCCCTTTGCTTGCTACATCTAAACAACCAATAATATTCATTAATGTAGATTTACCCGAACCCGACGGGCCCATTAGAGCTAAATACTCGTTTTTATTTACCGATAAATTTATATTATTTAATGCATTAATAACTTCATTTCCAACTTTATATATTCTTGAAATATTAGTTAAAGAAATTATTTGTTTTTGATTAAATAAACTATCCATTTGCTTTTAATTATCAAATTGTTTTTAAAACTATAAAAATATATTATCATTTTTAATATTTTCGTTAAAATATTTTTTATGAGCTACAAAAAATTATCTGATTTTATTATTAAACTTGAAGATAATAATGAATTAATAAGAATTAAAGAATTTGTTAATCCAACTCTCGAAATTACAGAAATTGCCGATAGAATATCAAAAAGCAATAATAATAAAGCTATTTTGTTTGAAAATACCGGAACAAATTTTCCTTTGCTTATTAATGCTTTTGGTTCTGAAAAAAGAATTAAACTTGCTTTAAATATTGACAATTTTAATGATATTGAAGATAGAATAAATTACTTTTTTAATGAACTTACGTCGGCTAAAACTAATTTATGGGAGCAATTAATGCTTTTGCCTACTCTTAAAAAAATTGGTTCTTTTTTACCGAAAAATAAAAGAGGAAAAGGCGATTGCCAAGAAGTTATTGTAAATAATCCCGACTTAAATGCTTTTCCGATATTAAAATGTTGGCCTAATGACGGAGGAAATTTTATAACCTTACCAATTGTTCATACCATTGACCCTGAAACAAAAACAAGAAATGTTGGAATGTATCGTATGCAAGTTTTTGACAGCAAAACAACAGGTATGCATTGGCATTTACATAAAGGTTCGGCTCAGCATTACGATAAATATAAAGAAAAAAACATAAAAATGCCCATTGCTGTTGCTCTTGGTGGCGACCCCATTTTAACCTATATTGCAACTGCTCCTCTTCCTGATGGTATTGACGAATATATTTTCGCAGGTTTTTTAAGGAATAAAAATATTGAACTTGTTAAATGTATTACTCAAGATATTTATGTTCCAGATTGTGCCGATATTATTATCGAAGGTTATATTGACCCTTCGGAAGAATTAATTTGGGAAGGTCCTTTTGGTGATCATACTGGTTATTATTCATTGGCCGATTATTATCCAAAATTTCATGTAACTTGCATTACACATAAAAAAAATGCTATTTATCCTGCAACTATTGTAGGAATTCCGCCAATGGAAGATGCTTGGATTGGTAAAGCAACCGAAAAATTATTTTTACCTTTAATAAAAAAATCGTTTTTACCAGAAATTATTGATTTAAACTTACCTTTTGCTGGTGTTGCTCATAATATTGTTATTTTAAAAATTAAGACTAAATACCCTGGTCATGCTCAAAAGGTTATGAATTCGATTTTAGGAACTGGTCAAATGATGTTTACTAAAATTTTAATTATTATTAATGAAGATGTTGATATTAATAATTATGAAGAAGTTTTTAGAATTATTTTGAAAAATGTTTATATAAAAAGAGATGTTTTATTTTTCAAAGGCCCTACCGATGCTTTAGATCATTCTTCGCAAGAAAAATATTATGGCGGAAAAATGTGTATTGACGCTACTTTAAAAAGCATTATTAATGAAAATGTAAGTACCAATGCTTTTGAAAAAATAAATTTAAATGATGTTATTATTGATGTTAATTATAATCTTATAAATAATGGAACAGGTGTTTTAATAGTTTCTATTAATAAAGAAAAAATTAAAAATATTAAAGAAGTTATTGATTGTTTTGCTAGTAAAAATAAAGATTTAAGAGCTATTATTTTAATGGATAATTGCGTTGATATATCAAATATTTTTAATGTTATATGGCAATTGGCAGGAAATATTGATCCAACAAGAGATTCTTATATAATTGAAAATACAATAGTTTTAGATGGCACAGTTAAAACAGCTATTCACGATAATTTTAATCGTGATTGGCCCAATGTTGTAACAATGGATAAAGACACAATAAATATTATTGATAATAAGTGGGCAACCTTAAATATTGGAGATTTTATTGAATCTCCTTCATTGCAAAAATTAAATCAGATTTTTAATAATAGTGCTGTTTATTAATTACTTAGCATCTAATTCTTTTAAATTTAAATTATGACCCATCTTATCTCTTTTTGTTTTAAGATAAGCTTTATTATATTTATTTGGACATATTTCTAAATCTATATTGTCAATTATTTCTAGACCATACCCCGAAAGACCTGCTCTTTTTTTAGGATTATTGGTAATCAAGTTCATTTTTTTTACCCCTAAATTTCTTAATATTTGAGCTCCTATACCATAATCTCTTTCGTCTTCCTTAAAGCCTAATTTCAAGTTAGCTTCACAAGTATCATAACCTTCATCTTGCAGGTTGTATGCTTTTAATTTATTAACCAAGCCTATTCCTCGGCCTTCTTGAAGCATATATAATACAACTCCTTTTCCGTTGTTTTCAACTATTTGCATTGCTGTGTGAAGTTGATCTCCACAATCACATTTCATAGATGAAAAAATATCACCTGTCATACATGAAGAATGAACTCTAACAGGAATTGCTTCATCTTCGGTCCATTCGCCTTTAACCAAAGCAAGGTGTTCTACATTATTTGATATTTGTCTAAATGCAATAACTCTAAAGTTACCATACTTAGTTGGTAGTTTAGCTTCAACTAAACGTTCTATCAAAGATTCGTTTTTCATTCTGTATGAAATTAATTCTTCGATTGAAACTATTTTAAGATTAAATTTTTTAGCAATCTCGATAAGTTGAGGTAATCTTGCCATTGTGCCATCTTCGTTCATAATTTCAACTAAAGCTCCAGCAGGAGTTAATCCTGCTAACCTTGCAAAGTCAATAGTAGCTTCGGTATGACCAGCTCTTCTTATAACACCGCTTTTTTTAGCTCTTAATGGGAAAATATGACCAGGACGACCTAAATCTTCGGGTTTTGTGTTTTTGTCAGCTAAAGCTTTAATAGTAGCAGCTCTGTCCGAAGCTGATATTCCGGTTGTGCAGCCATGACCTATTAAATCAACCGAAACAGTAAAAGGAGTTTCGTGAGTAGCTGTATTTTTAGTAACCATTAATTCTAAGCCTAATTCATTACACCTATCTTCGGTAATTGAAGCACAAATTAATCCTCTGCCATGAGTTGCCATAAAATTCACCATTTCGGGTGTAATTTTTTCGGCAGCTACAATAAAGTCACCTTCATTTTCTCTATCTTCATCATCAACAACAATAATTGCCTTACCTTGTCTTATATCCTCAATAGCTTCTTCTATAGTGTTTAATTTATTTGACATTTCCTGAATTTTTTAAAAATATTTTACAAAATTAGTGTTTTAAAAACTAATTGTAATAATTGTTGCTAAATATTTTGAAAAATTGTTTTATTGTAATTACGAAATCTGGCTGGTGCGTATTTATTATAACGCAAAGGAACGCAATGACTTTGCTGGCTTTTTTGTCTTACTGAGACACGAAGCATCTCTGTTTTATAAAAAGACCCTTCATTACCATTCAGGGAGACAAGGGCTATCATCAGGCTGGTGCGGAAATGTTTTCCATGCCTTTTTTACCATAATGTCGTACCTACGGTACTTTATATTGTTTTTGTGTTGTGGTTTTTACCAAAATACCGCTCCTACGGAGCTAATACTTTTTTTATCACGCAAAGGTGCAAAGGTGCAAAGGACGCAAAAAGTTTTTTATCGGGGCACGACTTAAATTCGTGTTCCGATTTTAAAACACAAACACCTTATTAAATAAATTAATAAATGAAGAATTTGCGTATAATTTTATCTCTTTATTGCGTGGAAAGTGACGTTGAAAAATATATCTTAACTAATAAAAATTCTTAACACAAAGTATTTTTTATATTAATATATTATATCTTTGCAAAATATGTAATTATACAATTGTTTTTTAACATGAAAAGAGATATTATCCAATTATTTTTAGAATGGAAGAGCAGAAAAAATCGCAAACCATTACTTGTGAGAGGTGCTCGACAAGTAGGAAAAACTTATGCTATTAAAGAATTTGCTCAAGAGAATTTCGAAAATGCAGTTATTATAAATCTTGAAGAAACACCAAATTTAAAACAGTTATTTAAAACTAATACTATTACTAATATAATTCAGGAACTTTCAATTATTACAAATACTGATATTACACCGAGCAAAACAATTGTGTTTATCGATGAAATCCAATCATGCCCAGAAGCCATAATGTCGTTACGATATTTTTATGAGCAAATTCCTGATTTACATGTTATAGCCGCAGGTTCATTACTAGACCATACTCTTAACGACATGCAACTTTCAATGCCAGTTGGTAGAGTAGAGTTTTGTTATATGTATCCTATGAGTTTTAAAGAGTTTTTATGGGCAATGAACGAACATAAATTAGAAAATTATCTGGGAACTTATACTTTAGATCAGGACTTTAGCAAAATTATTCATGAGAAACTTTTAGATTTGCTACGGTATTATTTTTTTATTGGTGGTATGCCTGAATCTATAAAAGAATTTTCTGAAAATAAAAAATTAATTAATGTTGAGCGAGTTCATAGCAGTATATTAACTTCATTACAATATGATTTTGCTAAATATGGTACAATAACACAGCAACGTCATCTTACGTCTGTTTTACAATATATTGCTCAAAATACAGGCAAAAAAATTAAATATGTAAATATTGATAAAGAAACTCGTTCTATAAATTTAAAAGAGGCATTATATAAACTAGAAATGAGTAGGGTTATAAATATTGTGAAACATACAGCTTCTGCAAAAGTTCCCCTTACCTCTCATATAAATGATGATATATTCAAGGCATTCTTTTTAGATATTGGTCTTTCTAATCATATGTGTAAAATTCAATTAATTAACCCTTTAAAAATTTTAACTAGTAACGAAGGTGCTTTAGCCGAGCAATTTGTTAATCAAGAATTATTAACATTGCAAACTACTTTTAATGAAACGCAATTATACTATTGGGTAAGAGATGAAAAAAATGCAAATGCTGAAATTGATTTTATTTATCAATATAATAATGAAATATATCCTATTGAAGTAAAAGCTGGAAAAACAGGAACTTTAAAATCATTACATGTTTATATGTTTGAAAAAAAGCTAAAAACAGGTATTCGATTTAATACTGATTTGCCATCAATTGGAACATTCAAAACAAAAGTTCGTTCTAAAAACAATCAAAGCGAAATAGAAATTGAATTACTATCATTGCCTATATATATGTTATATCAATTGCCTCGATTACTAGAAAATTTAGATAAAAAATAAAACGCCATCTTTAAAATCATTAACTCGATGCTTACCAAAAAACGTATGAAGGATTTGTTAGATGGGAAAGCCAAGTTTTAGTTGTTTTTGCTAAGAATGCACGAATAAGTTCACGCAAAGCCAAATATTAATTACGAATTACGAATTAGTAATTACGTTTTTTTTTATCGGGGCACGACTTAAATTCGTGTTCCGATTTTTCACTTCCAAGTGTTGGTATTATTCTTTATCATTACTTGTTTTGAATCCCATTCGTTTGCGAGGTTTAGGGTTTTCTTTTTTTTCTATAAGTTCATCTAAGTAACTAAAAACAAGTTCAATATTTTTATCCTGATTTTCAAGTCTTTTCTTAATTTCTTCTATGTCTAATTTTAAATGCAGTGTATCGACCAACATTTCACGAATTTTTGTAAAAACAATCATTATTTGGATATTTACCTGTATCGCTTTTTTACTTCTCAATACACTTGACAACATTGCAACTCCCTGTTCTGTATAAGCATATGGGAGTTTTCTTGTCCCTCCCCAACTTGATGTCACAATTTGTGATTCCAAGATTTCAAATTCTGTTTGTGATAACTGGAACATAAATATTTCAGGAAAACGCTCAATGTTTCTGTTTACTGCTTGGTTTAATACTCTTGTTTCAACTTCATATAGTTCAGCTAAATCCTTATCTAGCATAACTTTTTGACCTCTAATTAGGTATATTTTATTTATTATTACCTCTTCTGGTAACGGTCCCGGGCTTGGTCTAGTGCGGGATTAAATCCCGATTCCTAATCTGCCGAGATAAAATTATTAAATATAAATGAACTTTCAAAATTTGTTAAAACCCGCATTAAACCAAACCCGTGTTAGCATACGTACATTTTGAATTATATATCAAACACAATTCTTATATTCTCTTTTACCTTTTCTGAAAGTTCTTTTGGCATGTCTCCTAATTTCCTTATAAGTCTTCTGTTGTCTATTGAGCGTATTTGATCAATCATAATATCGCAATCTTCTTTAACCTTAGCTGTACCCTTTTTGAGATGCACTCTTAATATTTCACTTTTAAGTTGGACATTGGTTGTAATAGGACAAATAAGAGTCGACGGGTGGGTTTTATTTAAAAGATTTGTCTGAACGATTAAAACTGGCCTTGTTTTGCCTATTTCAGTACCTTTCCTGGGGTCGAGATTTGCAACCCATATCTCAAATTGCTTAACACTCATATTCATCGAGATTTTCGAATTCCATAAGAACCTTTAATGACTCTTCTTGTACAAGCTTAGATTCAGTTTCAAGCTTTAACGCAAGAATTCTTTTTTTCTGCAGTCTATTGTAATAAAGAATAGCTTCATTAATATATCTGTTTCTAGTCTTTTTGAGCTTTGAAACAACCTGTTCTGTCTCAAAGAAGATTGGGTCGTCTAATTTTAAAGAAAGTGTTTTCATGATGATTTTTTATTAGTATACCACAAAGGTATATACTAATGGTGAATATTCCAAATTTATTTTAAAAATTGTCGTTAAGTAGTTTGTTGGCAGTGTATGTATGCTAACATTATTTTATCTTCAAGTTTACTCATATTTATATGTTTTTCTATCTCTGGTACGGAAATGTTTTCCGTGCCTTTGCCATTTTGTGTTGTTTTTGTTGGACTTCGAAGAAGTCCTTAGGTTTGTAGCCAAATTAATTACTACAAACCTTTGACCCCAAAGGGGTCTTACTAATTTAATCAATTCATTTTTATATGGGGTACGATTTTGAGTAGTACCCCGATTTTACACACCCAAATTGGTATTATTCTTTATCATTACTTATTTTAAATCCTATGCGTGGGCGAGGTTTAGGGTTTTCTTGTTTTTCTATAAGTTCATCTAAGTAACTAAAAACAAGTTCAATATTTTTATCCTGATTTTCAAGTCTTTTTTTAATTTCTTCTACGTCTAAACGTAAACTTAAATTATCAATATATATTTCACGCATTTTTGTAAAAATTCTTATTATTCTTATATTAACATCAATAGCAATTTCACTATTTAAAATACATGAAAGCATTGTTACTCCTTGTTCTGTAAAACAAAATGGAGCATAACGCAAACCTTTTATGAAATAATTAGAGGTCGCAAATTGCGTCCTCCAATTTGAAAATTCTTTTTTTGTCATTTCAAACATAAAATCTTCAGGGAAACGAGTTATGTTTCTTCTTACTGCCTCTTTTAAACGCTTTGTCTCTACTCCATATAATTCAGCTAAATCTCTGTCTAGCATTACTTTTTGACCTCTAATTAGGTATATTTTATTTATTATTACCTCTTCTGGTAACATTATTTTATCTTCAAGTTTACTCATATTTATATGTTTTTCATTTTTCGAAAATAACAAAACATTTCCATAAATACAACTTAATAGAATAAATATATTTATATATTCATAAAAATATTCTGAATAAATATCTATTTCTTACAACTTATGCTAATTAACCAACTCGACGAGGACGAAAAAAATGCCCTATTTAAAATTATTAACTCGATGCTTACCAAAAAACGTATGAAAGATTTATTAGATGGGAAGGCGAAGTTTTAGTTGTTTTTTTTGCTAAGAATACACGAATAAGTTCACGCAAAGCCAAATATTATTACGAATTACGAATTAGTAATTACGCTTTTTTAATCGGGACACAACAGCGTGTCGGTGCTGGCTGGGGAATTAAAACTTTAAATATCTCCATTTCTACACATAGGAAATGGGAACTCTAAATAAAATATTCCCATTAAAGAATCAACTATTTCTGGCGTATTTGTATTCTGAATAATAATTTTTTTAATTGTTTCATTTTCATTTTTTATTTCTAATGTAATTACAAAGCCATCTATTACATCGCTATTAACATATTCATTATCTAGATTCATTAATAAAATCAAAATTTTATTAATTTGGTCTTTTTCATATTTAGTTAGTTTTATTGAAAATGTTGTATCTTTCTCTAGACAGTCATCACAATAATCAAAATAATCATGTTTTACAGTTAGAGTGTCATTTTTTATATTATAATAATAACTACCTCCACCTGCAAATATAGTCTCACTAAAAAATAATTGAATCTTATTAATATCTTCAATACTATTAGATTCTTTAGTTTTGTTTATATCCTGCGTTTTATTATTAACGCAGGAAAAATTAACAAGTAAAATAATACTCATAATGTATTTCATGTTCATATATTAATATGGCGGTTATTTATTAATATCTAATATATTAAAAGCATCTACTTTTAAATAATTTACAATACTTCTTTGTTGAATAAATTCTTTATTAATTGTCTTGTTTTTTGAATATTCTTTGATTACATAATTCTTAATTTGAGCATCATTCATTATATCTTTATCATTTTTAATAAATTGCCTAAAGTCTTCTCCTTTTTGAAATGCTTCAACTTCATCCATATAATCATAATACTTTAATCTACCATCAAGATGTTGATTCCCATGTTTATTTTCATGAACAATTGTATGTGAGTTACCAAATTTAAACTGAATTTCGTATCTTTTATTTTCTTCGTCATAAGATGTTTTACCGCCACGTTTTGCTTTTTCAGGATTTTCAATACCCCTATAAAAAAACATTTGTTTTGAATTAATTATATTATCAAAATCATTCAATATATCACACAATTCATTTTTTTGATTTAAGATATTTTGATATTCTTCTTTATTCTTATTTTTATCCAGACCCTTTAATTGATTATCTAATTCATTTATTTTATTTTTCGCATTGTTATATGTCTCATTAATTTGGTCTTTAGTTTTATTATCTGCAAACGAAGTGTCATTCCCCATAGGGTCAACAAACCAAATCGGGTTATTAGCAAAAGCAGCGTAAGAAGATTCCCATTCTTTAACAACAGGGTCGTTATTCCACCTACGACCTAAACGAGAATCGTATTGCCAAAATTCGGCTGTATAAGAGTTTCCAGTGCCTGCAATTTCATCATCTTTCTCCATACCATTAAACCCAAACACGTATTCAACTGAGCCTCTTTTTTCTTCATTTGAAAAAAAAGGGAAAACAAGGTTTTGACTTGTGTTTAATGTTCCGCTTATGGTTGTTTTGTAATTCATTGTCAATTGCTAAAATACATATTTTTTTATTTCATTTGAGTTTTCATTTAAAAAAAAGCATTTAAATACTTACCATGCTTCGATATATTCTTTAAAAAGTAAAATTCTATTTGTTTGTGTTTTATTAAACAATAAATGTTCAAAATCCCTTGCTTTATGTTTTAAATTTATTTTTTCGGCTAATTCTAATAATATTTTTTTTAATTCTTCTTTACAATTAATACCAATTGTTTCTGATAAAAACCTATAGTCCGGGCTTGTTTTTTCAAATAAAAACATAATATCAAAAAAATCTCTTCCCTTATTCCTATTTAGTAAAGCCGAAAGTTTCATTGATGTTAGAACAGCTAAAGACGGTGTGTTTAAATAAAAAACAAAACCACACCCTTTAACTAATTTTTGTTCTAATGTATAGTTTATTCCTTGATTTTGACTTTCAATCTTTATTAAAAATTTTTCTTCTTTAAAAGCCGATAATTTATTCTGAAATAAAAATTCGGGAAAAATTATATTTCTACGAAAAGCATTTAATTCATTATCTTTTTCTTTGTCATCGGCTATAACTTTATAACCTATTTTTTTTAGATATGAAATCACCAAATCTGTCATGTTTATAAAATCTGAACACTCCATTTCTTTATGGTCAAAATCTAAATCTTCTGAAAAACGGTCAATACCATGAATTAATCGCAAATTTGTTCCTCCTATAAAACAAATATTTTTTGCATATTTTGAATTTGATAAAAATTCGAGTATCTGATATTGCAAATATTCTCGATATATAAAACGAGCATATTGCTTTTGTTGAAAGTGTATTGGAAACCACGTCTTTATCTGATTAAAGTCCATCATATATTATATATTTTTCTCATTATTTCTATCTTATTATTAATTGATTTTATATTTATTTTATTTAAATAACCATCTAATATTTTTGTATTAATTATGTTTTTCAAAATATTAGCATCAAATCTTAAATACTCAATTTCTTCATAAGTATTATACATTGGATATAAATAAAAAAGGTCAATTAATGCTTTTTCTGGTGTAGCCATTAGAACATCAAAATTATTTGCTTTTTTTACTTCATATCCAAAAAACATTTTTGAATTAATTGTTTGATAAGAAAAATTTCCTAAAACATTATTAAATTGTTTTGTTTTAATTGTGCTTACCGATGTAATAGAATTTATAACCTCTGGAATTATGCCATAAAAATTTAACACATAATGTAAACTTATATATGAAGGCCGATAAATACGATTTGCTATATATAAGTCTATTTCCTCTTTTTCTAAATATTCTGAAAAAGTATAAATACCATTTCTAAGTTTAATAATATACCCTTTTTCTTGCCATCTTACAAGGTTTTTGTTGTCAAATTTTGGAAAATTTAACTTTATCTGATTATTACTAAAGCATATATGCTCGAAAAAAGTTTTCCTAAACAACTGATACATTTCTTTTTTTTACCAAATATAGTAATTATTAGAAATATAATCAAATAAAATAATAAAAATAATTTTCTTACAACTTATGCTAATTAACCAACTCGACGAGGACGAAAAAAATGCCCTATTTAAAATTATTAACTCGATGCTTACCAAAAAACGTATGAA
>CAZJKL010000025.1:0-40488 GCA_964546655.1 uncultured Bacteroidales bacterium | reverse complement strand
AAGCGAAGAATCTAACAATCAATGTGTTAAGATTTTTCACTTCGTTCAAAATGACAAAAATATGTCCTTTTTAGAAAGTCTCTTTTTAAATTGAGATAAACACTTTATACTAAACTTCAATCCATTTTACATAAGCAAAATCTTGACGATAAGGTAAATCATTGTTTTTAGCATATATTCTGAATGCTATATCATAAATACCTTGATATTTTAGATTAAATTCTAATTTAAAAGTATTTAAACGACCTTCTGTTTTAATGAGATTAAAATCAATAGTTTCTTTTACTTTTAACTTACCATTTTCATCATTTGCTAAAACTAATTCAACACCAATATCATTTGATTGTAAAAAGCCCATATCTAAAACAATTTCTGAAGTTAATATATCACTTGTTTCAAGATGCTTTTTATTAAAATGATTTGAATCAAAACTTATTAATTTAATATCAGCAAAGTTTCGTGAAACTCTTTTTTTCCAATTAGAAATTTCAATAACTTTTTTATAATTATCATCTTTAAGTTTTACAGATCTGTCGAATTGATTATAATAGAACTTTTCTTTATAATCGTCTATCATTCTTTTAGTTGTAAAAACAGGTGCTACCGATGCAATCGAATTTTTGATATAAGAAACCCATTTTTTAGGTACTCCATTAGCATCTCTTGAGTAGAAATCAGGTATAATTTCTTCTTCAAATAAGTTATAAATATTACCTGCATCTAAGCTGTTTTGGAACTCATCATTATCATAAGTATTTTCTAATGGTAACATCCACCCGGCATCTTTTCTATAGCCTTCAACCCACCAGCCATCTAGAACACTCATATGCAAAGTTCCGTTCATTACAGCCTTCATACCACTTGTTCCAGATGCTTCCATCAATCTTAGAGGTGTATTTAGCCAGATATCAACTCCTTTAACCATCTCTTTTGCTAGGCTAATATTATAATCATCTAAGAATAATATCTTTCCAATAAAATCTGGCTGTTTAGATAAATAAATTATATGTTTAATAAGATCTTGCCCTGCTTTATCGTTTGGATGTGCTTTACCAGCAAAAAAGAACTGAACAGGTTGTTTTGGTGAATTAATAATTTCTTTTAATCTATCAATATCATTAAACAATAAATGAGCTCTTTTGTATGTAGCAAATCTTCTTGCAAAACCAATTGTTAATGCATTTTCATCAAGTGCTTCTAAAACTTCTAACATTAATGACGGTTTTTCGTAACGACTAACCCATTTATTTTTAACATATTCTCTTAAAAACTCAATAAATTCTTTTCTTTTCTTTTGTTTTAACTCCCAAATTGTTTTATCATCAACATTTCTAATTTTATCCCAATAATTTAGGTCTGATTGATTACTAAGAAAATCGCCACCAAAATTATTTTCGTACAATTTTCGCCATTCTTTATCTGTCCAAGATGGATAATGAACACCATTAGTAACATATCCAACATGTGATTCATCAGGCAAATATCCTTTCCACATATCTGATAAAATTTCTTTCGAAACTTCGCCATGTAGCATACTAACACCATTAATTTCTTGTGAAATATTAGAAGCTAAAATACTCATCGAAAATTTTTCATCAGTTGGTTTAGTTTTACCTAATAACATAAACTCATCCCATGTAATTTTAAATCTATCTGGGTAATGTCCCATATAAACTCTCATAAGTTCTTCAGGGAAAACATCATGACCAGCCGGAACAGGAGTATGTGTTGTAAATAATGTTCTTGAACGAATCATTTCTAATGATTCATTAAAAGTTAAGCTTCTTTTTTCAGATAATAATTTTATTCTTTCTAAGCCAATAAAAGCAGCATGTCCTTCATTGCAATGATATAAATCTGGTTTAGCACCTATTTCTTGCAATGCTCTAATTCCGCCAATACCAAGCAACATTTCTTGTTTTATTCTGTTCTCGTTGTCACCACCGTACAAGTTATGTGTAATGGTTCTGTTTTGAGGAATATTATCAGCATAATCTGTATCTAATAAATATAGTTTTATTCTACCAACATTAACCTCCCAAATTCTAGCATACAAGGTGCTTCCCGGGAACTTAATTGTAACAATTTTTCTCTTGCCGTTTTCATCTCTAACAGCTGTTATTGGCATATTTTGATAAATTTGAGCCTGATAAGAATCTAATTGCTCTCCATTTATAGATATTACTTGCTTAAAATAGCCATATTTATATAGCAATCCAATACCAATTATATCAGTATTTGTATCACTTGCTTCTTTTAAATAATCACCTGCTAAAATACCTAATCCGCCTGAAAATATTTTCAATGAATCATGAAAACCAAACTCCATACTGAAATAAGCAATTTTAGGTGGTTTAGCATTTGCTTTTTCGGCAATATAATTTTTAAATTTTGTATATACTAAATTATACTTTTCAATAAATTCTTTATCATTAAGTAATTCATTAAACTTTTCGTTTGTAATCTCTTTTAAAAATGAAATTGGGTTTTCTTCATGTTTTAGCCACAATTCTTTGTCTATATTTTTGAACAAATCAACTGCTTCATAATTCCATGTCCACCATAAATTCATTGACAACTCATTAAGTCCCTTTAATTCATTAGGAACTTGTGATTTAATTTCAAATTTTCTCCAATGAGGAACATTTATATCTGGCAAAGCAATTGAAATATTCTCTTTATAATTAATAAAAAGATGACTTCTTTCTTCTACTTTTTTTAGTGCTATTTCATACGCTTTATAATAATAATCAACAAAATTATCCCATAAAGCTATTCTTGATACTTCAAAAGCTTCTTTTCTCTCATTTGAATAATCATTTTTATTAGCAAATTCAAGTATTTTGTTCGATATTTCTTTTGTTACTTCAGTAATATTTTCATCATTTCTGTCAACCAACATTACCGAATTAAAGTTAACCTTATAATTATTTTTAACCCAAAGACCAAATCCAGCCAAACTAGTTGTAATTGTAGGAATATGAAATGCAACACTTTCTAAAGGAGTATAACCCCATGGTTCGTAATAAGAAGGGAATACTGTTAAATCAAACCCTATTAATAAATCATAATATGGTTTATTAAAAATGCCATCTTGACCATTTAAGTAACAAGGCACAAAAATTATATTTAACTTATCCTCAAAATTATTATTAATTCCATATTGTTTTATTTTGTTTAAAACAGGATCAAAATCTTTATCATGTAATTCGTGAGTTAAGAAACAAGAACTAATTTTATTATCAGAATTTGTTTCAATTTTTTCTTTTAAATCTCTTCTTGCTCCGTAATTATTCGCCGGAACCATTATATAAGCTATTATATCTTTTTTTAATTCTTTATCTTTTAATTGTGCTAAAGCATCAATAAAAACATCAATCCCTTTATTAGAAAACTCATATCTTCCGCTATTAACAACCAATAAAGCATCTTCAGAAATATTTTTATTTAACAATTTTGAAGCAACATTTATTAATGATTTTCTTGCTTCTTTTCTACTTTGTTCAAAAACATTATCCTCCGGAACAAATGAATCGTTAAATCCATTAGGTGTAACTATATCAACTTCTTTTCCTAATAAATATTTACATTCTTTAGCTGTAATATCGCTAACTGTTGTAAAAACATCAGCATTAATTGCCGACAAATGTTCTAATGAATATTTAGCGTTAATATTAAACTCTTTAGATATTTCATTTCCTTTATAAAGCTCAAGGTCTTTATATAAAGGCTTACCGTTTCCGGCAATAGATCTACCAACAGCAGTTGCATGAGTTGTAAAAGCAGTTGCAATATAAGGAGCATTTTCTTTTAAATAAAAAATACCTGCACCTGTCATCCATTCATGAAATTGAGCTACTATTTTATTGTTTGTATTAAGATAAAATTTTGTAAAACTATTTATAACCATACCTGCAGTATAGCCAAATAAAGCTGGTTCAATATAGTCCCATTGACCTGATAGAGAATCTAATTTATATTTTTCCCATAATAATTTAAAGATTTCATCTTTTTTAGAAAAAAGTGAAGTAAAATCAACAAGAACTGCAATAGGTTTTCCTGCAATATTCCATCTCCCAACTCTAACATTTATTCCTTCTTCAAGAGCACTAATTTTCCAAGCCTTAAACAAATCATAATCTTCAATAAATTCAGGATTATCATAACTGTTTTCTCTCCAAACATCTGGCCCTATTAAGATAAGATTATCTTTTATTTCAGTCATTAAACTTAACGCTTTTGTTGATAAAACGGTATGTATTCCGCCAACTTTATTGCACACTTCCCAACTTACTTCAAAAATATACTCTGGGATTAAATTCGTTTTCACCATAGATTTACAAATTTTAATTGTTATTTACTTATTTTATCTAATCGTATAATCAAATCATTTAAAACATTCATAAAATTAATATACGCTTCATAAGGAGAATTATAAGGATTGAAATATTTATGAACATCGCCGTCTGAGAACCATTTTGTACACATATAATAAAAATGGTCACTTGTTTGAAGATATCGCCAATCTCTTAAAATATCACTATCTTTTGTCTTTTTAATTTTACCTAATAAATCATATAGCCTTTTAAACGCATCATCTTGTAATTCGTTACCTAACCAAGCAGATAAATCTCTTTCTTCATCAGCCCATGAAATAGGATAAGGAATATTAACGGCTGAAATAGGCGTTAAAACACTAGCTGCTTCGGATGGAGTTAAAAACTTGAAATTACTTCTGCTAAAAACAAAATGAGGTAAAGCTTTCATAAACTCAAATATGCCTGTATGTTCCCATTGATGTTCTCCAAATGTTTCATAATCCATAAATAAATTGATTATTTCTTCTTTTGGCTCAGTTGCATTTAACCAATCAACGTATTTTTCGGCAGTTAATGGCCAACCTTGCCAATCTCTGTTCGAGAAACGGAAAGCGATATCATCACTTAACTGGAAATTTTTTAATAACACTTTTAATTTAGGGTTTATCGCATTGCAATACATATAATTAGGGCTCTTCCAACCTAAAATATGTTTTGCTCCTTCGGTTAACATCGTAGAATAGCCCATCTCTGAAACCATTCTTCCTATTTCATCAGAATAGATTAACTCGGTATTTCTGAATGTTTTTGGTGTTTGTTTAAAATATTTTTTAATTAATGCCACTTGGTTTTTAACTTGTTCTTTAAATTCGTTTTCGTTTACTAAAGCAGATAGCGAATGTGAATAAGTTTCAGCTAAGAATTCAACACAGCCAGTTTCGGCTAATTCCTGAAAACTTTCTAAAACTTCGGGATAATATTCTTTAAATTGCTCTAAAGCTACTCCCGAAATTGAATATGAAATTTTGAATTGTTTCCCGTATTCTCTTATAAGATCAAGAAACATTTTATTTGTTGGTAAATAGCATTTTTTAGCTACTTTTCGCATTATATTTCTGTTTGCATAATCATCAAAATAATGATGATCTTTTCCAATTTCGAAAAAACGATACTTCTTCAACCTAAAAGGCTGATGTACTTGAAAATAAAAACATATTATTCTCATATTATTTATTTAGTAATGATTCATAAATACTTTTAACTCTTTTTGCTGAATATTCCCATTTTAGGTTTAATACTTCTTGCTTTCCATGTTTTCTAAATACATTTCCTATTGCTTCATAGTGCAATAAGCCATAAATAGAATTAGCAATAGCATCAATATCCCAAAAATCAACTTTAATAGCATAATTCAAAACTTCTGCTACTCCAGATTGTTTTGAAATAATAACAGGAACATTAGCTTGCATAGCCTCTAAAGGCGAAATACCAAATGGTTCAGAAACTGATGGCATAACATAAACATCACTTATCTGAAGCATTCTATCAACATCTTCTCCTTGTAAAAAACCTGTAAAATGAAATTTATCTGAAATTCCTAATTTGGCAACCATTTTTATCATTTTATTAAACATGTCACCACTTCCCGCCATTACAAATCTAACATTTTTATCGTGTTTAATAATTTTATTTGCCGCTTCTATAAAATATTCAGGTCCTTTTTGGAATGTGATTCTTCCTAAAAATGTAACAATTTTTTCATCTACATTTCGTTCCCCTATTTGTTTTTTTACAGTAGGTTCAACTGCATTGTGAATTGTTATCACTTTATCGGGATCTATTCCATATTTTTCGATAACAATTTTACGGGTTAAATGACTAACAGTAATAATTCTATCTGCTGCCATCATACCTTTTTTCTCAATATCATAAACATTTTTATTCACATTTTCACCACTTCTATCATACTCTGTTGCGTGAACATGAATAACTAATGGTTTCCCAGAAATTTCTTTTGCTGCAATACCGGCAGGATAAGTTAACCAGTCGTGAGCATGAATTATATCGAACCCGTTTTTAGCAGCTATTACAGCACTAATTACAGCATACCTAGCAACTTCTTGAAATAAATCTGCTCCGTATTTACCAGAAAACTTAAAGTTTTCGTAAAAAACTCTTTCGTGTGATTGAGTTGAGTCTAATTTGTACTTATTAAACTGCCGTTTAAATTCCTCAGGACTCATATAAGGAACTAAATTTGAACCTACTTCAAGAAATGTTATATACTTCCAAAACTCTTCGTAGTTAATCGATTTTTGCAATACAGGTATTTCTTCAGCATTTTTTAATTTCAAAAATGACTGATCTTCATTTCCGAACATCTTTGGAACAACAAAAATTATATCAACATTATGATATGCCAATCCTTTTGTTAATCCATAGCATGCCGTACCCAATCCCCCTGTAATATTGGGGGGGAATTCCCACCCAAACATTAATACCTTCATGATTTTATTTCTTTAATAATTCTTTTTCTGCCTGAAGCCAATTTTCAATTTCATTTCCTGGAAGACTTCCTCTGTTTACAAATATTTCATAAGCTTTTTTTTGTATATCATCGTCTGATATAGCTTTTCGACTGACTGTTTTTTCATCAATCACACTTTCATTTTTTTTCTCTTTTGTCATTGCTATTAGTTTTTATATTTGATTAGGTTCATTATTCTTAGTATTTCGGCTACACTCCAAGCCTGAGATATTGTTCCTCTTGGTAAATGTGGTGGATTTGCATCATAAATTTCTGAGATGCTTCCTACTCCATAAATATCAATATCTTCTTCTAAACTTTTGATAACTTCTTTTGCTAGTTTTTCTCCATCTTTTTTATAAATTTCAATATATGCTTCTAAAAAATGCCCAATAAGCCAAGGCCAAACTGTTCCTTGATGATATGAACTATCTCTTTCTGGCTGATTTCCTTCGTATATTGCTTTATAGTTTTTGTTTTTTGGAGATAATGTTCTTAAACCTTTTAAAGTAAAAATTTCTTCGTAAACAATATTTATTATTGAGCGTCTTTGAAATGAATTTAAAGTTGAATATGGCAATGAAACTGCAAAAACCTGATTTGGTCTAACTGCAAAATCTTTATAGTCATTAATAACATAATCTGCTAAATAACCTCTGTCTTCATCCCAAAATGTATATCTAAATGATTCTTTTATTTTATCTGGTAAATCGCTCCACTCTTCTTCAAACTCTTTGTCTTTCGATTTTTTAGCTAACTCTAATGAAAAACAAATTGCATTATACCACAATGCATTAATTTCAACATCATATCCCATTCTAGGGGTTACAGGTTTGCCATCTACTATTGCATCCATCCAAGTTAAAGCTTTACCAACTTCTCCTGAATATATCAAATAGTTATCATGCATTCTGATATTATATTTTGTACCGTTTTTATATGAATGCAATATTTGTTTCATATACTTACCGTAAGTTTTCCAAATATCAGTATATGATTTTGTATATTCTGCATATTTTTGAATAGACCAGAAATACCAGAGAGGAGCATCTACCGAATTATAAGAATATCCCATATTAACAAAAAGCCCATCTTTTAATGTTTTAGACATTGAGTTTAAAATATTTCTACATGCTTCGGGATTATCAACTGCTAAAGTTAATCCTGGTAATGAAATAAAAGTATCTCTACCCCAACTACCAAACCAAGGATATCCAGCAATAATTTCGGTGTTCTTATTCTTTTTAACAATAAATTGCTCTGCAGATTTTCTCAAACAATCTTTTAATGTTTTAACTTCAATTTGCTTCTTTAATTCTGAATTAAATTTGGTTTTTAAACTTGTTGGATTAATTTCATCAAAACCGGCAGATAAGATTACACTTTCTCCTTTTTTTAATGAAACTTCAAAAAAACCAGGAACATATAAATCTTCTTTATAATCATATCCTCGGTCTTGTTCTTCTAAATAATTTACATTATAATACCAATCTGGAACATGAATATATTCGGTGTTTTTAGAAAATTGTATAAAAATATTTTTGTATAAATCATACATTTTAACTGCTATTCCATTCTTAATATTTGTATATTTATTGTTAATAAATAAATTACTTTTAGACAGTTTATGGAAATTTCTAAAAGCTAAAAATGGTTTTAATTTTAATACTGTTATTTCCGAAGAATCTAAAATTGTATATTTTATTAATAATCTGTTTTCGTTTTCACATAAAAGAAATTCTTTTTTAAGCAATGAATCTCCTACTCTATATGTGATTGCAGGTAT
The DNA here is from genome assembly GCA_964546655.1 of uncultured Bacteroidales bacterium. Lineage (GTDB taxonomy): Bacteria > Bacteroidota > Bacteroidia > Bacteroidales > CAZJKL01 > CAZJKL01. The sequence continues at coordinate 31,856 of CAZJKL010000025.1, read as the reverse complement.
TGGATACACTTCAAAAGATTCTGCATATTTATGGCCTTTAGGACTATAGCATCCTTCATATCGGTGAATCGACAAATTAAAATCGAATTTATCTTTATATATTGTTTCATCAATATTTGATAACATAACATGATTTTCATTATCAATATCATCTATTGGACAAACAAGCAGACCGTGATATTTTCTGGTATTACAACCTAATATTGTTGTATTTAAATATGCACCTAGTGAATTGGTAATTAAAACTTCTCTTTTTAATGAATATTCGAGGTTTATTAATTGCGTTTTGTCGAATTTAATGTATGACATAGGGGAATTTATTAATTGTTACTTGTTTTTCATTCAATTTTATAAAAGTTAAAACATACCAACAACCATTTGTTATGGTTAGTTAATACGTTATAATGTTTTTACTAAATAAACAAACTATTATATATTTTTACTATATATATCAAATTTAAAACAAATAAATTAATAAACTGATTTTTTTCAGATATTTTTATTGCATTTTTAAAGACTTAACCAAACTTTAACAATATATCTTAACCTTTAATAAAACAAACTATTGGTTTATTTTATTCGAAAGTGGCATATAACTAAAAGTAATATCTATTCGGAAGAAGATTTATTGAATCTGATGTTTGATTTTCAATAGTATCTTGTGTTTTAATTCCAAATGAATCTGATTGATTTATTTCTTGAGAATAACCGTATTGAGATAAAAAAGAAATTAAAATCAACCAAATAAAAACCCTCATACCTTTTATATCTTTTAGAAATTGTTCTTAAATTAATTTCCTGTTTTTCTGCTATACAAAGGTAAACTTATGTAGATAAAAAAGCAATTAAAATTTTATTATTTTAAATATAGCGTTAAAATTAATGGTTCTACTCTTATTTCTTTTCCGTCATTAGATTTTGCTTTAATACCTTCAATATAAATTGTTTGAGTTGCTTCTTTGCTGTCTTTTAATTTAGATAATCCTTCTTTTTGTTCTGCCGACAAAGTATTTGAATTTGATTTTTTAGAATAAAAATATTCTGAATCTTTATATGATATTTCGAAATATGTAATTGTGTATGAAGAATTTGATAATGATATTTGCTCTAAAGCCAAAAAATCATCTATCATTATTTGATTATCTTTTGTATTAGGAACTATCGCCTTTATTTCTTCGGTTGTTTGTGCTTCAACAAAAATTGAGAGGATAATAATTAATGCTGTAAAAATGGTTGTTTTTTTCATAGTGTGAATTTTTAGGTTAATATTTTAAGTTTGATAAAAATAAATATTTTTTTTTGTTTTTAAAAACTATTCATAAAATTTATATTTCTTTGAAAATAATTCATGTTTTCATACATATTTTTAAACAAATGACATAACACTTTAAAACACACGTATTTCCGATAAAATAAGTATGTATTTAATTGCTTTTAATGTTTTTTTTATTTATTTTTAATTTTCTTTACTGTTATTGTTTTAATTTTTCATAAAAATAAAGCTATGTTTTTAAAAAAAATATTATCATTTCTTGTAATTGTTCTTTTTACAATCACTATTTATTCAAATCCAATTGATTCTTTATACGCTAAAAAAATAGCTTTGGGTTTTTATAAAGAAAAGCACAAAGATGAATCAAATAAAATAGCAAATGAAAATTCGATTAAATTAGTAACCACGCTAGAAAACAACTCCAACTCTTTGGCTTATGTTTATAACTTAAAAGATAAAAATAGTTTTGTAATTATATCTGCCAATAAATCAACTATTCCGATTATAGGGTATTCTTTAACTTCAAATTTTGACATTACTAACCTACCTCCGGCTCTTAAAGCTTATTTAGATAGTTATTTGGAACAAATTGATTTTTTAACACAAAAAAAATGTTCTGGCAATGCTTGTTCTGATTGGACTTATTATGAAAATATTGCAAATAAACAAGAGATTAAGAACAAAAAAACAATTGTAAGTGTTGGACCTTTACTTACAACTAAATGGGGGCAAAACGAATTTTATAATGAACTTTGTCCCAAAAGCACACTCGGACCTGGTGGCCATGTTTTGGTTGGATGTGTTGCAGTATCTCTTGGGCAAGTTTTAGCTTATTACAAATATCCCGACATAGGAAATGGTTCTTCTCAATACTCATCTAACTATGGAACTCAGTCTGTTAATTATGGTCAAGAAACATACAATTGGGATAGGATATATAATATGATTTCATCTTCAAATGAAGATGTGGCTAAATTATTATATCATTGTGCTGTTTCGGTTCGAATGTCTTTTGGACCAAATGGTTCCTCTGCATCTACTGATGCCCCTGTAAATTCTTTAAAAAACTATTTTAGATATTCTGACACTATAACATTTATAAGAAAAAACTCTGGATATACCGACTCTTTATGGTCAGAAGCTATTAAGGAGGAATTAATAAATGGTCGCCCTGTAATTTATTCTGGTGTTGGCTCTAAGGGTGGTCATTCATGGGTTTGCGACGGATATGATGAAAATAATTATTTTCACATGAACTGGGGTTGGGATGGTTATCAGGACACTTATTTTTTATTAACTAACCTAGTTGCTCCTGATCAAACTTTTAATTTCCCTTATTATCATGAAGCTATTACCAAAATTATCCCTAATGAAAAATCTTTCCCTTTTTATTGTGATAATTCAAATGTTTTTGAAAATATTGATGGTGTCTTTTCTGACGGAAGCAGTTATCTAAACTATAACAATAACTCTGATTGTGAATGGCTAATTAAACCAAAATGCGGAAGTAAAATTTATTTATCTTATGATAAGTTAAATGTTGATTCTACTGATACTCTTTTTATTTATGATGGCCCAGATAAAAACTATAATCTATTATCGTTTTATACTGCTGGTAAAAACTTTTCAACTATAACTTCTACTCAAAATCAAATGTTGGTTAATTTTAAAACCGATAGCATTAAAACAAGCGAAGGTTGGACATTAATGTATAAAGTTAATGATTTTTGTAAATCTATTAATAATTTAACTAATTACTCTGGTGAAATTACAGACGGCAGTGATAGTTGCAACTATAAATCGGCGACACAATGCTCTTGGACAATAAGACCTGAAAATGCAGAAATAATTATTTTATCGTTTAGTGAATTAAATCTTGGACAAGGTGATTATATTAATATTGAAGATGCCACGGTTTCTCCCAAAAAACTTATAACAAAAATTGAAGGAACTAGCATTCCAGACGATATTTATATTGAAAAAAGTGCAGTAAGTATAAAATTTGTGTCTGATTATGCTGAAAACAAAAGTGGTTTTAAGTTAAATTATAATGTTTTTCAAGTTGGTATAGATGAAAATGATTCTAATGAAAAATATAGTTTTTACCCTAACCCTGCAAATGATTATTTAATTTTCAAAAATAATTCTAATAATCAAGGTTTATTATCAATTTATGACGCTAATGGTTGTATTGTTTTAAACGAAAAAATAAATACTGTTTTTAATAAAATAAATTTACAACAATTGTCTAGCGGATTTTACACAATAAATTTTGATAATAATTATAATACATTAATAATCAAAAAATAATATATTTGTATTAAACTAAAAAACACCACTTTATGAACCGAATATTAATAATCTCTTTTTTTGTAGTTTCGTTTTTTTGCCTTTCAGCTAAAGAGATTGACAAATTAACTGCTCAAAAAGCCGCAAATAATTTCATTAATAAAATCTCAAATTCTAATAAAACAATTGAACTTAAAAAAGAATTTTACACTAGCAAAAACAGTGTTGCTTTTTATGTTTTTGATTTAAGAGATAATGGATTTGTAATTATTTCGGCTAATGATAATGCAAAACCAATATTAGCTTATTCTCTTGAAAATAATTTTAGCTATAGCGGTAATCCTTCTTTAAATTATTTTTTAACTTCTTTTAATTCTTATGTTGAAGATATTATAAATAGCAAAAGTACTAATGAAATTAATAATAATGAATGGAACAAACTATTAACTAACACTTATACCTCTACAAAAGACGGAATAGTTGGCCCTCTTTTACTAACAAAATGGGATCAAAACATATACTATAATGATTTATGCCCTGTTGATGAAAGAGGCCCTGGTGGACATGTTTATGCTGGTTGTGTTGCAACTGCAATGGCTCAAGTAATGAAATATTATAACTTTCCTAAAAATGGAGTAGGCTCTTCTTCTTACTATAATAATACTTATGGTGCTTTATCGTGCAATCATGCTAATACAACTTATTTATGGGAAAATATGCCTCTGATGGTTAAAAATGATAATTTAGCTGTTGCAACATTATTATCTCATTTGGGTATTAGCGTTAATATGAATTATGGGTATGATGGCTCTGGATCAGACGAAGAATATGCAATTGATGCTATAATAGATCATTTTAAATACAATGGAACCTTAGTAAAAAGGAATAATTATACTTCTGAAGATTGGGCTATTTTATTAAAGACAGAGATTGATAATTCTCGCCCCATTTTTTATGTAGGATATAATGCTGATTGGGCTGGTCATGCTTTTAATCTCGACGGTTATAATGGAGATTATTTCCATGTTAATTTTGGATGGAGCGGTAGTGGTGACGGTTATTATTATATTGAAGGGACTTCTACTCCGGTTATTGATTATAATAGATACAATAGTGCAATTATTAATTTTTATCCTGACTCAACTAAAGAAGCTTATCCTTATTTATGCTCTCAAGATACTATAAAAATAAACAATTGTATTGGTTCAATTTCGGATAATAGTGGCCCAAGTAATTATAATAATAACCTTAATTGTGTTTGGAATATTAATGTTGGTTGTGGAAATTCTATGAATTTATTATTTGACTCTTTTGATGTTGATAGTACTGATACTTTATTTGTTTATTCTGGAGATAAAAACAATAATGAATTAACTGCAAAACTAACTGGAAAACAAACAAACTTATCTCTTACTATTAATAATACAAACGCTATTCTTAATTTTGTTACTGATGATACTTTAAATTCGAAAGGATGGAATTTAAGCTATGTTACTGGTAAATTTTGCAAATCTATAACTGTTTTAACTGATTCTACTGGAGTTTTCGAAGACGGCAGCAGTGATTGTAATTATAATAATTTAACTAACTGCGTTTGGAGGATTGAACCAACAGAGGCGAATATGATTATTTTATATTTTGAAGAATTTAATACTGAAGCAAACGGAGATTATTTAAAAGTTTATAATTCATCAGGAGCTAGTAATGTGCTTTTGGCTAATTTATCGGGAGACACTATCCCTGATCCAATTATTATCGAAGGCAATAAAGCATTTTTGAGATTTACCGCTAATTCTGATATTAGTTATTCGGGATTTAAAATTAATTATGTTGTTTCTGATGTTGGTATTAATGAACAAAACAAATTAAACAATATTTTGGTTTATCCAATTCCTGCTAATGATTACGTTAATATAATGTCTGTAAATGAGATTGAAGAAAATGCAGTAATTAATTTATTTAATACTATGGGTGTTTTAGTTAAATCTGATAATTTTGATTTAAAATACAAAAACAAACAAACAATAAATTTACAAAATTTACCTGATGGTATTTACTATTTGCAAATTAAATCTAATTCAGGTATATTAAATAAAAAGATAATTAAAGGTAGCTAGAAATATAGTCTACCTTTTTCTTTTTTTCAACCAAAGTTTATCGCCTTCTTTTATTGTGGTGCCAACGGTTATGTTGTTTTTACTACATAAATATTTTAGCTTTATCCCATATTTTTGAGATATTAAATATAATGTTTCGCCTTTAGCAACAAGATGATATTCGGTATCTCGTGATTTTCTTCTTTTAGGTTGTAAATAAATAATTTGACCTTGCTTTAAAACAGCATCTTTATTTAATTCATTATATCGGTATAATTGACCAATCATCATATTGTTCTTTTTAGCTATACCAAAAAAAGTATCACCCTTTTTAACAACAAGACACCTTATTCCATTAATATATTTTATATCCTCTGAAGCTATTATTTCTTTACTGTTAATTTCAGGACTATAATCTTTTTTATAGTATTTATCATACTCATATAATTTAAATTTTTCAATAAGATTGATAAGAATTTGTGGATATTGTGGATTTGTTGCATAACCGGCTTTTTTTAATCCATAAGCCCAACCTTTATAGTCGGTAATATCTAACTCAAAAAGAGTAGAATACCTTGGACGATTTTTTAAAAACTCTGAATGATCTGTAAATGATTCATATACAGAATTATATTTTCTAAAGCATTCATTTTTTTCATCATCATCAACATAGTACCCTCTACCTTTCCAATCATGACATTTTATTCCAAAATGATTGTTTGCATTTTTAGCAAGATCGCTATTGCCACTCCCCGACTCTATAATTCCTTGTGCCAAAGTAATACTTGCAGGAATACCATATCTGTTCATTTCTTTAATAGCATCTTCTTTATACAATTCAATATATTGTTCGGTTGAAATGTTTCGGCCTTGTGAAAATAAATTGTTTGAAGTAATATTTAAACTTAATATTACTATAAGAACCTTAAACCAGTAGCACTTAGCGTATTTCATTTTCATTAATAAAATATAAAAAGCAAATTTAATAATTTTCATTAAAAAACATATTTTTATTGTTTTTCTTAATTGAACTATTAACTCAATATTCAAATTGTTATTTTTAGTTATTCTTAAATAAACTTAAATGGCGAAAAAAATCATCTTGCAATGTAATATAGCTTGTATTTTTTATTAATTTTGGCTTTAATTAACTCACAAATTGTATAAAATTTACAAACTTTAAAAAATTAAAAAACATGAAAATTGAAAAAAAATGGATTATTTTAATTGCATTAGTTGCATTTATTTTAATAACTTATTTTACTATTAAAAGCAAGTATAACGGAATGGTTCAAGGAGAAGAAAGTGTTAAATCTCAATGGGCTCAAGTTGAAAATGTTTATCAAAGACGTGCCGATTTAATACCAAACCTTGTTAATACCGTTAAAGGTTATGCTAGTCATGAAAAAGGAACATTAGAAGGAGTAATTGAAGCTCGTGCTAAAGCTACTTCTATTAGTATTGACCCGAACAACCTAAATGCAGAATCATTTAAAAACTTTCAACAAGCTCAAAATGGTTTAAGCTCTGCTTTATCTAAATTAATGGTTGTTGTTGAACGTTATCCTGATCTTAAGGCTAACCAAAACTTTTTAGAACTTCAAGCTCAATTAGAAGGTTCTGAAAATAGAATTACTGTTGAAAGACAAAAATTTAATGATGAAGCAAAAAAATATAATACTTATATCAAAAATTTCCCAAACAATATATTTGCTAATATGTTTGGCTTTACTTCAAAAGATTACTTTAAAGCTGTTCAAGGTGCAGAAAAAGCACCAGAAGTAAAATTCTAAATATTAATGTAACCCAGCTATAATAATAGTTTCTAACAAAAACTATTATTATAGTTTTATAAATTAAACACATGAATTCATCTGAATTTTTCACAAAAGAAGAAAAAGATAATATTGTAAATTGTATCGAACAAGCTGAGAAAAACACTTCAGGAGAAATACGTGTTCATATTGAAAACAAATGCAAAGGTGATGTTTTAGATAGAGCTGCTTTTATTTTCGAAAAGCTTGAAATGCATAAAACCCAATTGCGTAATGGAGTATTATTTTATTTGGCTATTGCCGACAAAAAAATTGCTATTTTGGGTGATGCCGGAATAAATGCAAAAACTCCCGATAATTTTTGGGATAATATTAAAGAGAATATGCTTGAACTTTTTAAACAAGAACAATTTTCTTCTGGTTTATGTAAAGGTATTTCAATGGCCGGAGAACAACTTAAATATCATTTCCCTTACGAAAAAGATGATATTAACGAACTTTCTAATGAAATCTCGTTTGAAGCTAAATAACAATTGATAAAAATTTAAAATTCTTATAATGTTTTTAAAAAAAATAATATTTCTTACAACAATAGTTTTTCTTTGTTTTAATGTCTTTTCAAAAAATATTTTAGAACAACCAAATCCACCAAGATTAGTTGTTGATTATGCTAATTTTTTAACTCCAACCGAAGCTAATAATCTTGAACAAAAGCTTCTAGATTTTGAGAAACAAACAAGTAATCAAATATTAATTGTTATTGTTAAAAGTTTAGAAGGTAATGATAAAGCTGACTTTGCATATAGAGTTGGTCAAGAATGGGGTGTTGGAACAAAAAAATTTAATAATGGAATTGTTCTTTTAGTTAAACCGAAAACTAATGAAGAAAAAGGCGAAGTTTTTATTGCCACAGGATATGGTTTAGAAGGTGCTGTTCCAGATGCTATTGCAAAACGAATAGTAGAAGTTGAAATTATTCCTGCATTTAAACAAGGTGCTTTTTATAAAGGTATAGACAATGCTGTTAATGTTTTGATTTCTTTAACAAAAGGCGAATATACTGCCGAAAGTTATGCTAAAAAAACTAATTCTAACCCTAAGGCTTATGTTGTTATTTTATTGCTATTAATTTTCTTCGTTATTTTTATTTTGGTTAAAGCCAATGATGTTAGAAAATATTCACTTGGGCACAATTTGCCTTTTTGGACTGCACTGGCAATAATGAGTGCTGCAAATAGTAGTTCTTCTGGTCGTTACAATAGTTTTTCATCAGGAACCGGTGGCTTTTATGGTGGTGGATCAGGAAGTAGTTTTGGAGGAGGAGGATTTAGTGGCTTTGGTGGCGGCGGCTTTGGTGGTGGTGGTGCAGGCGGTAGCTGGTAAATTTTAAAATTAGTAAATATTAAAGTTTATACAATATTGAAAAATAAAAATCACATACTGTTTTTAAGTTTTATTTTATTCTTTTGTTTTCCTCCCTTTTTAATAGGTCAGGAATATTTTAACGAAAATTTTATTCGTTATACAAATTACATTTATAAGCCTAATATTAAAACTGTATTGCTTTATAAAAAAGGCTTTGAGTTATCGTTACCAATAATAAATTTGAATAAAAGCGAACAACTCGAATTAAGTTTTGATGATTTTGAAACCAATGTTAAAGATTATTATTACACAATAATTCATTGTGATGCTAATTGGACTCCTACCGACATTATTAACTCTGAATATATTACTGGTTTCACCGAAGATAGAGTAACCGAATATAAATACTCTATTAACACCGTTCAATCGTATATTAATTATAAAATAACATTCCCTAACGAAAATTTAAACATTAGTAAATCAGGTAATTATATTATAAAAGTTTTTGAAGATTTTGACAAAGACAATTTGGTTTTAACTCAAAGATTTGTTGTTACCGAAGATATTATAGACATTAATGTAAAAGTTAAAAGAAATACTATTGCCGAAAATTTGTTTACAAAACATGAAATTGATTTTAGTTTAAACACTAAAAACCTAAATATAAATAATGCAAAAGAAGATATTAAAATAATTTTATCTCAGAACAATAGATGGGATAATTCGATAATTAATTTAAAACCTTCTTTTATAAGCCAAACCGAACTTACTTATGATTATTATGAAGAAAATACTTTTTTCTCTGGTAATGAATATCGCTATTTTAGCATAAAAAGCTTGTATTATTATTCGGAACGAATTGATGAAATAACCCGTACAATACAGAAAAACGATGTTTATTTATTTAAAGATATGCCAAGAAGATATCTGCAATACGATTCATATCAGGATATAAACGGGAAAAGAGTAATTAATATTCAAGATAAAGACAACAGCTCTATTGAAGCAGATTACACTTGGGTGCATTTCTCTTTAGATTATCCAAACCCTTTAGTAAATGGTAATTTATATGTTTTTGGAGAATTAACTAATTGGAATATTGGTAATGACAATAAAATGAAATATAATTATGATAAAAAATGTTATGAAGTTTCATTATATTTGAAACAAGGTTATTATAATTATGAATATGTTTACCTAGATGATTCATCAAAAGTTTTAGATAATACCTTTATTGAAGGGAGTTTTTATCAAACCGAAAATGATTATACTGTTTATGTTTATTATAAAGAACCTGGAAAATATTATTATCGTTTAATAGGAGTAAAACAAGTGAATACAAAAGATTTTTATTAATTTTAATTTAAAAAACTATGAGAACTTTAATTGCAATTATCTTAATTTTTAGCTTTACAGCTCTTAAATCACAAACACTGCAACCTACAAAAACCGAAGCATTGCTAAAAGTTTATGTAACAAACTCAAAAGAAGAACCACGAGGAAGCGAAATAGTTATTTTAGAAGGGAAAACCGATAAAAAACAATATACAGGCGTTACTAATAACGAAGGAAAATGTGAGTTTTTAATTCCTAAAGGACAAAGTTATGATGTTAAATATCAAATTTTTGATAAAATAATTGACTATAATGCAGTAATGGAAATTCCGCAGTTTGACGGAATGCTAACTCAAGAATTGCGACTTGTTTATAGTGAAATGTCGAAAGTTTACCGACTTGATAATGTTTTATTTGAAACAGCTAAAGCTGACATTAAGCCCGAATCATATCCTAATTTAGATAATTTAGCCGAATACTTATTAATAAAAAAATCAATGGTTATTGAAATTGGTGGCCATACCGACAATGTTGGCAATGCAGATTATAATTTAAATTTGTCTCAAAAAAGATCTGAATCTGTAAGAAATTACTTAATTAAAAAAGGTGTTAACCCAAATAATTTAATTGCTAAAGGCTATGGAATGACACAACCAGTTTCTGATAATAGCTCCGAAGCTGGCCGTAAATTGAACCGAAGAACAGAGATTAAAATATTAAAATAAAAAAAAATAAGTTTTTTTATTTTTAATTGTAACCATAAAAAAATATCGGCGTAAAAGAGACTGTTGCCAAAATAATAAAATTAATTTTGCACTGATTTTATGGACGCATTAAAAATTGAAAGGACATATAGAACGCCTGGTATAATACTAGACCATGATAATGGAATTATTGAATTAATAGGGGTTGCTATTATTGATAATCATGATGAATTTTATGAAGAATTTATAAATCAAATTGATGTTTATTGTAATAATCCAAAAGAACAAACTAAGTTAAAAATAGATTTAGACTATATAGACACAAGATCTTCAAAATATTTAATTAAAATTTTAAAAAAATTAGATTTTAGTTTACAAAAAAAACAATTAAGTATTAATTGGTATTGCGATAAAGATGATGATAATATTGAAAAAATAAATATTATAAAAGAAACAATAAAAATAAATATTAACGTTATAGAAAAAGATTAAGATTTTAGGTTAATAATCATAGGGTGAAAAAGGGATGTGGTCGTAAAAAACCCTCCCTTTTTATTAAAAAAATTAAAGATCATAGGGTGAAAGGGTGGTTAGCATTGAAAAATGCCCATCCTTTTTCTTTTTTACTAAATGTTTTTTTAATAACCCTATTCTAAATCAACTTTGGTTTCCCATTTTGATTTTACTAATATTTCATTGTTAAAAAGCACAACTTTTTCGGGTTGTTTTTTATTTAAATAGTGCCCAGTATTCCACTTATTGTCAGAATTTTCATCGTAAACAATTCTAAACTTATAATTACCTGGTTTTAAGCTATTAAAATCATATTGATCTTCTTTAAAGCATTGAACTTCTTTAATTACCTCGCTTTTTTCATTAAGCAACTGAAGTATTATGCAACCATTATATTCATTATAATATTTTTTAGACAAACTAACTATAATCTGCCCATAATCATCAACATTTATTGGCAAACATTTTAATTTTAAAGTATCATTAGTTTTTTTATAATATGAAACAATTGATTTTGGCATAATAACTAAATTGTATTCTTTATCAACATTAAACTTGCCAGTTAATATGCATGTTTTTAAATCTATTGAATCAATATTATAATTTAAGTCAATTGTATCATCATTGCTTATACATTTTATACCAGACAAGTAAACCGAATCAATAGGTTGAGAGAAGTTTAATTTAATACCTTTCTCTGGTAAAAAATTAATAGCTTCTTTTGTTTTATTTACTAAAATTAAATTGTTCTCTTGTTTTGGTTTATTCTTTTTAAATGTATTTAGTTTAAATAGTTTTAAGGTATCAATAACATTTGAATTATCGGTTATTTCAATTAATGAGCTGTCGTTTATTGATGGATTTAGCCATAAAGTAACTGTATCCATTGTTTTGTTGAAATATTTAAACAAAATTTTATTATCGTCGGGTTTATTTAAAACTTTAAATTTAGGATTAACTAAATTATCATTAAATGTTAGAGTTAGTTTTGGTTTTTCATAGTTTGAATTATTAACCTTTATCTTTTTTGGTTTTTCGTTAAACATATATAAAACTAATTCATTATTTTTTATTGTTGAATCGTTTATTTTTTCATCTTTTGTTTTAACAAGAGTATCAATAAAAGCTATACTTTCTTTAATATTATCATAAATTAAATTTGAGTTTTCGTCGTTTAAAGCAAAAATTTTATACGAACCTTTTTTAATATTAGTCAACTTAAAACATCCGTTATTATCGGTTTTCGTATAATAATAAGGTTTTTCAAGATAAGGCAAAGAGTCTATATTTTCTTTATAAGCTAATACTGTAATGTTTTTTATTGGAGTAAAAAAAGATGCATCTAAAATTTTACCTTCAATAAAACTACTATCAACAAAGCTATTTCGTGAAAAAACATATTTAATGTTAGCTGGATTATTTTCGGTAATATCAACTATTGAGGCCCCAAAATCAATAACATAAGTGATACTATCGTTGAAAACTTCGTCTGTTTTAATAATTAACTTTTTATTTTTTACAGTTATTTCTGGATTATTTTTAATACAAGGTGAAATAGCTAACTCTTTAGTTAATTTTTGAATTTTAATAAACTCATCAAATTCAATTACTATCTCATTTGAATTAAAGCTTGTTGTTTTATTCTTTGGGGTTTGACTAATAATAACAGGCGGAGTAGTATCTTTTTCGCCTCCAGTTGGCATTATTACTTGAGCACAACCATAGGTAATTAAAATAAATACTAATAATAACTTGTAAGCATTTAAAAATAAAACTCTTTTCATTTCATCTAATAATATTACATTATTTTATTAGGCAAATATATAAATTCAAATTACAGAAAATAAAAAATAACCCTATTTTATTGTTTTAAACTCTTATAAGGGTGCATTTTACTATATAGTATTTTCTTATAACAAGATATAACATTTTTTATTAACAAAATATTACTTGCAAAAATATTGAGTCGTGCTTTAAGTTTTATTATAACTAGTAGAATTAGTTACTTTTTTTTAGAATTACGTTAAAAGTGACGCTTGAAATTTTACTCAATTTTTTTGAAAATTTCTTCAGATTTACCACTTTCATCAATACGTGTAATAATCAATTTTTGTTCATCAACATTTTTTATAATAATAACTTGTTTTGTTGAGTCAACATTAATTAAACTATTCTTTTTTATTTTGTATTTAATTTTAGTTTTAATCCCATTTTGAATAGTAATTAATTTTTTAGGAACTGTAAATTCTAAAATATATTCTTCAAAAAGCATATCTACAGGTAGAGGCTCATAGTTAACAACCATTTCAGAAATTGCCCATTTACCAAGCAATTGTTCTTCGGTAATTTGGTATTCAGGAATAACAGTATCAGCTAATTCGGCCATTGCTTTTTGATCTTCAGATAAATTTTTATATTCTTCAGAATTCACAATAGAAACCTGATTTTTATCATATAAATTTGCGAAAGTTGTATCAATTGTACTATCTGATTTATTGTCAGAATTATCATTAGAGTTATTATCACAAGAGTAGATAGAAACAATAACTATGATTAATAATAAATAAATAATAGAATTTAATTTCATTGTTTTAAAATTTAAGTAAAAGAATAAAAACTTAACAAAATTATAAAATTATCCTATCTCACTTAACTTAATTAAAAGTTTTTTACTTTTAATTGTTAATTCTTTTCCATTGAGTTCAATTATTTTATCATTATTTAGCTCTTTTAATACACGAATAACGCTTTCTATTGACATTCCTGTTAGGTCTGCAATATCTTTTCTTGATAAGCCCATATCGAAACTATCGCTTTTAAAAACATTGTCGCTTAAAAACAAAATTGCATCAGCTATTCTTCCGTGAAGTTGTTTTTGTGTAATACTAAAGAACCTTTTATATAAATGACTATTATTATTGTTTAATCTTTTTAAAATATATTTAGTAAACTCATTATTATCATTAATTATACTATTGAAAATATTTATATCTATAGAAGAAATAGTAGTGTTCTTTAAAGCTGAAAGAGAATAATGATAGGTACTATCATGAAACAATGAAGTTATTCCAAAAAAAGCATCTCCAGAAGCAATTCTAATTATTAAATGATTGTTTCTGTTTTCAATATATTGCTTAACTAAGCCATCGTGTAAAATATGAATATGAGAAATAGGAGCTCCTTGTTTACAAATCATTTCTCCTTTATTATAAACTAATGTGGTTTTGGTTTCAATTAAATAATCTTTTTCTTTTTTAGATAAAAGATTCAAAAATTCGAAGTCAAAACTGATGTTCTTAATGTTTTTAATGTTCATTGTTTTAGGTAAATTTCAAGACAAAAATAAAACATTTTTTGATAAAAGTTGTAATAGGTCAACTTTTTATTGATTTAATATAGGTAAAAATGCATTTTGTTCCAATAAAAAAAAATAGGATTTTTTTGTTTAGAGTATTAATTTTGGTATGTTGAAATTCTGATTATGAATAGTAATATATTAAATATTAATAAAAACAATGGTTGTTCAAATAATGAGAAATTATTTGTTGAATGGATTTCAAATTTTCAATGCAAGTTAAAAAAAATATATTTCGAAAACAAAAATATTAATGAAGATATAGATATAAACGATAGTTTATTACCTAAAGAATATTTTGACAGTGTAAACGAGTTTTTATTATTATCTGATATTTATATAAAAGAATGTAGTGAAACAGATAAGTTATTATTGAAAATTGCTGAAAAAAAATTATTAAAAAACATTGTCAAACAAGATTTGATGTGTGAATTATCTAGTATTTCATCAGCAATAAGAGATAATAATAATAATTTGATTGTTGAAGAATATAATTTAGATACATTACCTGAGTTTTATAATATAGATGATATATCTCCTATTATAAATGTGATTAAGGAAGAAAATGTAAACAAAATAGAATTTTTTAGTGAAAATATTAATGGAGTAAATATTTATAGAAGAGAACAGGGAAGGGCTAAATGGAATCATATTTCTTATGATACTTGTTCTCCGTATATTGATAATGAAAAATTTAATGATAATATAGTTTTGGAATATAAGGTTATTGGGGTGATAGATGGAATTGAAGTTGGTAAAGAAAGTAAAATAGCTGAAATAGGTTGTTTTGCTTTATCAATGTAGATTCTTTCATGAAGTAGGGTAGGTTAATTGTGATTTGTTCATTGCGTTAGGGAGGGTGGTCTTTTTATAAGGCCACTCTTTTTTTTATCTTGATAAATAATAATAACTTTGAAATTTTTCATTTTATGAGAAATAAAACATTCACATTGTTATCTTTTAATATATTGTATTTGAAATATACAATATATATTATAATATTTTTTTCTCTATCTTGTAAAAAATCTGATACAAGTATCCCTTCAGAAATAAAAAAGAATACGCAAGAAGAAATTTATTCATATATAATTATTAATGTTTCTGATATTAAAAATTTAAATGGAAAAATTAATATTGCATTATATAATAATGAAGCAAATTTTAATAATCCAGATAAAGTATTTAAGAAATATTTTTAGAAATAAATTATACTTCTATTACAGTTAAAATAGATAGTATTCCTGCTGGTGAATATGCTTTCGCAATTTTTCATGATGAAAATGACAATAAAATATTAGATAAAAATAATTTTGGTATTCCAAACGAAGGTTTTGCTTTTTCAAATAATTCAATGGGAACATTTGGACCTCCTTCGTTTAAACAAGCCAAATTTGATTTACCAGAAAAAAGCAATATAACCCAAAACATTAAGCTTAAATTCTATTAAAACATTAACTAGAACAATTAATATTATATTTTAGGCAAATTGAACTTAAACCAGATTAAACAAAACACATGTAGTTTTATCTATTATAGTTAGGGCTTTCGTGAAACAAACCCATTCGCAATTATTATAAAAAACTCACTATCATAGAAATACAATTAAATTTTAAATTGTATATTTGAAAAAACAATACTATAACAAAGAGGTAAGATAGATAAATTCGTTTACGGATTATGGATTTAAGCTATTATTTGAAACATTTCCAAATAAGGAACAATAAAAATAAGTTATTTGAATTTTGAATTACAAAAAATAAATTCCTCTCTATTGGAAAATTTTATATTTCAAAACCCCTAACAATAGCATAAAAAATAAAAATATATGACAAATAAAAATTTTGAATTATTCTTAACCAATTTAACCGAATGCTTAGAAAGCAAAAACTTTATTAAAATTACTATAAGCGATAAACGAGATAAAAACAATGATTTAAAAAATGTTTCTGCTAAAATTGTTTCATTGCGTTCGGGAATAAAACTTTCTTTTGTATATAAGTATCAAACAAAAGATATTACTAAAAATTTCGATTTTAAAGACGCAATCTTTGTAATTAAAGAAATGTTAGAAAAGGATTTCTTTCGTGCCGATTTATTTACCACAAACAATGATTGGCATTTAACTATAAATAAGAAGACAAATGATTGCTCAATTATAAGAAAAGAAGCAAACATTAACGAATTACCAATACAAAGCCACGACAATATAAAAAAACGATCTATTGCTTTAGAAAAGAATATTTATCTTAATAAACTTGGAATTACAACAAGCGAATGGAAGATAAAAAAAGACATGCACGATAAGTACCGTCAAATAAATAAATACATCGAAATTATTGAGGGAATCATCGAATCAGCAAAACTATCAGAAACATTCCAAATAGTTGATATGGGTTCGGGTAAAGGATATCTCACTTTTGCATTATACGACTATTTAACAAATACACTTAAATTAAATCCTAAAATTATTGGAATTGAACTACGCGAAGAATTAGTAGAAAAATGCAATAATATAGCAAAAGAAGTAGCTTTTAATAATTTATTATTTAAGCAAAGTTCTATTGAAAAAGCAGACCTCCCTCCTGCTGACATGCTTATTGCGCTGCATGCATGCGACACAGCAACCGATGAAGCCTTATTTAAAGGAATACAATCTAATACAAAAATAATTATCTGTGCTCCATGTTGTCATAAACAAATTAGGAAACAAATTAATCCATCTAATGAATTAAAGGCTATTTGCAAACATGGTATATTAGAAGAGAGACAAGCCGAAATTATTACCGATGCATTGCGTTCATTAATACTTGAAGCTTATGGGTATAAGACAAAAGTATTTGAGTTTATTTCAACCGAACATACACCAAAAAATGTTTTAATTGTTGGTATTAAATCTGAAGAAAAAACAACTATTAATGCAGAAGTATTAGAACAAATAAAAAATATTAAATCGTTGTTTGGAATAGAGTTTCATTATCTTGAAAAACTGCTAAAATTATTATAACAATTGATGAAATTTAGGTAATAATAACAATTTTTCATAGAAGTATAAATTAGATTTAACTAAATTTTGTTTGTTTTTTAGTATGCTATTCACTGAAGTATAAATTATTTAAATCAACATTCCCTCCCGATAAAATAATTCCTACTTTCTTGTTTTTTATTTCATTTTTTTCTTTAATTATTGCAGCAAAAGCAACTGCCGAAGATGGTTCTACTATTATTTTTAATCGCTCCCATATTAGCCTCATTGCTTCGATTATTTCATTTTCTTCAACTCTAATTATTTTCTTTACATATTTTTGAATTACAGGGAAAGTTCTCTCTCCTAGCGACGTTCTTAAGCCATCGGCTATAGTATTTGGATTAATAGATGGTTCTATTTTCCCTGACAATAATGATTTGTATGCATCATCGGCTCCAAAAGGTTCTCCAGCTAAAACAATTGTATTTGGTGAGAAGTATGCTGTTGACAATGCTGTTCCACTAATTAAACCTCCACCACCAACCGGAGCAATAATAAAATCTAAATTATTAATTTCTTCAATCAATTCTTTTGCACATGTTGCCTGACCAGCTATTACATCATAATTATCATAAGGATGAATAAATATAGCTTTGTTTTGCTTAACTATTTTATTTAATGTTTCTTCTCTGTCTTTTAATGTTGATTTACATAAAATGACTTCCCCACCAAAATCTTTAACAGCATTAATTTTTACTTTTGATGCATTTTCGGGCATAACTATATATGATTTAATATTGTTAATTTTTGCCGAAAGTGCTAAAGCTTGAGCAAAATTACCCGATGAATGAGTTGCTACTCCAAATTGTTTTTCTTCTTCAGATAATAATTTTATTGCATTAGAAGCTCCTCTCATCTTAAAAGCACCTATCTTCTGGAAGTTTTCACATTTAAAATACAAGTCTGCTTCGAGCATTTTATTTAATGAACTTGATGTTAATACTGGTGTTTTATGTATCTGATTAGCTATTCTAATCGAAGCTTCTTGTATGTCGTTAATGGTTGGAATATTATTTAAATGCATAGTTAAAATCTATTGTTGTGATATAAAAATATTAATTATAAATAATTCTTTAATATCTTTACGACATTATTTTTAAAATATAATTATAGTAATGAAAATTATTTGTGTAAATAATATTATAAACAGCACTAAAAAACCCTATTTTTATTTAAAACCTGATTCGTGTTTGGTTCGAAATAACACAAATATTTATATTCCTTTTATTGCAAATAAAATGAAGGTTTCTTTCGGTATTTTAGTTAAAGTTATTAAAATTGGAAAGACAATTAATGAAAATTTTGCTAATAATTATTATGAAGAAATTGCTATTGCTAATAATTATGAAATTGATTTAACAGACAAACATAAAACAGAAGTATTTGATTTTCAACTAGAAAGAGCTATTGATAACTCTTTGGCTGTTAGCAGTTTTTTTAATAAAAATGATATTATAAATAAACCTTTAAGTTTTTCTATTAATGAAAGCACTATTGTAAAAGAAATAGAAATTAGTGCTAATATTGTTAATAAATCAATTGAGTTTGTTTCGCAATTTTTAACCTTTAAAATAGGCGATTTGCTTTATATTGATATTGCAGATTATTATAAAAGTGTTGAAATTAATGATAGAATTAATTCTTATCTATCAAACAAAATCGCTCAAGATTATACAATAAAATAAAGCGATAAAAATAGTTATAACATATTTTAGTATAAATACAAAACCCCACAAATTGCTTGCGGGGTTAAAAAAAATAATATAAAAATTTATTTATTAAGTTTGCATAGCCCCGCAAACATTAATTGTTTGACCACTAATATAAGAAGACAAATCTGACCCTAAAAACACAGCTAAATCTGCAACTTCTTCTGGCTTCCCTCCTCTTTTCATAGGAATAGTTTCTTTCCAATGGTTTTTTATTTCATCTGGAAGTTTATCTGTCATTTCGGTTAAAATAAAACCCGGAGCAATTGCATTACATCTAATATTTCTAGAACCAAGCTCTTGTGCTATAGATTTTGTGAAACCAATAATACCAGCTTTTGATGCAGCATAATTCGATTGACCTGCATTGCCTTCGATACCAACTACCGAACTTAAATTAATAATTGAACCATATCTACTTTTTAACATAACTTTTTGAATAGCTTTTGTCATATTAAAAACAGATTTTAAATTTACATTAATAACTAAATCCCATTGTTCTTCGGTCATTCTCATTAACAAAGAATCTCTTGTTATTCCTGCATTATTAACTAAAATATCAATAGTTTCAAATTCTTTTAAAGCATTATTAATTAAATCTTCGCAGTCTTTATATGAACTAGCATCTGAAGCATATCCTATAGCTTTAACGCCATAACTTTTAATTTCATTTTCGGTTTGTAACATATTTTCATCTCTTACCATATCGGTAAAAATAACGTTAGCACCTTGTTGTGCATATCTTACTGCTATTGCTTTTCCAATACCACGAGATGCTCCTGTAATAATTGCGGTTTTTCCTTTTAGTAAATCCATAAAAAAATTTATTGTTAATTAAATTTATTGTTAATTATTATTGAGCAAATATAAATAATTTAATTTAAAAACTTTAATAGTGCTTTTCTTAAAATAAAAAAAAAATAATTTTGTATCAGTTGCAAATTTCATTACTTTTGCAAAAAGGCCTAGTAGTTCAATTGGATAGAATATCAGATTTCGGCTCTGAGGGTTGGGGGTTCGAGTCCTCCCTAGGTCACAAAAAAAACCACCCTTTTGAGGTGGTTTTTTAATATAAAAAGAATTTATTATTCTTGAATATATGTTTTTGTTCCTGTTTTTGAAGACACTGAACCTGTAGAAGAAGATGATTCTTCAATAGTTATTATCATTTCTTTACCAGATAATTTATCAATTTTTAAAAATTGTTGATTAGAATCTCCAAATCCAGTATATGTACTAACTCCACCAGCAGTTGTTATAGAAGTAATACTAAGAACTAAAACTTCTTTATCTCCAGTTTCTAATTCTTTATTTCCTTCAGCCCAAAACCATACACCTTTAAGAGTATATATAGAAGTTCCAGAAACATTTGTCGATTCAAAAGTTCCATCTTTTTCAATAGTTATAGTCTCAGTATAAGGAGTAATTGCCGGTGTTTCTCCTAGTTCTGTTTCTGTCTTCATAGTTTCTGTATAAACAGTAGTAGTTGAACCAGTTCCTTCAAGTTCTGTAACAGTTCCTTCTGAAAGTTTCCATTCACCAGTTAATCTAGCTTTTCTTGATTTTAAAGAAAGCATTGGGTCGTTTTCACCTTTTTTACAACTTTGTAATGTTGGCATTGCAAAAGCTATAACTAAAATAGCTAATAAAATTTGATTGATTTTTTTCATAGTAATTATTTTTAAATTTTTAAATTAAATTTCAGCAAAGGTATAAATATTTTTATAACGTAAAAAAAATATAAATATATTTTATAAAAAATGAAAAAATAAATTTGATTAGAGGCTGAAAAAAAGCATTTATCTATATCTTAATTTCAAAACAAAAACAATATAACTAATTATAATACAACCTATTACAATTCATTTAAATTTTCAAAATATTACATATATATATTATACTATTAGCATTAAACAGAGAGATAAAAAATAATTATTTACAATATTTGCTTAAAAAAATATTATTACTTTTGATTTTATTTAATTCAGTAAAGTTTATTAAAATAAATTACTTATAAATTAAATCACAATGATCGAAATAATATTTGCGACAAATAATAAAAATAAAATTAAAGAAGTTAGTCCTTTATTAAAAAACATAAAACTATTATCACTTTCAGAAATTGATATTTTTGAAGAAGTTCCCGAAAATGGAGATACTTTGCAAGAAAACGCCTTAGAAAAAGCTATGTATGTTTTTAATAAAACAAATAAAATTTGTTTTGCCGATGATACAGGGTTAGAAATTGATTTTTTAAATAATAGACCAGGAGTTTTTTCGGCAAGATATGCGGGAGAAGATAAAAATTCGCAAAATAACATGAATAAAGTTTTGCTCGAAATGCAAAACACAAATAATAGAAAAGCTCAGTTTAGAACAGTTATAGCTCTAGTTTTTGATAAAAGTGAATATTATTTTTTCGAAGGCAAAGTAGAAGGAGAAATGTTAACCGAAAAAAGAGGAAATGAAGGATTTGGTTACGACCCAATTTTTAAACCTAATGGTTACGATTTATCATTTGCAGAAATGGACTTAAACGAAAAAAATAAAATTAGTCACCGAGCTTTAGCAACAAAAAAACTTATCGAATTTTTGAACAAAAACTATTAATAATAATATTTATCATCAGGTACACGATTGTAAAAAGGAACCATTATTCCGAATCGGAAGCTAATTAAACCATCTAATCTTTTAGTCTCATCTTTCTTCATTAAGTCATAATCAAAGCTTCTTCTTGATTGAGTGTAACCTTGTATAGTTTCAATACCTATATAAAAATTAAAATAATTATTATTGCTATAGTTATAATAACCTAAAAACTGTGATGTAAATGGCCCGTTAGAAAGCCTATCATAGCCTTTTTTATATTCTTTATCTAAGTAAGGAACGCTATTACCAATAGTTTCAATTTTAATTTTGTGTTGAACAAACCCACCACCTAAGAAAAAATAAATACCAGAATTATCATTAGGACCTATTTTATAAATATTTTTCCCAACTTTTAATCCTAAGTAATAACCCCTTTCCCAAAGCCTGATATCAGCATATTTACCGTCTTTATCGATAATAGCCCATTTACTTGTTTTAATATTTTCAAATAAATTAGTATCTTTTACATTACTTCCAAAAATAAAAAAAGCATCAGCACTGAAAAGAAAATTTTTCTTATTTTTAAATTGCACAGAACCACCGATGTTTGAATTGCTTCCAAATCTATCTTTTAAGTTACCGTAAGGAATTTGGTATGCATAAGTAGGTGAAAGTGCGAAAAAACTAATTATTGAATCACCAATTTTTTGAGCATTAAGATTAAAACAAATAAAATTAGCAAGTATTAGTATTATAAGTTTGTTTTTTATCATATCTTATTATTTATATAAGAATCAAATTAATTACATTTGCAAATTAAAATTAAAAATTAATAATAAAAAAAATTATATGAAAGAAATAAAAATGGTTGACTTAAAAGGTCAATATGAAAAAATTAAAAATGAAATAGACAGAGATATTTTAAATGTTCTAGATTCTACTGCATACATAAATGGACCTGCTGTTAACAATTTTCAAAAAAATCTTGAAGAATATTTAAAAGTTAAGCATGTTATACCTTGTGCTAATGGAACCGATGCTTTACAAGTAGCATTAATGTCATTAGACCTTAAACCAGGAGATGAAGTTATAACAACTGCTTTTACATTCGTTGCTACTGTTGAAGTTATTGCTTTATTAAACTTAAAACCAATTTTTGTTGATGTTTACGACGATACTTTTAATATTAGTATTGAAGAAATAAAAAAAGCAATTACTCCTAAAACAAAAGTTATAATTCCTGTTCATTTATTTGGTCAAAATGTTAAAATGAAAGAATTATTAGACTTAGCAAAACAAAATAATATTTATGTTGTTGAAGACGCTTGTCAATCAATAGGTTGTGATTATAAATTCCCTGATGGAACAGTTAAAAAATCTGGAACAATGGGCTTAATTGGTTGCACATCTTTCTTCCCATCTAAAAACTTAGGTTGCTACGGTGATGGTGGAGCTATTTTTACAAATGATGATGATTTAGCTAAAAGAATGAGAGGTGTTGTTAATCATGGTATGGAAGTTAGATATTATCACGATTATGTTGGAGTTAACTCTAGATTAGATAGCATTCAAGCAGCTATTTTAAATATTAAATTAAAAAAATTAGATGAATATAGTGGTGCACGTTTAGATGCAGCTAAATATTACAATGAAAAACTTTCGCAAAGTAGCAAAATAACAGTTCCAACATGGATAGAAGAAAGTAATCATGTTTTTCATCAATATACTTTAAAATTAAATGGAGTTAATAGAGATGAACTTATTAAATATTTAAATGGAAAAGGAATACCAGCAATGATATATTATCCAGTTCCTTTACATTTACAAAAAGCTTATGAATATTTAGGGTTTAAAAACGGAATGCTTCCTGTAACTGAAAAATTAAGTGAATGCGTTATGTCATTACCAATTCATACAGAATTAGACAAAGATCAATTAGAATATATTACAAGTTCAATTTTAGAATACGTTAAATAAGATATTATGGAATACTATGTTCATGAAAGTTCATATATTGATGAAGGTTGTAAAATAGGCGAAGGCTCAAAAATATGGCATTTTTCTCATATTATGAAAAACTGTGTAATCGGAAAAAATTGCAATATAGGGCAAAACGTTGTTGTTTCTCCTGATGTTATTTTAGGCGATAATGTAAAAGTTCAAAACAATGTTTCGATATATACCGGAGTTATTTGCGAAGAAGATGTTTTTCTTGGACCTTCAATGGTTTTTACTAATGTTATAAACCCTAGAAGTGCTGTTATAAGAAGAGATCAATATTTGAAAACTATTGTTAAAAAAGGTGCAAGTATTGGAGCAAATGCAACTATTGTTTGTGGTAATAATGTTGGCGAATATGCTTTCATAGGTGCCGGAGCTGTTGTTACAAAAGATGTTCCTGATTATGCTCTTTTAGTTGGTAATCCAGCAAAACAAATAGGATGGATAAGTAAATATGGACATAGACTTAAATTTAATTCTGATAATATTGCCGAATGCCCAGAAAGTAAAGAAAAGTACAAACTTAATAGCAATAATACTGTAACAGCAATTTAAAATGAATAGAAAAATAAAATTTGCAATAGTAGGTTGCGGACACATTGGAAAACGTCATGCCGAAATGGTTTTAAGAAACGATGAAGCTGAATTAGTTTGCTTATGCGATATTAAACCTAAAGAAGAGTTGAAACTTGAATCATACGATGTTCCTTTTTTTAATTCTTATGACGAAATGCTTAATAGTAACTTAGAATTCGATGTTGTTAATGTGTGCACTCCAAACGGACTTCATGCTGAAATGTCGATAAAGGCATTAGAAAAAAGAAAAGATGTTGTTTGTGAAAAACCTATGGCTTTAACAAAAGCTAGTTGCGAAGAAATTATTTTTAAATCATTGCAAATGTCGAAACATGTTTTTGTTGTTAAACAAAACAGATACTCTCCTCCATCTAAATGGATTAAAGATGTTGTAGTTAATGATATACTTGGCGAAATTTTTATGGTTCAAGTTAATTGTTACTGGAACAGAGACGATAGATACTATAAAACTAGTTCTTGGAAAGGTAAAAAAGATTTAGATGGAGGAACTTTATTTACTCAGTTTTCTCATTTTATTGATATTATGTATTGGCTTTTTGGCGATATTACTAATATTCAAACACGCTTAAAAGATTTTAATCACCAAAACTCAACAGAATTTGAAGACTCAGGAATTGTTCAGTTCGATTTTGTAAAAGGAGGAATAGGTTGCCTTAATTTTTCTACCTCAGTTTGGGGACAAAATATGGAAAGTAGCATAACTATTATCGGTAGTAAAGGTAGTATTAAACTTGGTGGCCAATATATGGATAAAGTAGAATATTGCAATATTGAAAATTATACAATGCCCGAATTAGAACCAGTTAATCCACCAAATGATTACGGTGCATACAAAGGTTCAGCGGCTAATCATCATTTTATAATTCAAAATGTTATTGATACTTTGAAAAATAGAACAACTATTACAACCAATGCTTTAGAAGGGTTAAAAGTTGTTGAAATGATCGAAAGAATTTATACTGCTAAATAAGAATTATAATAAATGAATAAAACAATTTTAGTTACAGGTGGAACAGGCTATATAGGCTCTCATACTGTTGTTGAATTACAACAAAGTGGTTATAATGTAATTATTGTTGATAATCTTTCAAATTCAAATATTGAAATACTTGATTCTATAGAGAAAATTACTGGTATAAAACCAAAATTTGAAAAGTTAGATTTAGTTGATGAGAAAAAAACTAGAGAATTTTTCATTGAAAATAAAAATATTGAAGCTGTAATTCATTTTGCTGCATACAAAGCTGTAGGTGAGTCTGTTGAACTTCCTTTAAAATATTACAAAAACAACCTTTGTTCTCTTATTAATATTATTGAAAATATGAGAGAACACGATATTAAAAATATTGTATTCTCATCTTCATGTACAGTTTATGGGCAACCAGAACAACTTCCGGTAACCGAGTCGGCACCAATTTTAAAAGCATTATCTCCATACGGCAATACCAAACAAGTTTCAGAAGAAATTATTTACGATACTGTTCAGCAAAATAATATAAATTGCATAGCACTTAGATATTTTAACCCTATTGGAGCTCATAAATCTGGTTTAATAGGTGAGTTGCCTTTGGGAGTTCCCAATAATTTACTACCATACCTAATGCAAGTTGCAGTTGGTAAACGAGATTATTTAAGGGTTTTTGGGAATGATTATGAAACAAAAGATGGTACATGCATTAGAGATTATATTCATGTTACCGATTTAGCTAAAGCTCATGTAATTGCTCTTAAAAGATTGTTAGAAAATAAAAACAAAGATAAATACGAGGTTTTTAACTTAGGGACAGGCAAAGGATATACAGTTTTAGAAGTTATAAAATCGTTCGAAAAAGTTACGCAAAAAGAATTGCCTTATAAAATATTAGAACGCAGAGCGGGTGATATTACTGCTGTTTATGCTGATACAGCTTACGCTAATAATGAATTAGGTTGGAAGGCTCAGTTAGAATTAGATGATATGGTGCTTTCGGCTTGGGTATGGGAGCAACACTATATGAAATACTAAAACTATAATTTTTAATTTCTATAAAAAGTACGATTAACTTGTATGTTGCCGTATAAATGGTGAACAACAACAATTACAGAATCATTTATAGAATTTATTTTATACATTCCTTTGCTGTTATATTGGTCATTACCAATTAAATATGAAGGTGATTTTTTATAATATGTGTTAAGCATCGAGTGTTTTATTTCCCATTTAAATGCATCTGTAGAGTTATTGTAAATGGAATTGCCATTATTATCCGAATTAAAATTATATACAATGGTATCTATAACTCCTGTTGAAGTATTTGTGCTAATCCACTTCCCTACTATTAATTTCTCATTATCTCTATCTTCTTGTGTCTTTTTACAGTTTGTAAATGAAACCACAAAAAATATTAAGATTAATGAAATGTAGTATCTATTTAATAAATACATATATATATTTTTATAAAAATTTTAGTAAATATAATTATATTTCATTTACAATTTAAAGAATTAGTTTTTCTATTTAATAAAACTTTAAGTTTTAATTAATGTTTGAACAGAATTTTTAATTAAACGAACAGCCCAATTTATTATTATAAACGAACTTACAATAGCAACAATAGTATCAATAAGTAGTAAATTAAAGATATAGGCAAAGTAAAGTCCAATTATTGCTGATACACTTGTAAGAGCATCTGCTAAAACATGCAAATAAGCTGCTTTAATATTTATATCCGAATGTTCTTCTTTGTGGTGAAGAATAATAGCACTTACAATATTTACAACTAAACCAATAATTGCTACAATAATTGCATCTCGAAAATTAATATTTTCTGGAAAATAAAACCTTTTAATTGCTTCAATTAAAATTACAAAAGCAAAAATTAACAAAATTAAACCGCTAGTATATCCCGAAAGGTTTAACACATTATTTGAATTAATAGCATTGTTTTTAATTGCCGATTTTCTGATAAAAACATAGGCAATCCAGCTAAATCCAATAGCTAAAACATGAGAACCCATGTGAATTCCATCGGCTAAAAGAGACATTGATTTTGTAGATAATCCGAAAGAAATTTCTAAAAACATAGTTAAAGTTGTAATAATTACAACCCATTTTGTTTTATTCTCATAATTATTTGACTTTTCGTTCATTACTATTAAATAAAATATTTGGTTCCTATAAATCTTGTTTTTTATTGTTGAATAACATGGTATCGGCCTTGCGTTTGTGTTGGTTTATTTTAAACGCTGCACTTTCCTACCGCGTTGATTTTTATTTTTTTTTATAATTATATTCAAGTTTCACGAACAACCCCGCATGACGCAAAACCGTTGTTAGTGCCTGTTTTTTTTTGTTTTCTGTCATTTCTTCTTTTTAGGA
Organism: uncultured Bacteroidales bacterium; assembly: GCA_964546655.1. Taxonomy (GTDB): domain Bacteria; phylum Bacteroidota; class Bacteroidia; order Bacteroidales; family CAZJKL01; genus CAZJKL01. The sequence continues at coordinate 3,872 of CAZJKL010000025.1, read as the reverse complement.
CTTTTCAATAGTTTTTTCTCATCACCATCAAGTTTTCGTTGCAGTTTCTTTACATCTTCTGCTGGTGGCAAATTCTCTGGAAAGATACCTCTTTGTGTTAACATACTTCTAACAGCAAAATTATTGTCAATATGTTCTTTTTCTATTTTGCTTTGTCCTTTTAAATCTTTGCTTTGCACATTTAGCCCAGTCATTTCGGCTGCTAAATCTTTTGCTTTTATACTAATAATTGGTAGAAAATCGGCAACTGGACGACTTTCGGGTACGCCCATTTTTCGTTTAAGCATTTGAGTGTTTAACTTAAAGAGTGTTTGGTCTCCTTTACTCCTTATTACAGCAAAACCTTGACTATCAACTCCTCTTTCATACAAAATTCCTGAAAGTTGCTTCTCTGTTTGACTTAGTTTTTCACGAGCTTTTACTCGCTCAAACTCTAATAATCGCTGCTCAACCAATTCTGCCCGACGAGTTTGCACTGCAAAATAATTTTGGGCAAATGCTATTTCTTCCTTTCGACTATCTCCATTTTGAGCAATTAAGTAACAAGAATAACGAGTTAAAAGAATGTCATTTATCCCTTTCTCTGCTCCTTTAGGCATCTGTATCGTTTTCCTGATGTCAGGAAAATGATACTCTATTTCTTCACCTGCATTTATACATGCATCTTTCGCTTTTTGAATTACTTTTTCAAAATTTTCCCATTTTGAATATCCTAATAAATCTTGTAATTCTCGAGCACTCCAACATTCAATACCTTCCAATTCTGAAGCGGCTGTTTCAAATTTTAAAAATAAATTTTTAATTTCTTCTGATTTCATTTATCAATTTTTATTCATCTAAAATACTCAATCTTAATAGAGTATCTTTTATAAAACCAAATATTTTTCTTAACAATCTTTATTAATTTTCAACTCTAAGCGGTTTTTATCACTTGGCGGTTGCGGAAAATTAACGCCAAAGGCTGAGGCTAAAAGTTGGCTGGCAATTCGGAGAATTTCACTGTCGAGCCAAGTTGCTTTTGATGCGAGTTACAAACTTTCACATCCCCTAAAACCCAACCATTGCTTATATGCATTGTTGGCACTAGTATATTTTTATTTTAATACAATAATAGTCAGAATAAAAAATGCAGTTATTAATATCCCGATTATCAATGGAATCCAATATGGTTTTGTCCTATATTGAAAATCCTTTCCTATATATTTACCCCAAAAATAAATGTACAATACAATCGCTCCAATCATATTTAAAAAAACTACTAATCCTAATTTGCTACCTGGAATCAAATATAAAATATAAATCATCAGTCCAGTATAAAATAATGAATATAGCAAAACTGGCAATATTGCCTTTTTGTTATTTACAGTCTTAAGATTTATTGCTAATAAAATCCCGCCAAATAGAACAGAAAAAAGTGCTGAAAACACATTAATTATTTGTCTTGAATATAATTGCGGTGCATTAACGTCAGTCACAATATTCTGTTTCCATTCTACATTAAATGAATCCCACGACTTACTTGCTTCTTTATTTTCTGTTGCTGCTTTTTTTATTTTACATATAGTAGTTTCGATGATTTGCTTTTCTTCGTCAGATAATTCAATTCCACGATTGGTTATTTCATTTTTTGCAGCAGATGTCAATGCTACACTATACATTTGAAAATTAATCACCATGTCCTTTAATTCTTCATTAGACTTTTGTTTCAATTCTTCTATAAAGTTTTCTTCCATAAATTTTCTGTTTTATATTAGCCCCAACTAATTATTATCTTTTTGTCATTAGCCATTCTTTCGAATTTTCTAATTGTATTTCTTGAATAAGTTTAAATCCGCTTTTTTCGTAAAATTTAGTTAAATTATAATCTTCTATAGTAAGCCAAAATTTTTGATTATTATATTCTTTAAAAACAAGATTTAACCATAAAGACCCTAACCCATTTTCTCGATATTTCTCATTAACATATATATAAGCAAGATATAAATAACCTTTATTAAACCAAGATTCAGCCAAAGGCTTATACTCCATAACATCGGGCGAAACGGTTGAAAAAACCATACCACCCGCAACTGTTTCTTTGTTATGCTCTAATGTGAAAATTTTTGTGTTATTTTTGTATGAATTCCAAATAGGTTCAATAGATTCTTCCCAATCTAAAGGCAAAATGCTAAAAAAAACATCAGCATTTTCAGTTTGGTTAACAAGTTTAATAATATCTTTATTTATAAAAGACCCCATGACCATAACTTATCCGAATCTTCAGTCCATCTATCCCCAATATCAGTTCTGTAATACGAATTATTAATTAAAATATTGTTAATTCTATTGTATAGTAATTTTTGAGCATCTTTCATTGTAATACCAGTAGCACTTATTAATAACGGAACACCTGTATCGCCAGTTATTAACCATTCGCTATTAACTTGTTTTAGATGCATTAAATGTATTCCGCTTTTCATTGGTTTTTTTACAACAACAACAGCGTCTTTCGAGAAAGTTTCAAATGTTTTTAAATCTTCGTAAGGGAAAGGAGGAACAACAATATATGCTCCAACTTGAAATCCTTTTTTTGTATTAATTTTAAAGTTTTGACCCGTTGCAATTTTGTAAAGCATATTACCAATAGGCTCATTAATTCCAGATCTTTGTATAAAAATTTGAGGAAAACCGAAGCGAGAAGTAAATTCTAAAGGATAAATCCCATTGCCATTAACAATACAATTAATATCAATATGACCAACAAAATTTTCTTTAGCTAAAATAGGTTCAAACTTTTTTAAAGTAGCATTAAAAATAGGATTTTCATCTGTCCAAAACATACTAGTTCCCATTTCACCAGTGGAAACACCTAATTCTTTTGGAAACAGTTTTTTATGTTCAAAAGTAATGTTTATAGGTTTTAAAAATTCTTTACCATTAAAAAATGCAGCAACCGAAACTTCAACCCCAGTTACTTTTCTTTGAATATGAAAAGTTCCCATTTCATTCCCCCAAGTTCTTTCATAAGCTTTTAAAACTCTAATAATATCACTACCATCTTCTTCTTTTCCAACAAAAAGAAGTTGTTTGTAATCCTGAATTTCGCCTGAAGGCTTTAAAACATAAGTGTGAGGGTTGGCTTTTACAAAAGCAATCGCCTCTTGAAATGTATGGAATTCTTTATAATTTATAATTTTAATTTTATGTCTTTTAAGTTCATCTTGCCCAAAACTACGGTCTAATTCTAAATTATCAGTGTATTCGGTACCTCCAATAACAAACTTGCCCTTTGCCCTTAATTCTGTAGCTATTCGTCCATATCCAGTATAGTCAAAAATAATTATATCAGCCCAATCAATATGGCGTCGCCAATCTTTAACTTTTGGAACAAATCCATCGCCAATTTCTTTGCAAGTATTTGTATCAACAAACATTTTTACTTTATTTCCTTCTAATAATGAAGTATAAGCTATATCTAGGATTTCACCCCATTTTGAGATGAATAACAAATTACACATAAAATCTATTAAGTTTCACGAGCAAATGTAAATAAAAAAATTATTTGATTAAATTTTTATCAGTTGTTTTTCATTAAATAATAAGTTTTATTTAAATAATAGCTGTTTAATAAACTATATGTATATTTTATATTGTTAAAAATTTAATTATTTTGATTATAGTATTAATTTTTTATGGTATATTTGTTTCACGAAAAGATCTATTGCAAAACTTTAATTTTTATTTTAAATAATAACTACGATGATTCACATAGGAAAATTGTTACGAAAATACGTATCAAGAAGCAATTTTAAAAACAGAGATATTGCTGAAAAGTTAAATATTACAGAAGTTGCATTGTATAGAATATACAATAAACAAAATATTAATACTTC
>CAZJKL010000024.1:0-40593 GCA_964546655.1 uncultured Bacteroidales bacterium | reverse complement strand
TTGGATTTTATTTATAGCTTTAATAATTATACTTCTTTTTGTTGATTTAGGTATTTTTCATAAAAATGCTCACACAATATCAATGAAAGAATCTCTTACTTGGACTTTAATTTGGGTAATAGCAGGACTTGGTTTTGGTGTTGTTTTATATTTCTTATATAAAGATAATCTGTTCAATGTAAATCCAAATAATCTTGATGCTTTTGATTCTATGTTAAAGTACTTTACAGGATATGTTGTAGAGAAAGCTTTAAGTTTAGACAATATTTTTGTTATAGCAATGATATTTATTTATTTTAAAATAGAGCAAAAATACCAACACAACATACTTTTTTGGGGGATTATAGGAGCTATTGTTTTTAGAGGTATTATGATATTTTTAGGGGCAGCTTTTATTCAAAAATTTGAATGGGCAACTTATATTTTCGGAGCTATTTTAATTTTTTCTGCATATAAAATGCTTAATGCAGACCATGAAAATGTTGATTACAATAAAAATCCCTTATTAAAATTATTATCTAAAATTTATCCTATTAATTGGGAAATTAGAACAAAAAAGTTTTTCATTAAAGAAAATGGCAAAACATTTATAACTGCTTCTTTTGCAACTTTAGTTGTTGTTGAATTTTCGGATATTGTTTTTGCTGTTGATTCAATTCCTGCAATTTTAGCTGTTACAACCGACCCTTTTATTGTTTTCACTTCTAATATTTTTGCTATTCTAGGGTTAAGAAACCTATATTTCTTTTTAGCAAGTGTTATGGATAAATTTAAACAAGTTAAATATAGCTTGGTTTTTATTCTAGTATTTGTTGGATTAAAAATGATTTTGGTTAATCATTATAAATTCCCGACAATTGTTTCTTTAACGGTTATTTTAGGTGCTTTAGCTATAGGTTTATTAGCTTCTATGTATATAAATAAAAAAAACAGCAAGAAATAAATTTATTTTTTCTATTTTATTTTTAAAAAAGCTTTGCCTATATTATTAATTATATCCGAAGCTATTAATGATTCATAACTATTGTTATTGTTTTTAATATCAATATCAGCCGATAATCCATGAATAAATACACCTAATTTGGCACTATTTATCGGGCTGTAACCTTGAGCTAATAATCCTGTAATTATTCCGGTTAAAACATCGCCACTTCCTGCCGTTGCCATACCAGGATTACCAGTTGAATTAAAATAACAATTATTGTCTGTATCTGAGATACAGGTATTTGCTCCTTTTAATACTATTATAATACCATATTTTTTCGACATTTCTCTCTGTTTCAAGTTTCTGTCAAAATCATTTTCTTGTTTACCAAACAATCTTTCAAACTCTTTTATATGTGGTGTAAGAATTGAATTTTTAGGCAATAATTTCAACAAATCAACATCTTCTGACAATATATTAATAGCATCCGCATCAATAACTAAAGGGCTTTTTACTGATTTTATAAATTTAAGTAATGCTGCTTTTGTTTTAGAATCAGTTCCTAAGCCTGGCCCAATTGAATAAGTGTAATTGTTATTTATTTCAATTTTATCGGTAAAACAATTATCATTTTTATCACTATTAACCATAGCTTCGGGTATTGATGTTTGAATAATATTGTATCCACATTTAGGAATATGAACAGTAACCAAACCACAACCAGATTTTAAACAAGCTTTTGCTGTTAAAACCGAAGCTCCTATTTTACCATAACTTCCTGATATTATGTAAGAATGACCATAATTACCTTTATGAGAAAACTTGCTTCTTTTAATAATAAGTTCCTGAATATCATCTTTAGTTAAATAATAATTATTTGTTTCAAATTCACATATTTTATTTAAACATAAATCAATACTTCTAAATTCCGACTCACCATAAAATTCATAATTTTCTGGAAACATCATAGAAAGTTTTGGTAGTTGAAATGTTAAAGTTCTATTTGCTTTTATAACCGAGTTTTTTTTAATATTTGAACTTTTATCACAAAACAAACCCGAAGGTATATCTATAGCAACCACGTCTTGATTACTTTTATTAATTTTACTTATAATATCTGCAACAAAACCTGAAGTTTCTCTTGTTAAACCTGTTCCAAAAATGGCATCAATTATTATAGATTCAGATTGTATTTCGGGGAAATCGTTTTTGCTTCTTATAAAATTTATTTTTATTTTTTCATTCTTTTTAATTTTATCGAAATAATATTTAAAATCTTTCGAATAACTTTCAGAATATTCAACAATATAAACACTAATATTTTCAAATGTTTTTGAAAGGTTTTGAGCTACAACTAATCCGTCTCCGCCATTATTTCCAATACCAGAAAAAACAATTATTTTTTTATTGCAATAATAATATTCTAAGAACCATTTAGTGAAAACATTAGCCGCTCTTTCCATTAATTTATATGATTTTATCGGCTCATTTTTTATGGTGTATTCATCAAGTTCCCTTATTTGTTGCACATTTAAAATCTTCATACTAAAATTATTAATCTTGTGAATATTATTATTAACAATCAAAGTTAAAGTTTAATTTCAATTAATTATAAAAAAAACAATAGTTAAAATATGTAAAATTTAAATTTTTAGTTACCCAAAAAGTTACTTAAATACTGAAAAAACATTATTTTTACGTTTTATTTTTTATATATGAATATTTTAATTATTGAAGATAATAGTTTTGATTCTCAACTATTAGAAGGTTTATTAAATAAACTAGAGTCGGACATTAAAGTTTTAGACAAACTTGATTCGTTAAAGGGAAGTATCGAATGGTATAAAAAAACATCGGTTTTACCTGATTTAATTTTTTTAGACACATTCTTAAATGATAATAATTGCATCGAATTATTAAAGAATATTGATATTAAATGCCCAATTATTTTCACTACTTCTTTTAATAAAGAAATTATAAATAATTTTCGATTAAATAGCATTGATTATATTTTAAAGCCTTTAGATTATAATGAAGTACAAGATATAATTTTAAAATTTAAAGAAGGTTATTACAAACAAAACACATTAGAATTAGAAAGATTAGTCACTATTTTTGAAACTTTCGAAAAAAAATACAAGAAAAGAATTCTTGTTAAAAATGATACTAATATTGATAAAATTGAAGTTGAAGAAATAAGCTATTTTTCGAAAGACGACAATAATGAAACTTTTCTAGTAACAAAAAATGGAGATAAATTTTACACCGAATATTCAATTGAAAAATTAGAAAGCAAATTAAATCCTAATGGCTTTTTTAAAGTTAATTTAAAATATATTATTAGCATAGAATCAATTGAAGATGTTGATTATTATTTAAATGACCGCATTGTTTTAAATATTAAACCAAACCACAAGAAAAAAGTTATTATAAATCGAGACAAAGTTCTTGATTTTAAAAACTGGTTAAATAAATTTTAAAACTTTTTATATTTCTATAAATAATAAATACGCACCTTAAATATTTTAGTAAATTTGCTCTTTTTTATATAAAGATTATTAATATTAAATAAATATATATGTTAAATTTTTTAAGAAATTTATTTGGAAGTAAGTCCGATAAAGATATAGAAACTATAATGCCTTTAGTTAATAAAACTAAAATAGCTTTTGAACAATTTGAATCATTATCAAATGATGAATTAAGAGGCAAAACATTAGAGCTAAAAACAAGAATAAAAGAATATCTTAATGAAGAAGAATCGCAGATAAAAGCTTTAAAAGACAGACTAGAAAATGAATATGATATGCCTCTTCGTGAAAAAGAGGATATTTATACTAAACTTGATGCATTAAAGAAAAAAACTTTAGAAAAAACTGAAACTATTTTATTAGAAATTCTTCCTGAAGCTTTTGCAATTGTTAAACAAACAGCTAAACGCTTTAAAGAAAACGAAAATATTGAAGTTACAGCAACAGAGATGGATAGAAATTTAGCTTCGTATCGAGATTTTGTTGAAATAAAAGGAGATAAAGCAATTTATCACAATACATGGACTGCCGGTGGAACTAAAATAAAATGGGAAATGGTTCATTATGATGTTCAACTTATTGGTGGTATTGTTCTTCATCAAGGTAAAATTTCTGAAATGGCAACAGGTGAAGGTAAAACATTAGTTGCTACTCTTCCTGTATTCTTAAATGCTCTTCCAGGAAAAGGAGTTCATCTTGTTACTGTTAACGATTATTTAGCAAAAAGGGACTCTGAATGGATGGGACCTATCTTCCAGTTTAACGGATTAACTGTTGATTGCGTTGATAAATATGAACCTCATTCAGAAGAACGTATTAATGCTTATAATTCTGATATTACTTACGGAACAAACAACGAATTTGGTTTCGATTACTTACGTGATAATATGTCACGTTCGGTTGAAGAAATTGTGCAACGAGAACATAATTATGCAATAGTTGATGAGGTTGACTCTGTTTTAATTGATGATGCAAGAACACCTTTAATTATTTCTGGACCTACTCCTAAAGGAGATATTCATGAATTTTTTGAATTTAAACCAAGGATAGAAAGATTATTAGTTGAACAAAAGAAAGTGGTTAATAATTATTTGAACGAAGCTAAAAGATTTATTAAAGAAGGTGATAATGAAAAAGGTGGCATTGAATTACTTAAAGCTTACCGAGGATTGCCAGGCAATAAAGCCTTAATTAAATTTTTGAGTGAATCAAATATTAAGACATTACTTCAAAAAACAGAGAATGTTTATATGTCTGAAAATAACAAAAGAATGCCTGAAATAGATGAGCATTTATATTTTGTTATTGAAGAAAAACAAAACTCTATTGAACTTTGCGAAAAAGGACTTGACTTATTGACTGGTGCATCAGAAGATCCACATTTCTTTATCATGCCTGATATAGGTTCAAGTATTGCTGAATTAGAAAAACAAAATTTATCTGAAACTCAGTTACTAAATAAAAAAGATGAATTGTATCAAGATTTTGCTGTAAAATCAGAAAGAATTCACACTGTTAATCAATTATTAAAAGCTTATACTTTATTTGAAATAGATGTTGATTATGTTGTTATTGACAATAAAGTTAAAATTGTTGATGAGCAAACAGGTCGTATTATGGAAGGAAGAAGATATTCCGACGGACTTCATCAGGCAATTGAAGCAAAAGAAAATGTAACAATTGAAGCATCTACTCAAACTTATGCTACAATTACCTTACAAAACTACTTTAGAATGTATCATAAATTAGCTGGTATGACAGGTACTGCTGAAACTGAGGCTGGTGAATTATGGAACATTTATAAACTTGAAGTGGTTGTTATTCCTACAAACCTTCCTATTATTAGAAAAGATATGGAAGACTTGGTTTATAAAACTAAAAGAGAAAAGTATAGTGCTGTTACTAAACATATTGTTGAATTAACAAAACAAGGGAGACCCGTTCTTGTTGGAACAACATCGGTTGAAGTTTCTGAATTATTAAGCCGTTCATTAAAACTACAAGGAATTAAACATAATGTTCTTAATGCTAAACTTCATAAACGTGAAGCTGATATAGTTGCAGATGCGGGACAACCTGGTACAGTTACTATTGCTACTAACATGGCTGGTAGAGGTACCGATATTAAATTAGGTGCAGGAGTTAAAGAAGCAGGTGGTTTAGCTATTGTTGGTACAGAAAGGCATGAATCAAGACGTGTTGACCGTCAGTTACGTGGTCGTTCTGGTCGTCAAGGTGATCCAGGTAGCTCTCAGTTTTTTGTTTCTCTTGAAGATGATTTAATGAGATTGTTTGGTTCTGACAGAATAGCAAGATTAATGGATAGAATGGGTTTAGATGAAGGTGAAGTAATTCAACATTCGATGATTACTAAATCTATTGAAAGAGCTCAAAAGAAAGTAGAAGAAAATAACTTTGGTATAAGGAAAAGACTTCTTGAATATGACGATGTAATGAACTCTCAACGTGAAGTTATTTATACTAAAAGGAAAAATGCTTTATATGGTGAAAAACTAAGCATTGATATTGAAAATATGAAGTCTGATGTTTGCGATGATATTATTACTGAAACACAAAACTCACGTGATTATGAACTTTTATCTGACGAACTTTTAAGAACTTTATCAACTAATTCTATTATAAACGAAGAAGAGTTTGTTAATAATAAATCTAATGATTTAGCTGATAAACTTTATAATCATATAAATGAAAAATATTCGAGAAAAAGTGAACATATTGCAGAAGCTGTTTTCCCTATAATTAAAAATGTTTACGAGAACTCATCTCATACATTCAAAAATATTGTTCTTCCTGTTAATGATGGAAGAAAGGAATTAAAAATTCTTTGTAATCTCGAAAAAGCTTATAAAACCAAAGGTAAAGAAGTTATTAAAGCTTTAGAAAGAAACATTACTTTAGCTGTTATTGATGATGCTTGGAAAGAACATTTACGTGAATTAGATGATTTAAGACAATCGGTTCAAAACGCTTCTTATGAACAAAAAGATCCTTTATTAATTTATAAATTCGAATCATTTAACTTGTTTAGCAAAATGGTTGCAAAAATTAATAAAGAAATTGTTGCATTCTTAATGAAATATAATTTACCTGTTAAAGAAGAAAACATTAAAGAAACTAGAAACACTGAAAAAACCGACACTAGTAACTTAATTACTAGCCGTGCTGATAATTATTCTGGCGAAAGCAATAACAATTCAGAAGAAGATAAAAAACTTCAGCCTGTTAGAGTTGAGAAAAAAGTAGGAAGAAATGACCTTTGCCCTTGTGGTAGTGGTTTAAAATTCAAACAATGTCACGGTAAAACAGATTAATTTTTGAAAAAAACAATTTCTATATTATTTGTATTAGCTTTGTTTTTACCTTTTACAGGAACTTATTTGTGGATAAAACACAAACAAAAAACTATTAGAAAACAAATAAAAAAAGAAATCATAGCTGGAATTGATAAGAATGAATTAATTTTTTTGAAGTTTTCGAAAAATGAAATTTATTCGGTTCTTAAATGGAAACATTCAAAAGAGTTTGAGTACAATAATCAAATGTATGACATTGTTGAAAAAACCTTAACCAAAGATTCTGTTTTTTATTTATGTTGGTGGGATAACGAAGAAACTCAATTAAATAAACAACTAGTAAATGCAGTTAATATTTCTATAGGCAACAATAAACAAAACAAAGAAAAACAAAGTGATTTAATTAACTTTTATAAATCATTATACTTCTTTGATTTTTATTCTTACAACCCCAATATCTTCGATTCTGATAATGATGTTTATACAAAATATAAACTTAAAAACTATTGTTGTTTTATTAATAACATATCTCCTCCTCCCAAAAAAATCAATATTTTTTCAATATAATTTTTAATTATTCATTTTTAAACTAGTTATTAAAATTATTGGTTTAAACCATATAATACAATTTATATTAACTTGTATTAACTTGTATTACCTTGAATAATAGTTATTTACAAAATAAATTATAAAAAACATGAAAATATTTTTATTATCACTAATGTTTTTTGTTTGTATTATTAGTTATTCGCAAATAATAACAATTAAAGACAGCAAAACTCAGTTACCTTTAGAAAAAGCGACTCTTATTAGTGAAAATCCAAAAGCTTTTAGTATTACAAATAAAAATGGACAAGCTAAAGTTTCGGATTTTAAAGAATCGAATAATATTGAAGTAAGAATTGTGGGTTATAAAACCGAATTTTATAGTTATAGCGACATTGAAAAATTAAATTTTGTTATTCAATTAGAGGAATCAAGCTTTTCGGTAAGTCAAGTTGTGGTTTCTTCTAATAAATGGAATCAAATATCGAATGATGTTCCTTTTAAAATAACTAAAATTCCGATGCTCGAATCAACATTAAATAATTCGCAAACTACCGCTGATTTACTAGGCTCTTCGGGTGAAGTTTTCATTCAAAAAAGCCAACAAGGTGGCGGAAGTCCAATGATTAGAGGATTTGCAACTAATCGACTTTTATACACTATTGATGGGATTAGAATGAATACTGCTATTTTCAGAAGTGGTAATATTCAGAATATTATTTCATTAGATGCTTTTGCAATTGAAAACACCGAAATACTTTACGGACCAAGTTCAGTAATTTATGGTAGCGATGCTATTGGCGGAACAATGAGCTTTACTACTTTAACTCCTCAGTTATCTTTAGATGAAAAAGTTTTTATTACTGGCAAAGCAAATAGCAGATATTCAACTGCAAACGATGAAAAAACTGTTCATTTTGATGTAAATTTAGGTTGGAAAAAAATTGCTTTACTTTCAAGTATTACTCAAAGCGATTTTGGTGATTTAAGAATGGGAACCGACGGGCCAGATGAATATTTAAATAAATACTATATTCAAAGAGCTGATAGTACTGACAATATTATTACTAATGAAAATCCACTTATTCAAAAGCCATCTAGTTATTCGCAAACCAATATTATGCAAAAAGTTAGGTTTACTCCTAATGATAAATGGGACTTTCAATACGGATATCATTATTCAATAACTTCTGATTATTCGAGATATGACAGACTTATTAGCTATAAAAATGGACTTCCTAAATATGCTGAATGGTATTATGGCCCTCAAAAATGGATAATGAACAATTTTACTGTTACCAATAGTAGTAAAAACTTTTTCTATAATCAAGTTGCTATAAGATTTGCAAATCAAATATTTGAAGAAAGTAGAATAAGTCGCAATCTTAATAAATCGACAAGAGAAAAAAGATTAGAAAAAGTAGATGCAACTTCGGTTAATATTGATTTCTTAAAAGAAATTGGCAGTAAAAATGAATTCTATTATGGAGTAGAAGTAGTAACTAATGATATTGAATCAAAAGGTATAGATGAAGATATTTCAACAGGCACAAGCAGCGTTGGCCCTTCACGTTATCCAAATTCAACATGGGAATCGTTTGCTTTTTATTTATCAGATAAACATAAAATATCAAAAAGTGTTTCTGTTCATGGCGGAATTAGATATAATAAATATGTTATAGATGCTTTATTTGATACTACATTTTATCCATTTCCATTCACAAAAACAAATATCGAAAGCGATGCTGTTACAGGAAATATAGGGATAGTTATTCATAAAGATGAAAAATGGTCAATATATTCTAATCTTTCAACAGGATTCCGTTCTCCCAATATTGATGATATGGGAAAAGTTTTTGATTCAGAACCTGGTTCAGTTGTTATTCCCAATCCAAATTTAAATTCAGAATATGCCTATAATGGTGAATTAGGATTTGTTAAAATATTTGGAAATATTTTAAAATTAGATGTAGCATGTTATTACACATATTTAGAAGATGCTTTGGTTAGACGGGATTATACTTTAAATGGAAAAGACAGCATAATGTATTCTGGCGAAATGAGTAAAGTTCAGTCTATAATTAATGCTGCTTCGGCTTATGTTTACGGAGTTCAATCAGAGGTAGAAGTAAAATTGTCTTCTGAATTAAAATTTTCTTCAATATTTAATTATCAAAAAGGAGAAGAAGAAATTGCAGACGGAACAAAATCTCCGTCAAGACATGCAGCTCCGTGGTATGGAACAAGCAGTTTAAAATTCCATCATGAAAGGCTTAATATAAACTTTTACCTAAATTATTGTGGAATAAAAAAATATGAAGATTTACCAGAAGAAGAAAAAGGTAAACCAGAAATTTATGCTAAAAACAAACAAGGAAATCCATATTGTCCGGGTTGGTACACTTTAAATTTTAAAGCTATGTATAAATTAACCGACAATTTAAGTATTAATGCAGGTTTAGAAAATATAACCGACCAAAGGTATAGGCCGTATAGCTCTGGTATTGTAGCTGCAGGAAGAAATTTTATACTTTCAGCTAAAGCAGTTTTCTAATTATTAGCAAAATTTAAATTTTACCTTGAAAAATTAATTAAAAAAACCGACGGTTAATCTGTCGGTTTTTTTAATTGTTTTTAACCTAGATTACGCAATAGAAAAAATCATTAAACATCGAATCATTAACTCTGTTTTTATTTGTAATTCCGAACTATAGACAAAATTACCTCTAATAACAAGTCGCGTAGCGACGACATTATGGTAATAATTGGATATCCTATGCCAATAAAGCCACAGAGTGGCGACATTATAATGTGTTGCTCCTACGGAGCTTTAATATATTTTCAGTATTTGTTTATTACCATAATATCACACCTACGGTGTTTTCATTTACAAATTAAACAATAGAATATATACGTAAAACATCAATTATTCGGCTCTAATTTTCTCTAATGCGTAATCTGGGTTTAAAATATAACTAGTTTTATTTCCTTTATTTTAAACCACTTTTTTATACTTCCAAACTGCCAATAAATTTATAATTACAGCGAAAACACTTAGTTTAATTAATTCTGGCAATATATCTACAAAACCACTTCCTTTCAATAAAATCATTCTTATAACTCGCATAAAATAGGCTAATGGATTAAGTGTATTTGCTTTTGCTGCCCAATCAGGCATGCTTTCTACAGGAGTAAAAATTCCGCTCATTAAAACTGCTACTATCATAAAGAAAAATGCTAAAAACATAACTTGCTGTTGCGTTTTTGAAATTGCCGAAATAAATAATCCCAATCCTAAAACAACTAATAAATAAACTCCTGCAAATGAGAATAAAGTAAATAAACTTCCAACAATAGGAACATCAAAAATAATTTTCCCTATTGTTAAACCTAAACCTAATTCGAACATTGCTATTATCCAAAATGGGATTAATTTCCCTAAAATAAATTGATATTTTTTTATTGGTGTAACATTAATTTGTTCAATAGTTCCAATTTCTTTTTCTCGAACAATGTTTAAAGCCGTTAAAAACATTCCTATTATGGTTACAAGAATTACCAAAATACCCGGAACCATATATATATTATAGTTTAACAATGGATTGTACCAAAAAGAATTGGTTATTTTAACGTTTGGTTTAATTTTATTAGATGGAATACTTGAATGTTGCGAAATAAAATCACTATTAAATTGAGCTATAATCATTGAAGAATAAGAGTTAATAAGTCCGGCGGTCATAATATTTATTGCATTTACCTGCAATTGCAAATCAGATTTATTTTCTTTTATAAGCTTTTTCTCAAATCCATGAGGGATATATAAAATCACATCTATTTTATCTTCGTTTAGAAGCTTTTCGTGAGTTTTAATGTTCTGACTATTTTCTACTATTTTATAAAAATTTGATGCCTGAAATTTACCTGATAATTCTCTTGACGAAACAGAAAAATCATTGTCGGCTATTCCTATTTTTATCATTTTCATTTCTAATGTAGCCGCATTTACCAATATAATTAACTGAACTATTGGTAGCATAACTATCATTGGCAGCAAAGTTTTATTTCTGAAAATTTGCCTGAATTCTTTTTTTAATATGAATAAAATTATTCGCATTATTCGAGTCGTATTTTAAATTTCTTAATACTCATAAAGATAAAAAAGCCTGTCATTCCTAATAAAATTAAAGTTTCTTTTAAAACAAACATAATTCCTGTACCTTTAATCATAATGTTTTTAACTATAATTATAAAGTAAGTTGGGGGCATAATATGAGTTAAAACTTGAAGAATTTTAGGCATATTTTCGACAGGAAAAATAAATCCTGAAAGCAACATTGTAGGAAGCATTAGAGCAAACATTGATATAAACATGGCAACCATCATATTTTTCGCTATTGTTGAAATAAATATTCCTAATGAAAGAGCCATTATTATATAAAGTAAATTTTCGAACAATAATAAAGTTAAGCTACCTTTAACCGGCATTCCAAAAACTAAAAGACCTAAAATAATAATTGTAATTGCATTAATAAAAGCCAAAGCAATATACGGAAGAACTTTTCCTATAACAATTTGAGCAGGTTTTAAAGGAGAAACGAGTAAAACTTCCATTGTCCCAATTTCCTTTTCTTTTGTAATCGAAATCGAAGTCATCATTGCCGAAACCAAAATTAAAATCAAAGCCATAGTTCCGGGTATAAACATAAAAACACCATTAAGATTAGGATTATAAACCATTTTTGTATCGGTTTTTATTAAATACGGTAATTTAGTTTTATTAACCGACATAAGATAATCGTTTATAATTGCACTTGTGTATGATGTTGATATACTTGCAATATTCCCATCAGAAGCATCGGTAATTATTTGAACTGATGGAGAAAGTCCTTTTTCTAATTTTTGAGCAAAATTAGCTTCAAAAATTAAAACCTCTTTTATATTTCCTTTCTTAAAAATTTTATCAATTTCATTATCCGAAGAAACATTTTGCGATAAAACAAAATAACCTGATGAAATAATTTTATTGGTTATTTCGGTAGTTACTTCATCTTTAGATTTATCAAAAACAGCTATTTTAATATTTTTCACATCATTAGAAACAACATAACCAAATATTAATATTTGAGCTATGGGCATACCAAATAAAATTAACATTGATCGTTTATCACGAAAAATGTGCAAAAATTCTTTTATAACAAATCCCCAAAATCGCTTCATTTATTAAACATTTTTAGTATTTCTAGCTAATTTTACAAATACTTCATCCATATTATTTGAATTATATATTTTCTTCAAATTTTCGGGAGTATCTAAAGCATCAATTCTGCCATCAACCATAATAGAAACTCTATCGCAATATTCGGCTTCATCCATATAGTGAGTTGTAACAAACACGGTTATTCCATTTGCCGATGCCTCATAAATCAAATCCCAAAACTGTCTTCGGGTTATTGGATCAACACCTCCAGTAGGTTCATCTAAAAAAACTATATCAGGATTGTGAAAAATTGCAATAGAAAAAGCAAGTTTTTGCTTCCAACCTAATGGTAATGAACCTATTAAACGATTTTTTAAATCAGCTATATTTAATTTATTTAGTAAAATATCGGTTTTTTCTTTTATTGTTTTTAATCTCATGCCATAAATACCTGCATAAAATTCAATATTTTCTTTCACGGTTAAATCATCGTACAATGAAAATTTTTGACTCATATATCCGATATTATTTTTAATTTTTTCGGTTTCGGTATAAACATCATAACCTGCAACAGTAATTTCGCCAGATGTTGGCTCTGATAATCCGCATAAAATCTTAATAGCTGTTGTTTTACCAGCACCATTTGCTCCTAAAAAACCAAATATTTCGCCTTTATAAACTTTAAAACACAAATTATCATTAGCTATAAAATCGCCAAATTTTTTCGTTAAATTATTAGCATATATTACGCAATTTTCTTCCATCTTACTTTTTCATTAAACGCATAAAGCAATCTTCAATATTAGGTTCTATTTTTTTCACTTCAATATTTTCGTGATTTAAACCTATCAAGTAATTATTCAATTTTTCTTCAATATTAAAATCATCTGAGATATTAGTATAATGTAAAAACTGACCGAACAAAAAAACAGATTCGGTGTTTTCATAGTTCCTAATATCTTTCATAAGCTTAAACATATTATTGGAACGTAATGCAAATAAGTTTTTATCAAACTTTTTAGTGATATTTAAAGGGGTATCAATGTCTAGAATTTCGCCCAACTGCATTAAAGCTACTCTATCACAAAGCTCTGCTTCATCCATATATGGTGTAGAAACAATAATTGTTATATCATTTTCTTTAAGATTTTTAAGCATTTGCCAAAACTCTTTTCTTGAAACAGCATCAACACCGGTTGTTGGTTCGTCAAGTACAAGTATTTTTGGTTTATGAATTAAAGCACAGGATAAAGCTAGTTTCTGCTTCATTCCGCCCGACAAATCTTTAGCTAATCTATTTTTAAAAGGCTCTATTTGAGAGTAAATATCTTTTATTAAATAATAATTTTCTTCTATAGTTGTACCAAAAACTGTTGCAAAAAAATTCAGATTTTCTTCAACGGTTAAATCTTGATATAAAGAGAATCTTCCGGGCATATAGCCTGTTATATTTCTAATTTCTTTATAATCACTTATTATATCAAAATTATTAACTTTTAAACTACCTTCATCGGGCAAAAGCAATGTTGTAATTAACCTAAACAAAGTTGTTTTACCGGCACCATCAGGCCCTATAACTCCAAATAATTCATTTTTTTGGACATTAAACGAAATATTATTTAAAGCTTTTATAGAAGCAAAAGATTTTGATATATTATTTATTTTTAACAAGCCGAATTATTTTATAAAGTTAATTTCTCCTGGCATTCCTATTTTAAGCATACCATCATTTTTCACTAAAACTTTAACTGCATAAACCAAATTAACTCTTTCTTCTTTGGTTTGAATAATTTTTGGTGTAAACTCGGCATTTGGAGAAATCCAAATAACATTACCTTTTAAAGTATTATATTCATCTTTACCTTTATCGATAAGAACATCTACCTCCTGCCCTATTTTAATATCGGCTAATTGAGAACCTGAGATATATACACGTAATTCTATTTCTTTTAAATCGGCAATTTTATACAATGGTTTGCCTGTCGCTGTTATTTCGTTTTCTTCAATATAAGTTTCTAAAACGGTTCCATCAATTGGGTTAATAATAACCGAACGCTTAATTTGTTCTTCGATTTGTGCAATTTGTTTTTTATAAATATTAGCTTCATTTAAAACTGTACTATTTTGAGTTTCAACCGATTTAATTTGTTTATTAATAACACTAATCTGACTTTCGATATCATCTAGTTGTTTTTGGGTAGCAGCACCATCTTTAAGAAGATTAGTTATACGGTTCTTTTCAAACAACAATTTAGCTTTTTGTTCTTTAAACACATCAATTTGCGACAAAACATTAACTGCTTTTGACGAAACAGTGGTAATTTGAGCTAAAGCTTGTTGTTTTTGCAACGACAATAATGTTGTATCAATTAAACAAACAGTATCTCCTTTTTTCAGTAAATTGCCTTCTTCGATATTTAATTTTAAAATTTTACCTGATGTTTCGGCAGATATAATTATTTCTTTGGCTTCAAAATTACCATAAGCATCAGAACCAGAATTTTTATCGGAACATGATAATAGCACCGAAGCTGTTAAAAATGATATAAATACTTTTTTCATATTTTTGTTTGTTTAGTTTATTCTTTCATTGTTTTTTATTTTGAGATGCTTTGCTCGGCAAGACAAAAAACTACTATTATCTACTATTCATGGCGACAACCATTGTCACCCTGAGCAGAGCGAAGGGTCTTTTCTACATAAAATAGATACTTCACTTCGTTCAGCAAGACATAATTTCAATCTTCTTTTTCTGGCGCGGATTTGTAATCCGTGCCAAATAGACTAGCCATATTTATTTAATTTCCCATTATTGT
Source organism: uncultured Bacteroidales bacterium (assembly GCA_964546655.1). Classification (GTDB taxonomy): domain Bacteria; phylum Bacteroidota; class Bacteroidia; order Bacteroidales; family CAZJKL01; genus CAZJKL01. The sequence goes on along the minus strand of CAZJKL010000024.1, from coordinate 25,264 downwards.
TTTATAATTAATTTTTGATTTAATAAGTTGAATTTTATGAGTTGACAAATTTATTTTAGCTTTTGTTTCTTCATTTTTTTCGGTTATATAATCATTAGCGGTTATAATACCATTTTCTAACTGCGAAACGTAGCTTTTTGTAATATTTTCTCTTAAAGCGATAATATCATTATCTTTAGAAATAAGACTCTCAAATTTTTCGATATCAGCTTTAGATTTTGCCAATTCTATATTATTGTTTTTTATAAAAATCTGAATATTATTATCAATTAATGAGCTGTTAAGTTTAAGAATTTGACTATCTCTTTTATTCTTATTCCAATTTATTATATCCCACGATAATTTAGCTCCAACAATATAAAACGAATCAAAACTATTGCTAATCATATTTAGCCCTGGATTACCATATCCAAGTTGAGCAAAGCCAAATAAACTTGGAGTATATTTACTTTGAATTAATTTATTAGAAACTTCTATTTTTTGTTTATTTAATTTAAAAAGTTCTATTTCAGGTCGGTTCAAAACTGTATCATTTTTTTCTAAACTAAACATATTAACATTTGGCAATGACAAAATAGAGTTATTGTCAAAATTCATCGAAGTTAAACGCGATAGCACTTCTAAAAGAGCATATTTATTATATTCAATATCAATAATAGTTTGCTCAATTTTTAATAATTCAGCCTTTAAAATATTTAAATTAGACTGCATTAAAATTCCATTTTTAACTCCCGAACTAACCGATAAAATTTTATCGTTAATGTCTGATTTCAATAAATTTAAAGCAATAATATTTTCTTGCAGAATAAGAATATTAAAATAAACCTCATTAATGTTTTGTTTAATTTTATAAAAATTAACTTCAACCTCTTTAGTTTTAACTTTAAAATCGGTGTTTTCTAATTCTTTTGATATATTTATAATACCACCATTGTATATAACCTGATTTACATCGGCAGTAATTTTATATTGATCTTGGTTAACGGTTGGCGTTTGAGGAGAAGGTGTTTTACCAATACCTGGAATAGTAGGCATTTCGATATTAAAACTAGTTACATCAGACTGATAAGTGGCTTGACCCGAAATACTAAAGTTGGGTAAATAATTAGAATTTATATTTTTAATATTCTTTTCACTAATTTCAGAATATATGCCTTTTTGCTGGATAATAGGATGATTTTTCATAGTAAAATCGTAACAATCTTGTAATGAAATAGAATCTTGACCTATCAGTAAATTTGCTGTAAAAAACAAACAAATAATTAAAAAATAATTTCTTATCATATTTTTATTGAATTTATAATAAAGTTCGAAATTTCGGTTTTTCTGCTTTCTAAAAACAACTTGAATTCATTTTCATTATTATTACAAGCGATAGCACAAATTAAAGGTTTAGCTATAAAAGGAAATACACACATCGAAATCATATTTACAAAAAGTTGTCTTGGGTCAATTTCTCTTATATTACCTTTTTCTATTTCTCTTTTTACATCTTCAGAAAAAACTTTAACAGGATTTTGTTCTAATTCACTAAGCGTTTTTAACATTATATTAAGAATGCCTTCAGGATTTTTTTGCAACTCATACAAAACAAACATAGGTATATATTGATTTTTGCTAACAAGATCAACATATGAAGATGTGAATTTTTTAATTTTTTCGAATAAAGGTAAATCCGAACTAATAATAGTAATTACCTGAGGAATAAGTTTTTTAAAAGCAACTTTAAAAACAGAAGAAAACAATTTTTCTTTGCTTCGATAATAGTAATGCAAAAGTGATTTATTAATACCAGCTTTATCAGCTATTTCTTGCATTCGAGCACCATCTAATCCATTTTTTGTAAATATATCTTCGGCAGCAATTAAAATTTTCTCTTCGGTATCTTTTGATATTTCTGTCATTTAAATCATTTTAACCAGTTAATTAAACTATATGGTTTAACCAATTGGTCAAAATTATAAAAAAAACATTACAAAAAAAATATTTTTCTGTATTTTTATTTAATAATATATTGTATGAATAAATATTTATGATTTAACCTTGCTTATCCTCTTGTTGTTTTTTTCGCAACACAATAATTTTCAGAACAACTTCACCATTTTTTCTTTTGTCTTCTTCAAAAGTTGCATCTATATAATAAACTCCTGTAGCTGGGCATTCGAATGAAATATTTGAAATATAAGATCTATAGGGCTGTAGTAATGTTTTGTTTATTTCAATTTTATCTCTATCAAGCAAACTTATATTAACATTTCTATAACTTTGGAAAGGATCATAGCAAAATATTAAAATATATTCAAATCCTTTACTTAAAATTACAGAATAACTAACCTTTGAAGTTTGTTCGTTAGCGTCAGCTTCAAATTGGCGTAAAAATTCATAATCTTTATATTCAGCAATATAGTTTTCAATTGTATAAACATCTTCTTTTTGAGAATATGTATAAATTGTTAAAGTTAGGAATTGTAAAAAGATTAATAATCTAACAAACATTATTTAATAAAATTAAAGTTGTCAAATTTATGCAATTTCATTTAATTTTATATGTTTTTTAGATAAAATTCAATTAAAACATATTTTCTTTAAATAGTCTTATAGAGTTTTTAATTATTTTATGGTATTGGGTTTTCTAAATAGAGAATCTCACACCAATAACAAGCATATCATCTGTTTGCGGAATAAATCCCCTCCATTTTTTTATGGTTTCATCTAAAATATCAGATTGTTCTGTCATTGGTTTTTGATAAATATTTAACAATAACTCTTTAAAATTTTTAAGCATAAATTTACCGCCTTCTTCACCTCCAAATTGATCAACAAAACCATCAGAGAACATATAAATAACATCATTATTTAAAAGTTTAATATTATTTGCTGTAAATGGGTTTGATTTTTTACGATGAATACCTATTGGCATTTTATCAGCTTTTGTTTCGATTAACTCACCATCTCTTATTAAAAACAAAGGATTATAAGCCCCTGAGAACTGTAGTGTATGTTCTTTAATGTCTATTACAGACAAAGCGATATCCATTCCATCTTGGGCTTCACCAGCCTCACCAGTTTGCCTTAAAGACCTAATAACTTCTTCTTTAAGCATATTTAAAATTGCATCAGACTGTATAAACTCTTGACCATCCCATGATGCACCTTGAGAATCTTTAGCCTTCATAAAAAGCTGACGAACAATTACGTTTAACGAAGAAATTCCTAACATACTCATAAATGAACCCGGAACACCATGACCGGTACAATCGGCAGCTGCAATTAAAATTTTATCTTCGGTTTGGTTAAACCAATAAAAATCACCACTTACAATATCTCGAGGTCTTAGAAAAACCAATAACTCTGATATTATACCTTTTAATACAGTTGTTGGTTTAGGAAACAAGGCTTCCTGAATTCTTTTCGCATAATGAATACTATGTTCAATGTTTTCTTTATGTTTAACAATTTCTGCTTCGGCACGTTTTATATCTGTTATATCAGAAATTACTTTAACTAATTTCGATAAAGTTCCTTCATCATCAACAACAGGAGTTAAATTTGTTTGCAACCAAATATCTTTATCTTCTTTAGTTTTCGTTTTAACAGTAAAAATAGATGATTTAAATAATTTTATACAATTTTGAATATCTTTAATAAGTTCTTCTTCATAAATATCTATAATTATGTTTTTACCATATCTATCGATATATTCACTTAAAGTAAAACCTGTTAACTTTGTATAACCTTCATTCATCCACTCAATATTGCCGTCTTTATCATAAATAAGAACCCCATTATTTGTTTCTCTGGCAACAATTGATAGTTTTTCTAAAGCCCTTCTGCTTTCATCTAATTCTTTCTTAATTTTTTCTTGCTCTATTTTGTCTTTTTGAAGATAAAAAACTTTATCAACCATCTCAGGCAATAAACCAGGCAAATTATCTGCTTTTGGAATAAAATCAACAGCACCAGACTTCATTGCTTCTAAGGCTCTTTCTACTGTTTTATCGGATGTTAAAAAAATAATAGCAAAATTCAAACCCATTTTTTTCAAATTTGCCATCATAGATAAGCCGTCCATACCAGGTAATTGATAACTCATAATAATTACCCAATCAATGTATTCTTCTGATTTTGAAGTTAATTCTTCGTATGCTTCTTTGCCATTAAATATTTTCTTTACAATATAATTTGATTGTTCTTCAAATATACTTTCAATAAATTCGGCCTGAATTTTATTTTCTATAATTAAAAAAATCTTTATTGTTTCTTTTTCCATCTTAACTTATTTAATCATATTTAATATATGCTTTTCTTTAAAAATACATATTTTATACGATATAGAACAATAAACTGTTTAAAAAAATAAAAATATTCTGTTTTTTTTGTATTATTAAATAATTATATAATTTTGTTAAAACCTTATTTTTATTTATCTATTTCAAATAAAATTATATTTACGCATATAAAAACAAATGAAATGAAAAGACAAATACCATTATTTTTTCTATTAATTTTAATTCTATCATTTTTATTTACAACTAGTTGTGTTGAAAACAAAAATGAAAATGACAATTCAATGTTTGACTCATTAGTTAATCAACAAAAATCAACTGATATTCCTATTGAGGTTATAAACAAAGTATTAAAATCATTGCCTTCTCCGGTAGAAATGACAACAATGATAAAACAAACTGGAGCCGAGTTTCAAGAGAAAAACATAAATGATGATGATAATTACAAAAACTACACATCATCATATAAAAGAGCATTAAACCTAGGTATTTACGGAACAGATTTAGGTTATATTAATATGTATGATAAATATTTATTATCTGGTGCTTATTTAGATATTGTTAGAAAATTAGCTGACGACTTAAATGTAGGGCAATTCTTTGATTTAGGAACAATTAAAAGAATGGTTTCTAATAAAAACAATGTTGATTCATTAATGTATATTTCAACTGTTAGTTTCGAAAAAATGACAACTCATCTTAAAGAAAAAAACAGAAGTCATATAGGTGCTTTAATTCTTGTTGGTGGTTGGCTCGAAGGTTTGTATATTTTAACTCAAACCTATGAAACCAATCCTTCTAAAGATTTTGCTGAAAAAATTTGCGAACAAAAAATAGCTGTTAATGATTTAATGTTATTATTGTCGGTTTACGAAAAAGAATCTTCTTTTAATCAATTAAATAATGATTTTAAAAAGATTAAGAGCACTTTTGATGCTGTTGAAATTACTTATACCGTAGGTGAACCTACCGCTGAAGTAATAGATGGCGTTTTAGTTGTTCAAGATCAAACTAAAAGTGTTATTAAATACACCGATGAACAGTTAAAAAACATTATTAACGAGACATCTAGATTAAGAAATGATATTATTAAATAAAACTATAAAAAACATTAAAATGAAATTATTTTTGTTTACACTACTAATTATTACTGCTTGCAATTTTTCATACTCACAATGTACTTCTGATGCTTTTGTTGATAAATGTGCTGAAGGCTTAAGTGATTATACTTATGTGAAGCTTTATGAAGTTGCAACAACCAAAAAAGAAAACGTAGTTAATTACTCTGTTATTTTTAACAAAGACCATGAATATTTATTAATAATTTGTTACGACACTAAAAACACCACTAAAAAAATGGTTGTTAATTTATTAGACCGTAATAAAAAATTAATACAAAGTAGTTACTATGAGCCTAAGAAACTTCACGTTTCAAAAATAGCTTATAAATGTGCGGCTACTGGTGTTTATTATCTAGAAGCTTCTTTTGAAGATAATACCGAAAGTTGCGGAACTGTAATTCTTGGATTTAAAAAATTGTAAAATAATTTTCATAAAACATTTTCTTTATAAAAACCAAACAGAATAAAACAAATTAATAGGTGGGTTATTTTTAACTTCTTAAATTATTTTTTGCATTTATCACCATACTCATTTTGCAATAACTGTAAAGTTAACTTGTGTTCCTTTTCCAAATTCTGATTCTACCCAAATTTGACCACCAAGTGCTTCAATCAACTTTTTCACAATTGTTAATCCCAATCCCATTCCACCATGAACTCTTTTAGATGATTCATCTACTTGACGAAATGGTTCAAAAATCATACTTCTATATTCAGAAGGAATACCTATTCCAGTATCAGAAACATAAAACAAATAACCAATATCAATATATGAATACCCTATTTCAATTGTACCACTTTCGGTAAATTTCATTGCATTATAAAATAGGTTATTAAATATTTGTTTTAAGCGAACTTCATCAGAGTCTAATATATAATCATTACCATCAGATGGTTTCTTTAAAACAATTTCAATGTTTTTTTTACAATTAACAATTAACTCATTTTCATAATAATTTTTTAAATCTCCTAAAAAATTATTTAAATTAATTTTATTATAAACTATTTTAATATTGTCTGATTCAATTAGAGATATATCAATTAAATCTTCTATCAACTTTAATAAATGAGCACCTTGAGAAGCTATAATTGTAGAAAACTCTTTTCTTTTTTCTAGCTCAAAACTTTCATCTAAAATTAAAGAATTAAACCCTAAAATACCATTTAATGGGGTTCGTAATTCATGACTTATATTTGCCAAGAAAGATGATTTTAACCTATCTGAAACTTGTGCTTTTTCTAATGCAATTTTAATTTTATTATTTTGAGATAAAATCTTATTTTGGTATTCAAGAATTTCTGATATATCTTGAGCAAATAAAATGTAGCCAATAACCTCATTATCGCCTCTTTTAAATGGTGAAATGGTAATATTGACTGTTCTAATTTTATTATCTGAACTTATTAATTCGCATTGAATAGGTTTATTTTCAACACGCCATTTATCAAATATATTTAAGTTATTATAATCTTTAACTAAACATGATAAATCACGATCTACTAAAAATTCTTTATTATATCCTGTAGTTTCAAAAACTGCTTTATTTAATTGTAAAATTATCCCGTGTTTATCAACTATTATTATGAGATTAGAAATTGAATCAAAAACGTTTTCTAAATAATTTTTAGTAACTGTGCTATAATTCAACTCTTCACCTAACAAATTAATACTCATAGCCAAACTATCCCATAAATCAGAATATATATCATTATTTCCTACTAGTTCGGCTTTAATTTTATATTTATGATTTGCAAAATTTAGGAGAGCTGAATTAAACCTCTCAATTTTAGATTCTATTCCGTCGAAAGAAGTTTTATTAACTTTATTTGAAATTTTTATTAAATCATCTCTAATGTCATTAAACTCATTTAAGTCATCAAAATTATCTAAAATGTATTTTAATGCATCTTTTATAATTGATTTTTCGGGTTTCTCCATATTTAACTATTCTTTAATCCAATTTTCAGCCTCCTCAAAATTTGTGAAGAGTTTTGTTGGAACTGGTGCACTAAAAACTGCATTGAAAAAATTAAAAAAAACTTTTTGAATACTACTATTTAATACAACAGCAACTTTACCACAATTTATAGCCCCATCTGGCTGCGACAATCTTTGACGAGCTTCTCTTGTAAAATTTTTAACGGCTCTAATGTCTGAAAGAACAGGTAGTGTATTATCTCCAACCATTTCTAATCTCTTCTTTGTAGCATAATCAATCATTTTTTCATCAACAGTTGGTTGCAAATATTTACAATACAAAATATTATCTTTTATTGTCAAATCAAACCATTTATCTTGTTGTCCTTCTTCGTTTTTATCCATAAAATATTTTTTTCTTTTTTAAATATATACTTTTCAATATAAATTATATAATTCCTAACTTTATATATTACCATTAAGCGTTCAGACGCACGAATAACAGAAAACAAATTTAATTAATTATAAATAATTTCAACTAAAGATATATAATAAAAAACGATACAGTTATATGCAAAGTTTATATGAAATTTTAAAAAGAGGGATTAATATTTCATCGGAACAAATATTCTTGGGATTAACTACAAATGGCCCTAAACGAAAATTTGGAGCTACGCAAATTCCTCAAATTGGATTTATGCAATCAATTGATAATTTTAAACTACAATTTATTGAAAATTTAAAATTTTCGGGATAAAAAAAACAAAGCAGCTACTATGGCCCTAAAAAACTTCACGTTTCAAAAATTCTAACTAACGTAAAAATTACACACTGATTTTCAACAATTTAAGTTTTTATTAATTTCACTCCCATTTTAATAATTTTCACCTTTTTTACGTTAGCATAAAGTGTCTATTCTGTATGCAGCATAGGTGGAATAGCTTATAACACCTAAAATTAAGGAATAGTGATTCTTGGATTTAAAAAGTTGTAAAACACAAAACTACACTAATATCCTATCATTTCTATAGGAACTTCGATCATATCAGCATATTCTTCACCGGCTTCTTGCATATCTTCATCATCATTAGGATAATACCAGCGAATCGAAATTTCTTTTCCGGCTTCGTGCATTTCTTCTAATTTAATTAAAATATCTAATAAAAGCTTTGAAGAAGCTGTGTTAAAATAAACTAATTTAAAATCGAAAACCATTTTACCACTACCATTTTCAGCATAGTCATCTAACCAAGCCATTATTGGTTGATAAAAAGAAGCAACATCCTCCGGCATTGATTTTCCGGCTATCTCATATTTTCCATTTTGAACATCTAAAACTACACTTGGTGTATCGTCTTTTGCAGGTAAATTTATTAATTCCATATCTTTTTAAATTTTATTTGATTTTCTACTAACGGTTGAATTTAATATAAAAAATGATTTTGTATCATCTATAGGCAGAAATGAATAAACTAGTTTTTCTCCTGTTTTTTTCACAATTGAAATAAAACCTAAACCAGCACCACCTTTTTCTGATAAAGAACCCTCTCTCATTTGAGTTTTATATAATTGTTTTATACCTTCTTGATCCAAACTATTTATATTGTCTAGCATTTTTTGTAATCCATCAATTTTAACATTATCAATAGTATTTCCGGTTGTAATCATATATTTATCTTCGGCTTGGCTAACAATAAAAACTCCTTTACCAAATTCCATATCGCTAGAATCAGAGTGTTTACTTATATTTTGCAAACATTCAACCAATACATAAAAAACTTTTTTTTGTGTATTTGCATCTTCTTCTTCTCTTTCAATATTTGCTTCTGTTAACGATGAAAAAGCTTTAACTATTTCATGTGTTACAAATCCTTCATAAATAAGAATTACTTTATGATTTTTCATTGTTTTATAAAAATCATAAACTAGCTCTATAAAGCTACCCGAATTTTCACTTAGATTTTCCATATTTATTTTTTATTATTTAGATTTTCAATATTTATTTTTTAGACTTACTCAACATAAATTGAGCAATTTTATTTAATGGTAATATATTATCTGCTGCACCTAATTTTATAGCTTCTTTTGGCATACCAAAAACAACACACGATGCTTCGTCCTGAGCAATAGTTAATGCACCTGCTTCTTTCATTTCTAATAATCCTTTTGCTCCATCATCACCCATTCCGGTCATTATAATACCAATGGCATTTTTACCAGCATAACGAGCAGTGGATCTAAAAAGGACATCAACAGCAGGACGATGGCGATTAACCAAAGGACCTTCTTTAACCTCAACATAATATCTGGCACCACTCCTTTTTAATAAAGTATGAAAATTACCCGGAGCGATTAATGCTCTACCCCTAATAACTGCATCTCCATCTTCGGCTTCTTTAACCGATATTTTACATAGTTCATTTAATCTGTCTGCAAAAGATTTGGTAAATTTTTCGGGCATGTGTTGCACTACAACAATCCCTGGACAATCATAAGGTAATTCCATGAGAAATTCTCTTAAAGCCTCAGTTCCACCAGTTGAAGCACCTACAGAAATAACCATTTCTGTGGTTTCAATCATACTTTTTGATACTACTTTAGGTATTACCGCATCAGCAGAAAATTTTGGTTCAATTGCTGTAACTGTTTCAAAATTATTTTTTCTATTTACTTTTGCATGAGCTGCACCTTTAACAGCTTCACATATTTTTATTCTTGATTCCTCAATAAAACCTTTAACATCTAATTGAGGTTTAGTTATAATTTCAACCGCACCATATTCTAATGCTTTAATACCTGTTAATGTTCCAGAAGCGGTTAAACTTGAAATAATAACAACAGGCAATGGATGTTGCGACATTAACTTTTTCAAAAAAGTTAATCCATCCATTCTTGGCATTTCAATATCAAGTGTTATAACATCAGGTGCTTCTTCGGCCATTTTTTTAGCAGCATAAAAAGGATCAGAAGCTGTACCCATAACCTCAAGTTGTGGGTCACTATTAATTATTTCAGTTAATGTTTGTCTAACAACAGCTGAATCATCAACAATTAATACTTTAATTTTTCTCATTTACAATATTTTATTTATTATAAAAAATAGACTTATTATAAAATTTAATTATCCTTTGGTATGCAAGTTTTTTGGATAAACTTATGTAACACTTCTCCTGTTTGTGAATTATAAATAATTTTTCTCCCTAAACTTCCTCCTACGCTTTTTGACAATACATTTATTTTTTGTTCTTCAAGAAATTCAAATGCAATTTTAATATTTCTTTCACCTATATTAAAAAAATTAATAGCAGTTTCAATAACTTCACCTCCACCAAAAACTTTTGCTTGAATATTTATTTTTTTACATCCAAATGATAATAATTTTTCCAATAATTTTTCATTAGCAATATTTCCGAATTTTGGAGAAGCAAGACCATCACCGTTCCACAACGGCAACATATAATGATTCATACCTCCAACCTTAAGCACATTATCCCACAAACATAAAGAAACACAAGACCCTAAAACGGTAGTTATTTTACATGGTTCTATACTTGCAAATAAAGTTGCTGGATATAAATAATGTTGTTCTATCTCCTCTGTCATTTTAAATTACTATTAACCCTTTATTAAAAACATATTAAAACACTTCACCATCAGACTCAAACAATACATCATCTTCGCCTAAAATAATATCTTCTGCAGATATTATTTTATTGATTTTAACAATAAACAATGCTCCTTTATTAATTTCTGACTCAACACTAATATTACCATCTAATAATTCTAAAAACGCTTGAGTTACAGATAACCCGAGCCCATGACCAATATTCAAACTATTAATAGTATCATCTATTCGCTTAAATCTATCAAAAATTATTTTCTGTAATTTTTCCTCTATACCAACACCTTCATCTTTTATTTTAATTGTTAAGTTGTCTTTATCTAAAAATACATTAATATCAATATTCCCATTTTTTTGACTAAATTTAATGCTATTAGATAATAAGTTTGAAAAAACAATTTTTAACTTTTGAGGGTCAGACTTTATATTAATATTTTCATTATTGGTTTCATAATTAATTTTCAACTGCTTTTTATCAATTTCGTGTTTAAACAAATTAATCATAGATTCCCAAAGTTCATTAATATCTAAAAAAGCAAACTGAGGAGCTAAATCTCCAGCCTCAATCTCTGCAGCAGCAAAAATATTTTGCAATTGAAAATCTAAAGCAAAAGCTTCTGAGTGAATCATTGAAGATAAAGAATGAATTTTATCAATTTTTTCTGCGGGTAATTGATTTATATTTTGTGCTAATCCGATTATAGAAGCAAATGGATTAATTATCTCATTTCTTATATTAGAAAGGAAATGACTTTTTAACTTTTCAGAATCTTCAAGTTTATGATTTAAATCTTTTAATTTTACCGTTAAATATTCTAATTCTTTAAGCGATTGTCTTTGTTGATTAAATCTATTTTTTAATTCCTCTAATAATTCTTCTTCTTTTAAATAGCTCATTGTTATTAGTTTTTAGGCTTATTATTAATTAACTCCATTGTTTTTCAAACACTCTACGTACTTTTTATCGGTTCCTTTTATATGTTTCACTAACCAATCCGATAAAAATCTCATTAATTCGATTGAGATACCTATTTTCCCACTATCAAAATCTGCTTTAAATTTTGATATTTTAGCAACAAATTCATTATGTTCAGAAATATGGTCAATTTTACCTTCAAAATTAAATTTAGAAAAATAATTTTCTTCTAAACTAAAATGAAGTTTTGTATAATTAACTAGTTCATTAATGACTCCTTTTAAAACATCATTTGCTTTGCCTTGTTGCATTGCTTCAAACAATTGATTAATTAAATCAACTAATTTTTTATGTTGATTATCAATTTCTTTAATATTTAAAAAGAAACTATCATTCCACTTCAGTAAAGACATAATTCATTTTTTTAAGTTTATACTAATTTAATAAAAAAATTATTCTCTAACAAATATTGTCGGTTTCATTTGCTTTAAAGGAACATTCATTTGTAAAATACTCTCACTATGTCCTAAAAAGAAATATCCTCCTTTTTTTAATTTTGTACATAATTTATTAATAACTCTTTCTTGTGTTGGTCTATCGAAATAGATTAAAACATTTCGACAAAAAAGAATATCAAAATTACCTTCAACATCATAATTTGCATCCATTAAATTTAATCTTTCAAACTTGCATCTATTCCTTAGTTCAGGTATAATTTTTACTAATTTTTGGCTATTATCTTTATGTCTTAATAAATATTTTTTCTTAAACTCCAAAGAAACAGGCACAACTCTATCTTCTTTGTATGTAGCATTAATAGCCATCTGCAAAACTTTTGTAGAAATATCAGTACCTAAAATAGAATAATCGTAACCAATGTTTTTTTCGCACCAATTCGACATTACCATTGCAAGAGTATATGGCTCTTCACCACTTGACGACGCAGAACTCCATATTTTAATATTTTTCACCTTACCATTTTCTTTTATTTCAGGCAAAACATAATTAATTAAATAATCGAAATGCTGAGGTTCTCTAAAAAAATCAGTTTTATTTGTTGAAACAACATCAAACATGTGAACTAATTCATTTGCTTTTCCGGCAGGACTACTTAAAAAATCGATATATTCTTTGAATGTATATATTTTTAATTCTCTTAATCGTTTTTGCAAACGACTTTCGAGCATTATTTTTTTTTCAATTGGCATTTTAATACCTATTTCATTATATATAAACGAACTTAGTGTTTCAAATTCTTTAACAGTTAGCCTTATTGATAAAATATCATTAGTATAATCCATTCCTTCTTTAATTAATTATTATTAATAAAATACCCCAAAGTTTTCAATAACTACCTTTGAATTTATCTTTTTATATCGTCTTTATTTTTAATCAAATTTTTCAACTTCATCTTCTTCAAAAGATATATCAAAATAAAAATCTTTACTGTAATTGTTATTGGTTTCTAACTCTTTTATATTATTTAAAATTACAATTATTTTTTCATTAAGTTTTTTCAAATCACCAGAACCAGTTGATTCAATACTTCCACCTTTTTCGATAAAGTTAACAATTTGTTTTAACGAAATTTGAACATTTTTATGTAATTCATCTTTTTTATCTTTCTTATCCCAATTATATTGAGCAATTAACTCATAAGTAACTTGTGAAGAAATAATATCAACAATATTTATAACTTCATCTTCTAATAGGTCTTTTAACTCGTCTTTATTTGTTAAATTAATACTTTCAATTTCTAATTGTAATCTTCTAACTTCAATAACTTTTTTATAGCCTTTTAGAACTTCGTAAGCAGCATTTGTTAGCGTTTCAATTGTTTCTTTTTCGAGATAAAAAGTTATTGAATCTTTACTTATTGAATCGATAAATGCAGGTTTGATCCTTTCATTTGTTAAATACATAAAAGACATCAAAATCTTATTCCAGATACGGCAAAATTTTTCAAGTAAATTAATGTTTTGAAAAAAGCTATTATCTTTAAATTTAACAATTAACAAATTATTATCTTCTAAATTACTGTCATTTAATTCGTTAGGACTAACAATTATTGGCTCTAAACTTTTCAACAATAATGATATTTCTTTTAACAAAGAGTTTATTTCGGTAATATGTATTTGAATTTTATCTCCTGCTTCTTTAGGATTTTCTTTAAATAATTTAAATATTTTAGTTAAACTATCTAAAGCAGGTTTACCTAAAACGTCATCTTTATTTAATCTTTCGATAACATCATTTTGCGACTCTAACCATATTTTAGATTTAAATTCATTATGGAATTTAGTAATTTTCTTTTTTTCAATTTCAATTTTTTTCAAAATTGATTCGTTTTTATCTAAATCATAATCGTACATCAATTCAATTAAATTATTATAAACTGAAATAAGATTATAATTCTTAATTTCATTTTCAATATAACTTAATACATCTATTAGTTTATTTAAGTTCATACTTTTATATTTAATAATTTATAAAAATGATATAACAAATATAAATATATTTTTTCTAAAAAAATATTTAATTTTTTGTTTTTTAAAATGTATTATTTTGAGCCATTTCTGTTTGGTTTGTACAGAATAAAATTAGTGATTAAAATTATATTTTTTTTTATGTTTATAATTTTTAAATTAATACGATGTTAAACCTATATAAAGAATTTATATTTGTAAAAAATTTAAAACAATGTCTTTAAATAATAAAAATAATATACAGATTAATTGGGAATTATTTGAAAAATACAATTCACTTGATGCTCGGCAACGAGCTGATGTATTGCCTCAATTAAATATTAATTGTTCAAATCCAGAATTAAAGAATGTTTTAGCTAAAAGCCATTTTGTAATACCTGGTAAAACAAAATTTGAATGTCAGCAATGTGGTGAATGTTGCCGATATGCAAGAAAAGTTGCGAATTTAACTTATGAGCCATGTGTTTATTTAACCGAAAAAAATAAATGTAGTAAGCATGACGACAGATATTTAGTTTGTAAATGGTTTCCATTTTTTGTTTATGACGACCCTTATTACGGAGCAATATTAACTATAAAACCTTATTGCACTGGTTTTGGAAAAGGGAATATTGTTAATTATGCAGAGACAGTAACTAACATAAAAAAGCTAGAGAATTCAGCTAACAATGAAAATGATGGTGCTTCGGTTATTCATGAAGTATTGTATTTGCCGGAGAAAAAAGAATGGACTTTCCCTTCGAGAGAAAATATTGACAAATTAATAAAATTCATTAATGAAACATCTGGCACTAAAAACAATCAGCAAAACAAGTATAATTTAACCGAATTAAATCACGCACAAAGCTTTACAAATTGCTTACTTGGTGGCATTAATGAGCCGCAAATTACTGTAAATAAAGAAGGTTTTATTACTGACTTAAACGACACTTTTATATCATTAATGGAACAACCAAAAAATTCATTAATAAATACAAAACTAAGTACTCTTTTTGTTGATAGTGAAAAGATAAATAAAGAAATACAGCTATGCTTTTCGTATGGAAGATTAAATGCTATTCCTGAACGCATAAAAACAATAAATGGTAAAACAAAAAACATTATTATTAATGCTATTACTTATAGAAGTAGAGTCGATGGTCTTGTTAATAGCTTATTAATTTGTTTTAATGAAGTTGCCGACTCTGTGTTTTCAGAAATAAATCATTCGAAAAACTATGCAAGAGGTCTTATTGAATCTAGTTTAGATTTATTGGTTTTTCTTGACAAAGACGGTGTAATTACCGATGTAAATCAAATGTGTTGCGATTTACTTTCAACTGATAGAAGTAAAATTATTGGCACTAAATTTATAAATTATTTCGACAATCCAATTCTTGCTAATAAAGGAATTGAA
Source organism: uncultured Bacteroidales bacterium (assembly GCA_964546655.1). Taxonomy (GTDB): domain Bacteria; phylum Bacteroidota; class Bacteroidia; order Bacteroidales; family CAZJKL01; genus CAZJKL01. The sequence goes on along the minus strand of CAZJKL010000024.1, from coordinate 9,519 downwards.
CTAACTTATGAAAATGGATTTGTTAAAAATTATGTTTTAAATCTGATTAACACAAAAGATGGCATTATACCAGTATCATTTAATGCTTCATTATACAAAGACCAGGATGGTATTGTTAAAGGTATTTTTGCATCAGCTAGAGACATACGAGAATCTCATAAATTAATAACCGAACTCGAAAAAGCTAAAAACTATGCAAGATCGTTAATTGAGTGTAGTATTGACTTAATGGTAACAATAAATCAAGACGGAATAATAATGGATGTTAATGAATCTGCTTGTAAAATGACCGGAATAACAAGAGAAAATTTGATTGGCTCTATATTTTGTAATTATTTCGAAAACAATGAAAAAGCTTTAAACGGTATTAATTTAACGTTAAAAAATGGTAAGGTTGAAAATTACGAACTTGTGCTAATTAATTCTAAAAAGGAAAAAATTAATGTATCGTTCAATGCTTCGTTATACAAGGAAATAGATGGTTCTGTTGCAGGTATTTTTGCTTCTGCAAGAGAGATTACAGCAAAACATTATTAGATAAAGAAATTATAATAGTTATTTTGTAAACAGCATCGTAATTCGTAATTCAAAATTCGTAATTAACTGATTACCGGCTGGGCTTACGTTTTGTCTCATTAATTTTAATCGGGTCTTGGCGTGTATCAAATACGTAAGTAATCAAGATACCTTCTTTAACCTTTTTATAAATTATTTTATAATTGCTTTCGGAGCTTGTTGCCAAAGTTGGCGGAACTTCACTTCCTTATCAAGCCGTGATAAATTTACAATATTTTTTTCTAACCGCAAGTAAAGTTGCTTTTTTTAGACGCCAATTGTGGGCAACATAGTGTTGTGGCTCGTTTATTCTTCCTAAAAATATGTATTCACAGCAAATTCAAATTGATTGATAAATATTTCTTTAAAACTCGAAATATTGTTTTGCTCATAAAATAATAACATTGCTTTTTTATAATCAATCGAATCTACTGTTCTAAACGATAATGGACAATGATTTTCATTCATTAAAATTGCATTACTTACGATTCTTGCCGTTCTTTTATTTCCATCCATAAATGGCTGAATGTATGAAATCAATACTAATGCTAATAATGATTTCTCAAAAACACTTACTTTTGAATTTATTACATCGCATGAAATCCTCAATGCCTCTGAGATTTGAAACTCATTATCCAGAGGACGATAATTTGTTCCTGAAATCCCAACACGTCTTTTTCTTAAGTTACGTTCAACAGCTAACTCTTTTATCAAAATACTATGAATATCCTCAATTTTCGATAGAGTCAAAGGATGTAAATAATCTGGGTTACAAATGATAAAATCCAATGCAGCCTTGTGATTTAGCAGCATTATTGCTTCTTCTTTCGTCTTTCCAGTAGCCTTTTCCTTTTCTTTAAAAAGTTTTTCTGTCTCTAATAAAGAATATGTATTGCCTTCTATCTGCGAAGATTTCCAACTTAAATCAATTGCAAGTCTTTCAAATTCACTTTTATATTCATTTTCTGATAGCTGAGAAATATTATTTCGGAATTTCTCCTGAAGTCTGTTTAGTTTTTTCAATTCAGTTTCTGAAAAAACACTATGTTTTACAAGTACCTCATTTATAATAGAAAAATTGAAAACTTCTTTTATTTCCCTATCATCAATTTCTTTCTCATAATATTTTTCAATATCAACAGGCTGTATAAGTTCAAATGTCGGAGATATAATATATTTCGTTCCTTTACCTTTTCCTACAGTTGAAAGATAGGTATCTGCAATCAATCTAGATATTATCCTTTTTAGAGTTGCATAACTTACTGATATGGCTACATTATCATGTAGTTCTTTTGAAGAACTAGCTCCATATTGCTTTATATAATCTAAGATTTGTTGGTCTCTTGAATCAATCATTTTTATGTTTTTAGCTCACAAAGATAATGTTTGTAGCTCACAACTCATACTTTTTGAGCTGTATTTTTCAAAAAAATGAGCCACAACTTTCATTTATTACCAATTTTCAGATTCTTTTTCAAGTTCCTTTTGAGTTTTAACTCTACCATTTTTATAGTCTTCGTTGGAGAGCTTCGCTCTTTTAACAACCATTTCAGCGGTTAAAGGACTTGGTTTATTTTTAATGCTATTCAAAATAGCGGATTCTATTTTAGTAAAAACCTTATCGTCTTGAATACCTATGATATATCCAATTGTATTTAGTTTTCGTGTCTGTAAGTCCATTTTGTGTTTTTATTTATAAAAATATAAAACTTTTTTATTTTTATTTTAAGTTGCTGAAGGTGTTTTTGCTTCAGCGAGAGAGATTTCAATAAAACTATAATTAGAAAAAAAATATAATGTTATAAAATTTATTTTGTAAGTTTTATCGTAATTCGTAATTAACTGATTACCGCCTAGAATTTTTTAATTCATAATTTGTACTTCTTCCTCCACTAGCTTCTTTTTGTAAAATATCTTTTTCAATTAGATCCTGAATATCCCTTAGTGCTGTATCTTGTGAACACTTGGATATTTTTGCCCATTTAGATGTTGTTAATTTTCCTGTAAATTCGTCTAAGAGTCTGTTTAACATTTTTTGTTGACGCTCATTTATAATTGTCTTTGAGTGGATATTCCAAAAATCGGCCTTTTGTAAAATCTTTGATAAAGTTTCTGTTGTTGAATTAAAAGCATTGTCTAAACACTCTAGAAACCATAAAAGCCACTCTGTTATTTCAGAATTGCCTTTTTGTGTTTTCTCTAATTTTTCATAATATTGTTTTCTCTCTAATCTTATTTGAGAAGACATACTGTAAAATCTTTTAACGCTATTGTCTGAGCGAGCAAGAAGCATTTCTGTAATAGCTCTTGTTATTCTACCGTTTCCATCTTCAAAAGGATGAATTGTTACAAACCATAAATGAGAAATTGCAGCTTTCAAAACAGGATCAACATTTGTTTCATTATCAACCCAGTTAATAAACTTTTTCATTTCATCTTCAATTCTATCCGATACAGGAGCTTGATAATGAACTTTTTCTTTTCCCATTGGACCTGATACAACTTGCATTGGTCCAGTTGTGTCTTTCCGCCAATCTGCTACCGTAATTTTATACATATTACTCCATCCTGTTGGAAAAAGAGCTGAATGCCAACCAAAAAGTCTTTCTTTGGTTAATGGTAATTTATAACGCTGTGTAGCATCAAGCATCATATCAACAATTCCATCTATATGTCGCTCTGATTCAATTGCTCCGGAAAGTTCTATCCCAAGCCTTCTTGCTATTGAAGAACGAACCTGCTCTAAATCAAGAATCTCTCCTTCAATTTCTGATGATTTTACAATCTCAATAGTCAAAGTATTTAAAACTGCTTCATCTTGTAAATCAAACCCTAAAGATTCCATTTTACCCAACAATCGACCTTGCAAATTTCTTGTTTTTGCTAATTTTAAAGACACTTTCTTTTCGTCCCAAAAAAAATCTGTCCAATTTTCATTCTCGTGTATATATAATTTCATTCTCCGCAAAATTTACTGCAAATATAATGCTTTTTCTCCGCAAAACCAATTTTTCTCCGCAAATAACTCTGCGATTAAAAGATTTTTCTCCGCAATGATATTCATTTTATTTGGCTGTAACGACTAAATACCTATATCCTTCATTGAGTTTTTCCAAAGACAATTCTATTTGTCCTGATTCATGATGAGTATTTAAATGTCTTGTGGAAGTAAATTGCAACAAAACATAATTAGAAAAAAAAATATAATGTTATAAAATTTATTTTGTAAGTTTTATCGTAATTCGTAATTCGTAATTTATTAATTGGTTTAAACAATACTATTTTTTATAGCAAACATTAATAAAGCTACGCGGTTTGTTGTTTTAGTTTTTTGTAATAAATTTAAATATTGTTGTTCAATAATATCTACTTTTATATCTAGCAAATATGCTGTTTTATGAATTGTATTTCCATCTGACAATAATTTCAATACTTGACTTTCTAATTGTGTTAAATCAAGCCTAACTATAGGTTCAGAGGGCGATTTACTATTCTTAATATAATTTACAATTTTAGGTTCAATATAAATTCCATTTTTAAATATTGTTAGTATAGCTCTTCTTAATTCAGAAAATTCTATTTCCTTTGTTAAAAAGGCTTTTGCCCCAGCAGATATCATTTTATTAAAAGTATCTTCTGAATAAATATTTGTTAAAGCAATAATTTTAACACTTGGATATTTTATTGTTGCTTCTTTCGTAGCTTCTATTCCATCCATAACAGGCATACTTACATCCATTAAGACAATATCTGGCATCTTTGTCTCTAATAGAGATAAAAATTGTAATCCATCTTCAGCTTCTCCAATAACTTCAAAGTCATTACTTCTGCAAAACAAAAAGTTTAATCCCAACCGAGTAACTTTTGCATCATCTACGATAATAATTTTAATTTTTCCCATAACACATTAACATTAAATTTTCATAAACTTTAAACGGAGAAAAAAAGAAAGGGTTTCACTAAATGCTTTATTATACTGCAGAAAGTGAAACCCTTATTACACAAATTAGAACTTTTCGAAATCAGAATCTTTTGATTCTAAATTTAATTTAACTCCATTATTTGATAGCGGTTTAACCATTTTCTCGGTTTTAAGACTATTAGATTTTCCAGATTTTACATCTAAGATTCTATTCTTATTTTCTAAACCTCTTTTTTGTTTAGCATTACTATCATCTACTTTAAAGAAGCCAACAAGTTCGCGTAATTGATCTGCTTGACCCGATAACTCTTCAGCACCGGTAGCCATCTCTTCTGATGCTGCCGCATTTTGTTGCGTTACCTGATTTAACTGATTTACAGCATTATTAATTTGATTAGCTCCGCTATTTTGCTCTATACTTGCCGCAGTTATTTCTTGAACCAATTTTGCAGTTTTTTCAACATCTGGTATAATTTGTTGCATTAATTTTCCTGCTTCTTCGGTTACACCTACACTTGATTTTGAAAGTGCATTTATTTCTTCTGCTGCTATTTTACTGCGTTCTGCAAGTTTTCGAACCTCTGCTGCAACTACAGCAAAACCTTTTCCGTGTTCGCCTGCTCTTGCTGCTTCAACTGCTGCATTTAATGCCAATATATTAGTTTGGAAAGAGATATCTCCAATTATAGTAATTTTCTCTGCTATCTCTTTTATTGACCTTAAACTTTCATTTGATGAGCGACTTACTTTTTCTATTCCTTGTGCTGCAGTTATTGCAATTTTCTCGGTTTGTTGAGCATTATCAGTATTTTGTTGGATATTGCTTCCCATCTCTTCCATACTGCTTGACACTTCTTCGGCTGCACTTGCTTGTTCGCTAGCACCTTGTGATACCTGTTGTGCATTTGCACTCATTTCTTGAGAAGCACTTGCAATACCATCTGCTGTTAATTGAACTTGAGAAACTACATCAGATACTGCTTTTACCATTTCTGCTAATGATATTACCAACTCATCTTCATTTGAACGTGGTTTAAGTACAACAGTTAAATCTCCTTTTGCCAATTGTTTTGCTTGGTCTGAGATTAATTGGAATGCACTTACCATGTTTTGTAATGAACGCATTAATTCATCTTTATCTGAACGTAGTTTTAATTCTACATCTAAATTTCCTAATGCTACAAGTTTTGCATTTTCGGTAACATTATCAAGAGCCAAAATCATTGCATTTAAGTTATTTTTAATTTCATTAAAGTCACCATTATAATTATCGGTAATTATTTCTGGCATATCCCCTTTTGAAATTCTTTCAACATAATTTGCAGCAACATTCAATGGTCCTATTACTGAATCAAGAGTTTCATTTACACCTTGTACAATTTTTCTAAAATCACCCTGATGTTTACTTGCATCTGCTCTTGTCGCCAATTTACCTTCAACAGCAGCTTGTGAAAGCATCTCTGCATCTGCGATTAATGCTTTTAAATTTTCCCTTACTTGTTCAATTGTATCATTAATAAATACCTTTTTACCTGGGAATTTTTCTAGTGTAGCCTCAAAATTACCTTCTCCAAACTCTTTAATGCAAGCCATTGCTTTTTTCTTAACAGCAATGTGACCATTAACCATATTATTGATTCCTGATGCCATTTTCTTGTATGCTCCATCAAATTTAGTTTCATTAATTATAATATCAATATCTCCTAAATCGTGTTGATGTGACATATTTCCCATTTCTTCGATTAAATTATCAAGATTATCAATACACATATTCAAATTACCTTTAATTATATTAAAATCTCCATTATAGTTATCGGTAATTTTTGCAGGAATATCGCCTTTAGAAATTCTATCTACATAATTTGCTGAAACATTCAATGGCCCTATCACTGCATCTAATGTATTATTTACACCTTCTACAATTTTTCTAAAATCTCCATAATGTTTTGTTGCATCTGCTCTTGTTGCTAATTTACCTTCTATTGCTGCTACCGAAAGCATATTTGCATCAGAAACTAATAAATTAACCGCATCAATACACATATTAAGGTTACCTTTAATTAAATTGAAGTCACCATTGTAATTATCTGTAATTCTTGCAGGAATATTTCCTTTTGAAATTTTATCAACATAATCTGCTGAAACATTCAATGGCCCTATTACTGCATCTAATGTATTATTTACACCTTCTACAATTTTTCTAAAATCTCCATAATGTTTTGTTGCATCTGCTCTTGTTGCTAATTTACCTTCTATTGCTGCTACCGAAAGTGTATTTGCGTCAGCAACTAATAAATTAACTGCATCAATACACATATTCAAGTTACCTTTTATTTCATTAAAGTCACCATTATAGTTATCGGTAATTTTTGCAGGGATATCGCCTTTTGAAATTCTATCTACATAATTTGCTGCTACATTTAATGGTGTAATTACTGCATTTAATGTATTATTAAATCCAACAATAATATCTCTAAATTCGAAGTTTATTTGCTCAGCATCACCTCTTGTATTTAGTTTTCCGTCAACAGCAGCTTTAGCCAAACGATTAGCTTCTGCAATAATTGATTTTATAGTATTTTGAATATTTCCTGAAATTACTAAACCTAATATTATTGCTATTAAAACAGCTACAATAACAACAATTAAAATAAAGTTTCGTGATGACTTATATAATTCGGTATTAGCATCTGAAATGTCGTGACCAACCTTTATTTGATAATCGGTTAATGAATAAATAGCATCTCTTAATTCGTCATTAGCTTTTCCCATTTCGCCTTTCATAACTTTTAATGCCATAGAGTCATTATTTTGCAAAATATATTTCTCTAATTCAGGTATAAAACTCACATATTTTTGCTTTTTAGCTACTAAGTCATCATATAATTTTTGATCTGTTTCATCAATTATAGTTTCCTTATATTTATTTAAGGCAGAATCTAATTCTTTCTGAATACCATTTGTTCTATCAATATAGTATTCTATATCTTTAGTGTCATTAGCAAAAATTGCATCTCGAACATTCACCCTAATTCTTTGAAAATTAGTAGAAACATCAACAGTATAACCTAAAGGTTTTGCTACTGTTTCATATAGTGCTGTATCGGCATCGTCTAGTTGCCCCATACGTTGAATACCCATAATACCTACAAAAGTAGTAAGTATGGCTACTCCAATAAAACCTAATAAAAGTTTTACTCTAATTGTTAAATTTTTAAACATAACTTGGTTCTCCTTTTTTTTAAAGTTTGTTAATTAATTTATTTGTTTATTGTGTGCTTTTCTAGATACTTCGCTCCGCTCAGTATGACAAGAAGCTCCGCTCAGTATGACAAAAACTTTGCTCTGTGTGACAAAAACTTTGCTCTGTGTGACAGTTGTTGTCATGCTGAACGAAGTGAAGTATCTCTTTAGACCCTTCGCTTTGCTCATGGTGACAAAAAAGTATGACAGTCATAACATAGCTATTCTTTTGCATCTTCAATTGATTTTATATTTATACTTGAAGCTTGTTGACCTAATATTGAGATATCTTCTGAATTAAATATCTTATCCATATCAAGCATCATTATAAACTGCTCATCACTTACTTTATACATACCATTAATAAACTCTGAACGATATCTATTACCCAAGTTTGGTGGTGGCAGTATTTCGTGTTCTTCAATTTCTAACACCTCTTGTACTGCATCTACTAATCCGCCTACATGAAGATGTTCGCCTTCTACAACTATCTCTAATACTAATATGCAAGTATTTATTGACATTTCGGTGGCTGATAGTCCAAACTTAATTCGGGTATCAATAACAGGTAATACTGTTCCTCGCAAGTTAATTACCCCTTTCATGTAATCAGGAGCTTTGGGGACTTTTGTGATTTTTGTCATCTCCAAGATATTGAGAACCTTGCTAACATTGGCTGCATAGACCTCTTCTCCGAGCTTGAATGACAAATACGAATTTAGTGATTTTTGTGTTTCATTCATATCCACATGATTTTAATTTGTTGTTTGGCACTATTACCTATTATTAATTTTTAAATTTATTTTATTGTTTTTTACTAACTAATTTATTTTAATGGTTTTCTGTTATATTTTTTTTAATAATATTAAAAAAAAACTTTATTTCATTAAACTTCAACTTATTGTAAATTTTTAAATATATTTGTTTGTTCATTTTAAATATATCTACGTATAAATATAAACAATGTTCTATAAAAACCCAACTTTTTATAAACTTTTTTCTATATAATTTATGAAAACAATAGAAAGATTATACAAATACTTTGATTATAAAGGCATTAAGCCAACTCGATTAGAAAAGGAACTTAGCATAAGTAATGGATATTTTAATACACAATATAAAAGAAAAGCAGATATTGGATCTGGTATTGTACAATTAATTGTAGATCATTGTCAAGATTTAAATATAACTTGGTTAATTACAGGCAGGGAATCAATGATAAACTTAAGTCCTGAAGAACTTTCTAATATAAATAAAGAAGATTGCATTAAGTGTAAAGAAAAAGAGCACTTGATTAATTTATTAGAGCAAACGCTTGAATCTCAAAAAAAGCTTATTAATGAGCTAGGGAAGCAATTATCGAAAAAATAAGTAAAGGTATTATTTAAAAAGCACAAATATTTTCGTCATGCTGAACGGAGTGAAGCATCTCAGGCTGGCGCGGAAATGTTTTCCGTGCCTTGGTTTTATATGAACTAAGTTATTTAACCACCATTCTTAATTTTGTGTTGTGGCTTTTGTCTTGCTGAACGAAGTGAAGCATCTCTTTTACCTAAATAAGACCCTTCGCTCTGCTCAGGGTGACAAGGACTCATCACTCTAAAGGACGAGAACCGTTGCTTTTTGTCATGCTGAACGGAGTGAAGCATTTCAGGCTGGCGCGGAAATGTTTTCCGTGCCTTGGTTTTATATGAACTAAGTTATTTAAACACCATTCTTAATTTTGTGTTGTCGCTTTTTGTCTTGCTGAACGGAGTGAAGCATCTCAGGCTGGCGCGGAAATGTTTTCCGTGCCTTGG
>CAZJKL010000023.1:0-41365 GCA_964546655.1 uncultured Bacteroidales bacterium | reverse complement strand
AACTACATTATCAGCGATTTAATAATTTGAAAATTGTGTGCCGGACAAGTCAGGACCTATTAAATTAATTTAAAAATACTAACAAAATCTTAAATAAATAATTAATTAATTTATTAATTGCTTTGGATCAATAAATTCATTAATGTTCTTTTTTGTTTTGGTATATCATTATTATTTTTAAGCTCATCAAAAAGTGATAAACATTGTTCTTTGTTTTTTAAATACTTATAAATAATTAACAAATCATATTTTATTTTCCATGTATAAATATTTAAATCAAAAGTATAATATGATTTTTTTGGAAAAGGTAGTTTATCGGCAATATTTAAAAATTCAATAGCTTTTTCGTATTCTGAAAAATTTTGATATAACTTTCCTAAATAATAATATGCATCTTTTCTTTCATTATCAATTTCTATCGCTTTATTAAAATACTCTAGAGCTTTTTCTATATTTTTAAATTTTTCAAAATAAACGATTCCAAGTTTAATATTAACTTCATATAACATCTCAGGTTCAAAATTATTTGCACAAATTATTTCGTAATTTCTAATTGCATTGTCAAAATCTTTTATTTCAAAACATTCATTGGCTAATTGAAAAAAACGATGAAAATTCTTTTGAGTTGGCAATACTCCAATTAATTCTTCATCAATTAATTCTATATCTTTTTTAACTTTATCAATTTGATTTATAAAACCTTCTGACTTACTACCTTCAAAATCATTATATTTTATATAAACTTCATCTAAAAATTCAAATTTAATATCTGTATTATCAGACGTTATGTAATTATGTATTGCTCCTTTCCAATACCATTTAACATTTTTGATATTTATTATTGACCTACCTCTAATACATTTTCCCTTGTCATTTATATATAACATATAAGAAGTATCTTCTTTCATATTATTTTTGAAAAGCGGATTTTTTACAATTAATTCTTCGTCTGCATCAATAAACAATAACCAGTTACAATTATGCTTTCCTTCATTTTTAGCATTAACAGCATTTTGTAATGAAATATTTCTATTGTGTGCAAAATCTACCCATTTATCGCAAGTTACAAATCCTTTGATATTATATTTATTGGCAAGTTCAGAAATAAGTTGAACAGTATTATCTGTAGATCCTGTGTCTGAAATTACATAATAATCAATGTATTTATAAAGCGAAGAGAATAAACGGTTTAAATTTTTTGCTTCGTTTTTTATTATCATATTTAAGCAAATTCCCATAATTTAATGTAATATTCGTTTGTAATATTTTTTTACATCCACGTTGGACAAACCTGATATTTTTTATCGTACTTATTTTTATTAGGTGTTCTTATCAAATACATAAAAGATATTTCAAAAGCACCCCTCGATTTACTTGCAATTCGTAATTTAGAAACATTAATATCATAACTAATTCCTATACGATAATCTTTATAATCGTATTTAACAGCCAAAATTATAGCATCATTAAATCTGTAAAAAGGCCCAAAGTATAGCCTTTGAAATGTCTTATCTCTTTTTGACGCCCTATTTATATTATATTGAAATAATCCACCTATAACAAATTCTTGATACTTATCTTGTATTTGATATATAAGACTCGGAACTATGCCATATTTATAATTTAAACTAAAAATATTATTTGTGTAAAAAACATAACGCTGACTAAGATTTACTGAAGTATTGTTGAAAAAAGACTGATTAGGAGTATTAAAATTATAAACAGCAAAACCAAAATTTATATAATTAATATCTTTATCAAAATACTGATAATTAGCACCTAAAGCCATATTAACAAATGCATATTTAGTATTGTTAAAATATTCATTAATAGGAATTTTTTTATCAAATGCATCTCCATTAAATTGATTGTCAAATGTTAAATTTTCAACATTAAATTTTCTTTGAGTAAAATTTGAATTAAAAGCCAAAGAAATAGTTTGGTTATTATTTTTAGAAGCATAAAAATGTAATGCAAAAGAAAGACCTAATGAATTAAACCCCAGTTCCGAATCACCAGCTTTATCATTATTAAATGAAATGGCTCCTGATGAAAAAAAAGTATTATTTTTAAATAACCCTAATTCAAAATTACCCGAATTTGTTTGATAAGGAACGGTAATAGACCTCCATTGAGTACGATGATTAAGCGTAAACCTATAATCGGCATCAAATAACCCATTTAAAGAAGGGTTGATTATAGAAGGAGCCATATAAAATTGCGAATAATGAATATCTTGTCCTTTAGAAAAAAGAAAAAGACATGACAAAAACAATATTGCAATTATTCGTTTAACCATTAAACTATCTTATAACTGTTATGTTTCCTTTACTAAAATATTGTTCAATAGGTCCACATTTTGCCTTAATATAATAAACAAAAACATCTGGTTCAACTGGTTCTCCTTTAAAAGTTCCATCCCACCCTTTTGATTGGTCGGTAGTTTCAAAAACTAATTCGCCCCATCTATTGTAAATAGCAAAATATAATTCCCAAATAAAATTCCCTCTAACATAAAGAATATCGTTTTTCTTATTATTATCAGGAGTAAAAGCATTAGGAACAAAAATATAAGGGTCAACACAAAAACCTTTATTTACTTTAATATTTAATGAATCATTATTATGACACCCATATTCATCAGTTATTGCAACATAATATTTTTTATCAATATCGGGATTAACTAGAGGATTTTGAGATGAAACACTACTAATTGCATAATTAGGACTCCATAAATAGACACATTGATTCATTGTTAAGGCGTGCAAATAGGTTGATTCTCCATAATAAATTTCATACTTATCGGCAGTTGCATCAATATATGGTTTATAGTTTTGATTATAAACATACGCATCAGCAGTATCCTTACATTCATTAGCATCTGTAACAGTTACATAATATCTTCCTTCACATAAATTATCATTAATATAATTTGTTTTACCGTCGCTCCATGAATATCTATAAGGAATAGTTCCTCCTGATGGCAATGCCAATATTTGACCATTACAAGATTCGGCACATAAAGTATTATCAGGATCTAATGCAGTTATAATTTCAGACGGTGCATCAACATATATTGTATTTGATTCTGTGCAGCCGTTTTTGTCAGTAACAAGAACAGTATAAGAATCTTCAGGAATATTTCTAATTAAAGAATCATTTGGTAAAAATGTTTTATCCCATTCATACTGAAATTTAGGCGTTCCGCCATAAGCAATAGCTTGTAAAACAGCTATACTATCGAGATAACATTTATTTTGTTCCAAAATATTAATATTAACAATAATATCATCTGGATGAACTAGTTCAATAAATTCTTCTAAAACACACTTGTTAAAATCTTCAACCTGAACGCTATGAACTCCTTCACAAAGACTTGTAGCAGTTGAATTTGCAGAAGAATTACTCCATAAATAAACATAAGGCGTGGTACCATCATATACTGTTACTGTAGCATCACCATCGCAATATTCAAAACATTTAGGGTTATTTCCAGAAATATCGGCACTATAATTATATAAAGGATCTGATATGTCAACAGAAATAGAACTAGTGCAATTATTAATATCCGTTACTGTTAAATTATATGTTCCTAGACATAAATTTACTGCAAAAGAATCAACTTGATTATTAATCCAGTAATACGTATAAGGCCTTATACCTCCTGTTGTTTCGGTCGTAATTTCCCCATCGCATAATCCAATACCATTACATTCTGAATTATCTTTACTAGAAACTGTTGTAATAAGCTCATTGGGCTGATTTGTAACAAAAGTAGCTGTATCACTACACCCCATTTTATCTATTCCTATAATGGTATAAATAGTATCAGCACATAAATGATTTGAAATTGAATCAGTTATGCCACTGCTCCATTTATAAGAAGTAGGATATTCTGCATTATCTATTTTATATCTTGCCATTCCATTGCAATCGCCAAAACACAATGGTTGTTTTTGTTCTACCAAAGATAATTGTATTTTTTTAGTGTTAATGGTAATAGCATTTGAATCGGTGCAATGATTAATATTTTCAACAACTAGAGAATAAGTAATTGTGTTATAAGGACATACCGAAATATTTTCGCTTCCAATTCCTGACACTATACCTGTTAAAGGAGACCAAGATAGATTATATGCTGAAGTACTACTTACATTAGCTAAAATATTGATTGTATCGCCTAAACAAATTAAAGTATCATTTGGTAAAGAAAGCGAAATATTAGAAATAAATACTTTGATGCTGTCAATGGCTTCACAATAATCACTAATAGCTTTAACATAATAAGTTCCAGCCTTATTAATATTAAAACTATTTACATGAATATTTTGATTTAAAACATTTGTAAAAAATAAATTATCTGACCAAATAAATTCATTAACAGGATTATCGTATGTAATAATGGCATCAAGAGTATCTCCCTGACAAATAGTTACATCATTTCCGGCATTAATATTTAAAGTATGAACGATAACATTTTGTTTAATAAAGTCTGTGCAACTGTTATTACTTATTGCTAATGTGTAAAGAGTAGTATTTTGAGGTGAAGCAAAAGGATTAGAAATATTTGGATTAGAAAGTCCGATGGTTGGAGTCCAAGAATAAGTTATTTTTGGGTCTCCGTTAGGAGGAATACCAATCTGTTCTGAACCTCCATGACAAATATTTATGTCATCAATATTTGTTGTACTATTAGAAATTACGTAGAATTGTTTTGTGACAGTATCTGAGGTATTACAAGTTTCTGAAGATGTTGAAATAAGTTGAATTTCATATAATCCAGATTCTGTAAAGGTATGAGTAGGATTCTTATCAATAGAATATGTTCCATCTCCAAAAGACCAATAATTAAATTTACCATTACTTAAATTTTCAAAATTTATAGTTAAAGGAGCACATCCTGAACGTGGGGTTGCAAAATCAGCCTTTAAAGTATTAAATCCACTTATTTTAAAAATGGCATTATTACATTGAGAATTATTTGTAAGTGACCAAACATTTGAAGGTTGAGTTGGCATACCACTACAATATCCGCAACTAGCACACATCGATTGATAAACAGCACCTCTTGAATCAAAGCGACTTGTTCCACCGTCAACGTGATCATGTCCGCTGTAGTTACATGCAGGATAATGATATTCTCCAAAAAAAGTAGCATAATTAATTGAATCGGCATCATCGTACATTACCAAAACATAAAAATCTTGTCCATCGGTTGTATTATAAGCTGCATCTGGTGTTACCTGCATACCTTTTGTTCCTTCAATACTTGCCCAAGTTCTTCCATTATGACCTGCCCATTCACGGCCCCAACCAGAAATAAATATTCTATTACAAACATCGGTTTCAAAAGCAGTTGGAGAAATATTTGGTTTCCCATTACCTGTCCCAAAAACTGTTGACCATTCTAAGCTATCTAACTCTATATTCATTTTAGCAATAAATTGTCCACTGTTCGGAATATTGTAATCAGCATTTTTTATCAAAGTATTTCCTGTGGCTTCTGTTTGCCCATAAATATATGCTTTATCGTACTTGTCAACTCTAACAAAATAAGCTTGGTCATATCTGTCAGAGCCATAAAAAGTAGATGCCATAAGTTGACTGCCATCTTTTTTTATTCTTGAAACAAAACCATCAACAGCTCCAATATAATTTGGATAAATAGCACTAGGACTTGTAGGAAAATTATCAGAACACGTTCCTCCTGCTACATATAAATCATATTTACTATCAACATCAACAGAATATATTGCATCATCTTCACTCCCACCAAGATAAGTACTCCAGATTAAGCTCGATAAATTATAATCTAATTTAAAAACCACCCCATCTTGACGTCCGTTATTAGTAGGTTGAAAAGCCGAAACAACAGGGAAGTCATCAGAGAAAGTGCTTGTTCCAATA
Organism: uncultured Bacteroidales bacterium; assembly: GCA_964546655.1. Classification (GTDB taxonomy): domain Bacteria; phylum Bacteroidota; class Bacteroidia; order Bacteroidales; family CAZJKL01; genus CAZJKL01. The sequence continues at coordinate 35,458 of CAZJKL010000023.1, read as the reverse complement.
TAAATATTATTTAAATCATCTACATTTATCTCTCCTCTAGCACCGTCAGCATAGTTATAATAAAGCGAATCATTGCCAACCATTGTTAAATCATTGTACGGATCAGCAGCAATATTAGAACGAAAGTTTAATCCATCATTTTTAGAACCTCCAATATAGGTTGAAGCTAATAATTGTGTCCCATCAGAGCTAAGTTTTGAAACATAAACATCTAATCCCAATGGAAAGATTAAAACATTATCATAAGTAATTGGTGTTCCTCCATTAAAAGTGGTATCATAAGCGGTTGTTGAAGTAGGGAAATTATTAGACCCTGTTGTTCCAAAAATTAGTAATTCATCAAATTCATTAACAATTAAACTATGAGGCATTTCTACTGAAACTCCTCCTAAATATGTGGCATATAAACGATTAGTTCCTGTTGGATTATACTTAATAATTCCAACATCCCAATTTCCTCCACTTGAATCTTGATATGCTCCTGTGCTTGCAGGATAACCACTATTTAAAACTATACCTCCAGAATATGCATTTTCTCTAGCATCATAAGTAGCTGTAAATCCCCAATTATCGGTAGTAGAGCCTGTATATGTACAAAAGCTAACACTTGGGTCAATAATTAAAGGGTAATTTTTATCGTAACCATTCGGGAAATTAAAAATAACAGCATTTTTATCAAACTCATAATTACAAACAACATTAACATTTTTTCCATCAATAGTTTGATAAGCATACGGCCTATATTCGGTAATATTATTAAAACTTAATTCAATAACAATATCTCCATCTTCTGATAAATTAATACTATTTATGCCTTCATAGCTAATTCTAATATCACTTGGGTTTCCACTAGGATTAACAATAAAATCATATTTTAAATTAATATCATTACTGTAAATTTTTAAATCAATATTATTATATAAGTTATTGTATTTAATAATTTTAAATTTATTAATATTCGATTTCCACTTAGATTTATCATTGCCTATAAAATAATTACAATAATCAGAAGTAGCATTAATAGGAAAAATTAATGCGTTTTGATTTGAATTAACAAAATTCATTTTATAAGCATGGCGATTAATTATATGACTTTCTTCTTCATGGCTTTCTTTATTTCCGTGATGAGCATGTGAATGAGTTACATCCGATTCTTTTGCAAAGTCGAAGGTTATACAATTATCTTCAAAAAAAAGAGAAGTATTATTAATATCACTTCTATAATTTACGTTTTTATGCCATTGCCCTTTATTTTCGACAAATTCTAATATACCAATATCTTTAGTTTGAGAAAACAAAGCACAACTAGTTAAAAGAAAAAGTATTGATAAAAATTGTAAATATTTAAAATTCATTTTGTTAGAATATCATACATATAAACAAATATAATAAATAATAATATATTTAGGGGCTTAGGTTTAATTTTAACTTTAATCTGTTTTACATTTTATTATAAGACAGTTTTTTGGCTTAAAGTTGCTTAAATTTTTATTAAATATTATTGAGTTAAGCAAAAGGATTTTTCTTAAATATTAAAATTTTCATAACTATTAACCTAAAAAGCATAATAATTTTTGTATTTATTAAAACAATTTTTACTTTTATATAAAATTTACCCTAATCAATATGAAATGCCAAAAAGTTAAAATACAACCTACAATAAGTAATTTATTCATTGGCATTTTTTTACCTAATAAAAAATAACAAATACAATGAAAAAACTTTTCACAATTTTAACAATGTTAATTGCAACAAGTAGTTTGTTTGCACAAAAATTTTCTACATCTACAACTTTACCTATTGACTTAGATGCTGGAACAAGTTATACCGATTGTTCAAATACAGGAACTAAGTTTGTTTCAATTCCTGTTTCTGGATTAGAAAATTTAAATACCACAAATAATGCTCTTATTGGAATTAATCTAAAATTTGATGAATGTGGAGGAGGAACATATAGCTTAAGAGTAAATGGATTTTTAAAATCTCCAAATGGTACTTGTATTAAAGTATTTGATGGACTCGATCGTGCAATAAGTACTTATTATCAAGGCAAAGTAATGATTGGTATGCTTTCAGATATTTTTTGTTTAAATCCATTAAACACAACTAATCTGTCAAGTACTGGAAATAACACAATGGATGAATCAGGTAATGGTGGATATTTTAGTACTGGGCATGATTTAGCATTAGAGTTAAATGGAGAAAATCCAAATGGAACATGGATTTTGTATTGGTATGAAGCTTCTGGTAATGCTGGATGTTTAATTGGAGCTGAATTGGTTTTTGGAAAAAATCAAAACAAAGATGAATCAAATAGTGGAGATAATTGTGCTAATGCTATTGAATGGAAAGGATATCCTATTTGTGCTTCAAATTTTAATAAAACTTTCAGTACAAACTTGCCTGACTGGAAAGGTCCAGGACCTGTTAATTTTCAACAAACTTGTGATTGGAATGGTGCCAATAACAATGATATCTGGTTTAAAATTAAAGCCTTAGATAATGAAAAAATTTGTGCTAATATTAGCGGATTAGATAATAATTTACAAACAATTGTTGTTACAGATTCTGATTTAGATGGAGATGGTAATGCGTGTACTGATTTAATTAATAATAATGGAGTTTATTGGAATATTGTTTCTTGTCCAAGAGAACAAATATATAACGCGACAGTTGGAACATCAAGAAATCAAAACCATTGTTGGATACCTGAGGCAGGAAAGGATTATTATGTTGTTATTGACGGTAATGGTGGTTCGGAGTCTCCGTTTTTCTTCTTTTCAAATGCTAAAGTAATTGAAACTCCATATATTCCTTACATAACAAAAATTTCAGGCAATGTTTATTTTGATGAAAACGAAAATGGGATTAGAGATATTTCTGAAATAGGTTTAAAAAACAAAAAAGTTTTACTTAAACCAGATAGTATTTTTGCTTTAACAGACAATAATGGTGATTATGTTTTTACTGTAGATTCAGGAAAATATGATATAACTACGTTTTTAGATAATGATTGGCAAATAACATCAGATTCATTAAAGTATAATGTTGTTGTTGATAGTCTATATATTCCTAATAATGATTTTGGATTAAAAGGAATTGATATTGAGAATAGACTTAATATTAATTTATTAGGATATGGATCTAGTAGATGCAATACAATTATTCCTTATGTAATAAATTACTCAAACCTAGGAAATACTACTAATGATGGAATAATAAAATTTAAGCCAGATGAAAAACTAAGTAATTTCGATTTTTATGATATAACTCCTGATTCAATAAATCAAGACACTAGTGAAATTTTTTGGAGTTTTAACAATTTACGTCCAGGAGAAGAACAAAAGATTAAATTCAAAGCATTATTACCTGATTTTCAATCAATGGGAGAAACCTTAAATTCAAAGGTTTTTGCATATATTAATGACTCATTGTATGATAATAAATTTTTTAATCAAACATTGAGATGTTCTTTTGATCCAAATGATAAAATGGTTTACCCAGAAGGAGAATATGAAGAAAAATTAGTTTTAATGGATTCAACTTTAAGTTATACTATTCGTTTTCAAAATACTGGGAACGATACGGCAATTAATATTAGAATTTTAGATTTAATTAGCGATAGATTAGATTTAAATACATTTGAATTACTTGCAAGTAGCCATAATGTTAAAACTATATATACAAATGAAGGTAAAGTTGAATTTATTTTTGATAGTATAATGTTAGTAGATAGCATAAAAAATGAACCTGAAAGCCACGGATTTGTAAAATATAAAATAAAAGCAAAAAGCGGATTAGAAGATATTACGATAACCAGCAATACGGCTTATATTTATTTTGATAGCAATCCTGCTGTTGTTACAAATACTGTTTATAATACTCTTACTTATAATATTATAAAATTAGAAACAGAAGATCCTATAAGAACTTCATCATCAAACAACATAAAATTCTATCCTAACCCATTTAGCCAAACAGCTAAGTTAGAGTTTGATAATAAAAACAATGAAACATATCAATTACAAATAACCGATATAACAGGTAAGTTATTACAATCACAACAAAGCAAAAGCAATGTAATGATTATCGAAAAAGGCAATATGCCTAGCGGTATGTACTTTTACAAATTGCAAAATACTTTAACTAAAGAAAGTTATAATGGTAAGTTTGTGGTTGAGTAATAAAATAAAAAAATAAAATATTATGGTATTAAAATGTATAACCCCTATGTTAATGATTAAAAATTTATTAATCACATTAATATTGTTTTCAACACTTTCAATATTTTCTCAAGAAGAAAAATATATAATTAAACTGTCAACAAAAGAATTTGTTCCAGAAGTTTTGACTCAACAAAAAGTAAAAAAAATATTATCTTCAAAAAGTTTATTAAATGGGGAATATTATGCAATTATTCAATTTAACAATATACCTTCTGAATCTGAGGTTAATAATCTAAAACAAAATGGGATTGAGTTACTCCAATACATTCCTAATTATGCATACTTTGCAAGCATAGAGACCAAATTAAACCTCTCGAGTTTAAATTACAATAACAATATCCGTTCATTAATTACCATTACATCAGATTTAAAAATACACCCAGATTTAAAGAACGTAGAAAAAGAATATACTGAATTTGTTATTACTTGTTTTAAAAATATATCAAATGAAAATATTTTAAGTGAGTTAAAAAAATCTATTAAGGGTTATAATATTGTTGAAAATGATAAATTAACAAATATTATTAGAATAAAGATGAGTATTACTGATATACCAGCAATTTCATTACTCCCTTTTGTTCAATATATTGAACCTTATATTGCTCCTGAAATTGAGAATAACACAGGAACAACACTGCATTCATCAAATTGTATAAATAATAATTTAAGCGGAGGATTAAAGTATGATGGGACAGGAGTTGGTGTATCTATCGGAGATGCTGGATATTTTTTCCCGCATTTAGATTTTACAGGAAGAAATAATGGCTCAGGTTCGGCTGAACATGCGACGCATGTTGCTGGAATTGTTGGAGGTACTGGCAATCTTAATCCATTATATAGAGGACATGCTCCAGGTTGTTTTTTACTTTCAACTGATGGATATGATGATATTGCTACTATTAGTTCAATCTCTAATTTATACAATGGTAATAATAAAATAAGAATTACTAACCATTCTTTAGGAGAAGGGACAAATACAGGATATAATTCTTCGGCAAGAACAGCAGATTTAGAAGTAGCGGCTCTACCTTCTTTATATAATGTTTTTTCAGCTGGCAATAGCGGATCAGGATGGTTCACAATTACAGGAGGATATAAAGCTGCTAAAAATTCGATTGCAGTTGGATGTATTGATGAAACTGATGTTATAGCAAGCTTTAGCAGTAGGGGCCCTTCTGCTGATGGCAGAATAAAACCTGATATCTGTGCAAAAGGGTTTGAAGTTTCTTCGACCATTCCTTATAATAGTTATGGTGAAATGTCTGGCACCTCAATGGCGTCACCTTCTGCTGCAGGTTGTATTACTCAATTGGTTCATTCTTATCGGGATTTAAATAATAACAATGACCCTGAATTAGCTTTACTAAAAGCTATTGTATTAAATACTTCTCAAGATTTAGGAAATATAGGACCAGATTATACTTATGGATGGGGAAGAATTAATACGCTAAAGGCTTTCGAAGCAATTAAAAACAATAAATATTTATCTTCTTCTGTATCAAATAATTTATACAATACACATACAATTTCTGTTCCTGCAAATGTTAAGGAATTAAAAGTAATGGTTTACTGGGCTGATCCAGCTGCTTCGTCGGGTGTTACAAAAGCATTAATTAATGATATCGATATTTCATTAAACTATAACTCAACCAACTTTCAACCATGGGTATTAGATAAAAATAATCCTTCATTATCAGCAATTAAAGGTGTTGATAGGGATAATAATATGGAGCAAATAACTGTTTCTAATCCTTCTCAAGGTAATTATAATTTGACTGTATTTGGATATCAAATACCTCAAGGGCCTCAAAAATATTGGGTTACATACGAATATCTTACCGAAGATATCAAAGTAAAATATCCAATGGGAGGCGAAAGTTTTGTTCCTGGAGAAACAGAGATTATTAGATGGGATACATACGGTAATATTGGGAGTTTCACAATACAGTATTCAAAAGATAATGGATTAAATTGGACTGTTTTATCTTCAAATGTTAGCGGTACAAGCAGATACTATTCTTGGACTGTTCCAAATGATATTACTGGACAAGCATTAATAAAAATAAGTAGAAATGGTATTAATGGTCAAAGTGTATCGAAATTTAGTATTATAAATGTCCCTGGCAATTTGCAAATTGTTGGCAGATGCGAAAATTCATTTAAAATATCCTGGAATGCAGTTCCAGGTGCTACTTTATATGAAGTTTTTTTGCTTGGCAATAAATATATGGAGTCAAAAGGAACTACTTCTAATAATTATGCATATATATATACCTCTAATGATGCCATTAAATGGGCAAGTGTTAGAGCAATATCTGAAGTTGATGGAATAATTGGAAGAAGAGCTAATGCAATACAAGTTTCTAGGACTATTAATAATTGCGTTTCTCCACCGATTGCAGATTTCTATGCAACATCTACAACAAATTATTGTAACGGGACAGTTTCATTTATTGATAATAGTTCTTCTTTAGGTAATACAACATGGTTATGGAATTTTGGTGATGATAAAACTTCTACTTTGCAAAATCCAACTAATACATATTCATCAAGTGGAAGATATACTGTTACATTAATTACTACTAATGAAAATGGTTCAGATACTATTATTAAAACAAATTATATTTTAATAAACTTAGAATCAACCCCTCCGTCAGCTCCACAAGCCATTGCAGCAAATATTGCTACTTCTACAGGGTTTAAAGCTAATTGGTTAAAAACTGATGATGCTCTTAACTATAATATTGATATAGCTTATGATTCTTTATTTACAAATTTTGTTAATGGATATAACAATTTGTTAATATCAAGTGATACATTCAAAATTGTTAATAGCTTACAATGTAATACAAAATATTTTTATAGAGTAAGGGCATATAACTCATGTGGAACAAGTGAAAATTCAAATATTGTTTCTGTTTCAACATATGGGGTTCCAGCAAAAGCTATAGTTTCAATCGCTTCAAATATATCTAATACTAGTTTTTATATTACGTGGAATAAAATATTTAATTCTTCTGAATATATTTTAGATATTTCAACTGATTCTTTGTTTACAAATTATGTTAATGGATATAATAACTTAATAGTTATTGATACTTCATTAAATATAGTTAATTTATCTTGTAGCACAAAATACTATTATAGGGTTATAACTAAAAATATTTGTGGAGTTGGTGAGTATTCAGACACAGTATCAGTTACTACTTTGGGAATACCAAGTATTAACCCTATTGCAAATCCAGCCGGTGAGATTTCTACTCTAAGTTTTAATGCACAATGGATTCTTGTAAATAATGCCACAGGATACTATGTTGATGTAGCATACGATTCATTATTTACAAATTTTGTTGATGGTTATAATAATAAAAGCGTTTCAAATGTTTCTTATACAAATATTACAGGATTATCTTGTGGAACAACTTATTATTATAGAATTAGAGCAAAAAACATATGTGGAGCAAGTGAAAATTCAAATATTGTTTCAGTTACAACCTTAGGCATACCAGTTATTGCAAGTGCTGTTCAAGCAAGCAATATATTATTTAACGCTTTTAAAACTAATTGGAACAGTGTTCCAGGGGCAACAGAATATGTATTAGATATTGCTTATGATTCTCTTTTTACAAATTATTTAAGTGGGTATAATAATTTAAATCTATCTAATACAACATCAAAAAATATTACGGGTCTGTCTTGTGAAACAAATTATTATTATAGGGTTAAAGCAAGAAATATCTGTGGATTAAGTAGTTATTCAAATATTATTTCAGTTAAAACACTTGGAGTCCCTGATTCAACACAGATTAATCCTGCCAGTAATATTCTTTCGACTAGCTTTACAGCAAATTGGAACTCTATTCCAAATGCGACAGGTTATTATATAGATGTAGCTTATGATTCTTTATTTACTAATTATGTTAGTGGGTATAATAATAAATTTTTAAATAATGTAACTTATTATAATATTTCTGGTATTCCTTGCGAAACAACTTTTTATTATAGAATAAGAACAAGCAATTCTTGTGGTTCGGGAGTAAATTCAAATATATCTTTCGTTACAACATTAGGAATACCAAATAAAACAACTGCCTTAGAAGCAACAAATATTTCTACTACAGGATTTTATGCCAGATGGACTGGTATATCAAATACAACTGGTTATAAAATTGATATTGCTTATGATTCATTGTTTACAAACTTTGTTGAAGGATACAATGATTTATTATTGTATAATGTTACTTATCAAAATATTATCGGATTAAATTGCGATACTGAATATTTCTATAGAATAAGAGCTACAAATGCATGTGGAAGTGGAGCAAATTCAAATATTATTTCTGTTAAAACCATTGGATCTCCTACTCAAGTTTTATCAAAATCTGCAACTACAATTACAAGTTTAAATTTTACGGCACAATGGAATACGGTGAGTTTCGCTACCGGATATGTAATTGATGTTGCAGAAGATTCATTATTTACGAATTTTGTAAATGGATATGAAAATAAAAATACTACCAATAATAATATAATTGTTTCTGGTCTTTTATGTAATCAAACATATTTTTATCGTGTAAGAGCAAAAAATATTTGTGGATATGGTTTGTATTCTAATGTAATAAAAGCAGAAACTTTGGGTGTTCCCAATGCACCAATTGCTAACTCTGCAAGTGGAATAAAATCAAATGAATTTAATGCTATTTGGTCATCTGTTCTAGATTCTAAAGGTTACTATATAGATGTAGCTTACGACTCATTATTTACAAATTTTGTAAGTGGTTTTAATAATTATAAAACAACTGCTACAAGTATTAAAATACCAGGGTTGTATTGTGATACTGTTTATTTTTATAGAGTTAAGGCATATAATGTTTGTGGCTTAAGTAATAATTCTAATACTATTAAAGTAAAAACATTAGATATTCCCAATACCCCTATTTTAAATATTGTATCAAATGTTTCATCGACAGGGTTTACTGTTTCTTGGAATAATGTTGCAAATGTATCATCATATTATCTTGATATTGCTTTTGATTCCCTATTTACAAATTTTGTAAGTAATTATAATAACTATAATATTGGGAACTATACCTCTAGAAGTATTTCAGGTGTCCAATGTGAAACAAAATACTTTATTAGAGTTAGAGCTTCAAATATTTGTGGTACAACTAATAATTCAAATATTGAAACTGTAACAACACTTGGCTTACCTTTAAATACAGTTGCTAATTCGGCGATTAATATAACCTATTCTGGATTTACTGCTAGATGGAATAGTGCTACAAATATTACAGGATATAATATAGATATAGCTTATGACTCCCTATTTAATAATTTTGTAAGTGGTTATAATAACTATAGCTTAACTTCATATTCTTTAAATGTAACTGGTTTAACTTGTAATACAAAATATTTTTATAGAGTTAGAACTAAAAATAATTGTGGAGCTAGTATTAATTCAAATATTATTTCAGTAACTACTCTTGGAATTTCTAATTCTACTTTAGCTAAAAATGCAACCAATATAAATACAACTCAGTTTACAGCAAACTGGAATAGTATTGCAAATATTACTGGTTACAAAATAGATGTAGCTTATGATGATGCTTTTACAAACTTTGTTGGTGAATATAGAGATTATTCTGCTTATTCCAGTGGTATCAATATAACAGGATTATTATGTAATACAAGATATTATTATAGAGTTAGAACTTATTCTAATTGCGGTTCGAGTGCAAATTCAAATACCATTTCGGTTGATATACCAGGAATACCTACTACTACTATTGCTAAAAACGCAAGCAATATAACATCTTCAAGTTTTTATGCTAATTGGAATAGTATATCAAATGCTAGTTTTTATATTTTAGATGTTGCTTATGATTCATTGTTTACAAAATTTGTTAATGGGTATAATGGATTAAATGTATCTAATGTTAATTATGCATTTATAAGTAATCTCGATTGTGACTCTATATATTTCTATAGGATAAGGGTTGGAAATGCATGTGGAATTAGTGATTTTTCAAATGTAATAAAAGTAAAAACAAACAAGATATCAGATATAATAACTGCTACTTCAGCAATAAATACTAATTCTTCAGGTTTTACAGCACGTTGGAATAGTGTATTATATGCAACAAGTTATAGTTTAGATATAGCCTATGATTCCCTGTTTACAAATTTTGTTGCAGGATTTAATAATTTAAATGTACCTAATGCAACTTCTTACACAGTTACAGGGTTAAATTGTAATACAAATTATTATTATAGAATTAAAGCAAATAGCAATTGTAATAACTCTAATTATTCTAATATTATTAGCGTTACAACTATTGGTAATCCAACAATCCCAACAGCAAACCAAGTTACAAATATTTCGACATCTGGCTTCAGTGTTTCATGGAATAGTGTTTTTAATGCAACTGGTTATTATTTAGATTTAGCCTATGATTCTTTATTTACTAATTATGTTACTGGTTATAATAATTATAATTTAACTGCAACTTCTAAATCTATTAGTGGGTTATTATGTAACACAAAATATTTTTATAGAGTTAAGGCAAATAATAATTGTGGGGCAAGTAGTTATTCAAATATTGTATCAGCGATAACTTTTACTAAGCCTGATAGTATTATTGCTTTAAATGCTACAGCTGTATATTCAAATAGTTTTATTGCTAGATGGCAAGGCGTTTCAACTGTTTCAAATTATTATTTAGATGTAGCTTATGATTCTTTATTCACTAACTATGTTACTGGGTATAATAATTTAAGCCTTACTTCTTCAACAACTTCAAAAAGTGTTTCTGGGTTATTATGCAATACCAAATATTATTATAGATTAAAAGGAAGTAATAGTTGTGGATATACAAATTATTCAGAAATAGTTTTAGTTACAACAATGGGAGTGCCAAATATAGCTGTTGCAAAACCTGCTTCCAATATTACCTCAACAGGATTTTCAGCAACTTGGAATAGTGTTTTAAATATAACAAACTATTATCTTGATATAGCTTATGATTCTTTATTTACTAATTATGTTACTGGTTATAATAATTTAAGTCTAACTTCTTCTACAACATCAAGAAGCGTTTCTGGGCTAAATTGCAATACAAAATATTATTATAGAATAAGAACTAAAAATTCTTGTGGAGAAAGTGAAAATTCTAACATTATTGAATTAACAACTCTTAATTGTGAATGTAGAACTTGCCCTGATTTTGATTTTAATATAACAACCTCATCTGATTGGCAAACACATTCTTCTGAACATTTATTAACAGGTTGTAAAATTTATAAACTCCCTGTATTATCCGGATATAAATATTATTTTAAAACAGGTTGTGATGATGGAGCATCAGCATCTTATGATACATATCTTACTTTAAATAACAACTCATGTAGTTCGATTTCGACTAATGATGATGGTTGTGAATATGGAAAATCGAAAATTGAATGGACTGCAACTTATAGCGGTGATGCATTTTTAAAAGTATCAGGATATAGTAATTCAAGTGGAAATTATACTCTTGCTTATAAATATGACTCATGTGTTAAACAACTACCAGTTGCAATTAATGCTACAAATATTACACAATCAGGTTTTACTGCAAATTGGAACAATATTATAAATAATACTGGATATTATTTAGATATAGCTTATGATTCGTTATTTACAAATTTTTTAAGTGGCTATAATAACCTTAGTTTATCAAATACTGTAACTTCAAGAAATGTTACAGGGTTAATTTGTAATACCAATTATTATTATAGAATTAGGGTGAAAAATATTTGTGGAATTAGCGAAAACTCTAATATTATTAAAGTTTATATTGGATTAAATGGTGCCCCTATAGTAAATGCAACTTCTGATATTACATCAACAAGTGCAAAAGCTAATTGGACTTTATTAAATGGAGCAACTGGATATTATTTAGACGTTGCTTCAGATTCATTGTTCACAAATTATATTAATGGATATAATAACTTAAGTTTATCAAATGTTTCTTCAAGAATGATTACTGGATTATTATGTAATACAGAATATTTTTATCGTTTAAGAGCTAAAAACAGTTGTCAAACAACAGAAAACTCAAGTATAGTTAAATTTAAAACTATTGGAAGTCCGGATATAGTTTCAACTAATGCAGCAACTATTATTACAAATAATAGTTTTACGGCAAATTGGGCACAAAATTATGGAGCAACTAGCTATTATTTAGATATAGCTTATGATTCTTCTTTTTATAATTATGTTAATGGATATAAACAAAAAGTTATATCCTATTCGGTTATATCTCAAAATTTAACAGGATTGTTGTGCAATACAGATTATTATTATAGATTAAAAGCTATAAATAGTTGTGGAATTAGTGATTATTCAGATACCATTAAAGTAACTACCAAAGGTATCCCTAATATTGTTGTAGCAAAAGATGCAATTAATGTGTCATCTGCTAGTTTTACTGCTAGTTGGAATGCAGTTGAAACCGCAACAACTTACTACATAGATATTGCTTTTGATTCATTGTTTACAAATTATTTAGGAAATTACAGAAATTATAGTGCAAATAATTATACTACCATTAATGTAAGTGGATTGTTTTGCAATTTAAATTATTATTACCGTATTAAAGCTAGTAATAGTTGCGGTACAAGTGATTATTCAAACATTATTTCAGTAAAAACCTCCGGTACAATTATTCCAACAACAGCTTATAATGCAAGTTCGATTAATTCTAATGGGTTTACTGCAAATTGGGGAAGTATTAATGGTGTAACTAGTTATAAGATAGATGTTGCTTATGATTCTCTATTTACAAATTATGTAGTTGGTTACAAAGATAAAACAACAAGTTATAATTATACTTCTATTACGGGGTTAGAATGCGATTCAGTTTATTTTTATAGAATAAGAACTGTTAATGCATGCGGTATAAGTTCAAATTCAAATACTATAAAAGTTTTTATACCTTGCCAATCTAAAAACTGTCCTCAATATAATTTCTCTTTAATTCCTGATGATGATTGGCAAACCCATGCATCAAGTATTCTTTCTGGAGGATATAAAACATATGAAATGCCTGTAATAGCTGGAAATACATACTATTTTAAAACAGGATGTGGAGATAATGCATTGGCTAATTTTAATACAACTTTAAGCTTATATAATGAATCGTGTAGTTTGTTAACGTCAAATGATGATGGCTGTGAATCTTCTAAGTCAATAATTATTTGGGAAGCAAATTATAGTGGTTATGTTCATTTGAAAGTTGCAGGAAAAAGTAGTAGTGATTATGGTAGCTACAAACTTGCATATAAAAAATCAACTTGTTTAATTCCTGAAATACCATTTTCATATTCTGCAACAAACATAACAAATACAAATTATACTTGCAACTGGAGTTTTGTGCCTAATGCAATAAATTATTATTTAGATATTGCTTACGATTCATTATTTAACAATAAAGTATCCGGGTATAATAATTTAAATGTTTCTAATGTTAATACTTATAATATTAGTGGGCTTACATGCAATACAAATCACTATTATAGGATAAAAGCATCTAATATATGTGGAGAAAGTAATTATTCAAAAACAGTGAGTGTTAAGACAAAATCAGATGTAAATCTGGTCGGAACAAATTATCCAACTAGTATTACTGAAAATAGTTTTACAGTTAGTTGGGGTAGTGTATCCGGTGCTATATCATATTACTTAGATATTGCTTACGATTCTTATTTTACAAATTTTGTATCTGGATATAACAATTTAAATGTTTCTAATGTTACCACATACAACGTTATTGGGCTAAATTGTAATACAAGATATTATTATAGAGTTCGAGTTAAAACTAATTGTGGAATTAGTGAAAACTCTAGCAGTTATAATGTTATAACTTTAGGAACGCCAATAATTGCATCAATTAATCAGGCTTCAAATATATCAACCAACAGCTTTTTAGCTTCTTGGAATAGTTCTACTGGAGCTAAAAATTATTACATAGATGTAGCTTATGACCCATCTTTTTTAAATTTTGTATCTGGATATACTAATTTGAATGTTTCAAATATAACTTCATATAATATTAATGGATTAAATTGCAATACCAATTATTATTATCGTGTAAGAGCAGGCAATTCCTGTGGAATAAGTGATAATTCAAGTACAATTACTGTATTAACTTTAGGAATGCCAAGCACAACAACGGCTAAATTAGCAACTAATATTTCTACTTTAAGTTTTACTGCAAACTGGAATAGTGTTACAAATACAATAGGATATTATTTAGATGTAGCCTATGACTCTATTTTCTCAAGCTTTGTAACAGGTTATAATAATTTGAATGTTTTAAATGTAACAAGTAAAAACATTACAGGATTATTATGCGATACAACATACTACTATAGAGTTAGAGGTTCAAATAATTGTGGATCAAGCAGCAATTCAAATATTGTTTCAGTTTCACTTTTAGGTTCTCCTAATTCAGTAACTTCAAATCCTGCACTAAATATTACTGGTTCAACATTTAGGGCAACATGGAATAGCGTTACTAATGCTACTGGTTATTATTTAGATGTTGCTTATGATTCTTTATTTACTAATTTTGTTTCAGGGTATAATAATTTGAATGTTAATAATGTAACTTATAAAGATGTTACAGGGCTATTATGCGATACAACATATTTTTATAGAATTAGAGCATTTAATAGTTGTAGAACCAGTAAAAATTCTAATATTATTTCAATCATTACTAATGGTAAACCAAATTCAACTATACTTAATAATCCAACTAATTTAACAATATCAAGTTTTACAGTATCTTGGAATAGTGTTCCTAATACAACTGGTTATTATTTAGATATTGCTTATGATTCTTTATTTACTAATTTTGTTTCAGGGTATAATAATTTATCTGTTAACAATGTTACGTCAAAATCAATAAGTGGATTGACTTGCAATACAGATTATTATGTAAGAGTAAAACCTTCTAATTCTTGTGGATATGGGAATTTTTCTAATATTGTATTTACAAAAACCATAGGGGCGCCTGAAATAGTCAATGTTAAACAAGCTACAAATATTACAAATAACAGTTTTACAGCAAACTGGAACACGGCAATTGGAGCAAATAATTATTATCTAGATATTGCCTATGATTCTTTATTTACAAGTTTTGTTTCTGGGTATAATAATTTAAGCTTAACTTCATCTACATTATCTAGGTCTGTAACAGGTTTAGTTTGTAATAAAAAGTATTATTATAGACTTAGATCAAATAATAATTGCGGTACTTCTCAAAATTCAAATATTATTAGTTTATCTACTTATGGGATTCCTGAAATACCTCAAAACTTAACCGCAACTACAATTACTGCAAATAGCTTTATAGTTAATTGGACTCAAGTTTCTGGTGCATCAAATTACTATATTGATATTGCTACTGATTCATTGTTTACAAGTTTTGTTTCCGGGAATAATAACAGAAGTTTAGGTAATGTTGCTTCAATTACCATTACAGGGTTATTTTGCAATACAGCATATTATACTAGAATTAGAGCTTATAATTCATGTGGATTTGGATTAAACTCTGATACTATTAAGATAACAACATCAGAATGTATATGTAGAACTTGTCCAGATTTTGATTTTGAAATTTTGCCAAATGATAATTGGCAATCACACTCTTCAACTTTGGTAAGTGGCGGATGTAGAATATATAAAATTCAAGTCGTTGCAAATAAATTTTATCAATTTAAAACTGGCTGCGGAGATGGAGCTAATGCAAACTTTGATACTTATTTAGAGTTATATAGAGGTTGTAACTTGGTTAAATCTAATGATGACGGTTGCGATTCTTTAAGGTCATCAATTGAATGGAAATCGGATTATAATGAGGTAATTTACGTGAAAATTAAAGGGTATAATAATTCAACCGGAGATTATTCATTAGCGTATAAGCAATTTTCATGTATAAAACCTTTACCACCAGTTGCAATAATTGCTTCAGGAATAAATCAAACAAGCTTTACTGCAAATTGGAATACAGTAAGTGATATAACGGGTTATTTAATAGATGTTTCTTCTGATTCTTTATTCACAACTTATATTAGCGGTTATAAGAATAAATTAATTAGTTATTATGGTAGTTATTCCACTAATGTATCGCAGTTGACTTGTAATAATGCATATTATTACAGATTAAGAACATTTAATAATTGTGATACCAGTAACTTTTCAAATATAATAAAAGTAAATACTTCAAACTGTATTTGTTTAACATGTCCTGAACATGATTTTACTATTAACCCAAACAATAGTTGGCAATTACACGCATCAAGTCATATTTATCAAGGATGTAAAACCTATAAAATTTATCTCGAAAAGGATTCTACTTATATTTTTAAAACTGGATGTGAAGATGGTGCAAATTCAAATTATCAAACATATTTAGAATTATTTGACAGTGCTTGCGTATTAGTAAAATCAGATTATAATGGGTGTGGAAATGGAGGATCAATAATTGTATATAAGTCAATTTACAATGGTTTTGCATATTTAAAAGTTAAAGGTTATGATGATAGTTATTGGGGTAATTTTATCTTAGCTTATAAAAAAACTCCTTGTTATACTCCTTTATCTCCGATTGCTTCAAATTGCTCAAATATTTCTTATAATAGCTTTAAAGTAAGTTGGAACAGCGTAGTTGAAAATAGCAATTATTATCTTGATATAGCAACAGACCCTTCTTTTACAAATTTTGTCTCGGGATACAACAATACAGATGTATCTAATGTTACAACTTATAGTGTAAGTGGATTAACATGTAATACAAATTATTATTATAGAGTTAGGTCATCAAATTCTTGTGGTACAAGCAATAATTCGAATATCATATCTTGTATAACAACTAGTACCCAATTCATCCCCTATTTTTATGCTGCTACAAATATAAATTATAATGGATTTACTCTTAATTGGGCTGTAAACGCAACTGTAATAAATTTCTATTTAGATATAGCAACAGACCCTTCTTTTACAAATTTTGTCTCGGGATATAATAATCGCGATGTTTCAAATATTACAACATATAATGTAACTGATTTATCAAGCAGTACTACTTACTATTGTAGGATAAAAGCAAACTATGGAACTTGTGGAACTAGCAATTACTCTTCTACATATTCTGTTTCAACATCAGCAGCACCTCAAGTATGTTTGGTTTGCCCTAACTACGATTTTTCAATTTCAGCCGATAATTATTGGAAAACACATTCTTCAAGTATTTCAAGTAATAACTGTAAAATATACAAAATATATGTTGTCAATGGTTCTAATTATAGTTTTAAAACAGGTTGTTATGATGGAGCAACGGCTAATTTTGATACATATTTAACCTTGTTCAACAATAATTGCAATCAAATTACTCAAGATGATGATGGCTGTGAATCAAACAGATCTCTAATTTCATGGACATCAACTTATTCAGGATATGTATATTTGAAAATTAATGGATATGGAAGTGCATCAGGAAATTATAGTCTCTCATATCAATCAAATTCTTCACAATGTAATGTTCCAACTCCTATTATTTCTTTGATTGATGATGTTTTATATTCAAATGCACCTAATGGCAATCAGTGGTATAATCAAAATGGACCAATCTCTAATGCAACAAATCAAACATATGTTGTCGTACAAAATGGATCATATTATGTTATTGCAACAATTGATAATTGTTCTTCTGATACATCTAATTACATTAATATTTCTAACCTGGACGATAAATTAATTGAAAAGAATAATACCTTAATTATTTATCCAAATCCTTTTGAAAATTATTTAACTGTTGAACTAAAAGATAATTCAGAGCCTATTTATTATGAAATAAATAATTCAATTGGTCAAATAGTAAATAGCGGAAGTTTTACCGAAAAAATAATTATTAAAACGGATGCCTTTGTCTCTGGAGTATATATAATAAAACTCAAAAGGGATAATTCATTTGAGTATTATAGAATTGTCAAAGATTACTAATTTCTGGGATTGTTTTTTTACCCTAGATTAAAATGAAGTTTATTTTTATAAAATTAATAATTAAAGAAACTCAATGAAAAATATTAAAAAACTATATTCTTTATTTTTTATGTTTTTTATATTTAGCTATAATTCATTAGGTCAAAATCCTATTATTGCAAATTTAGTTAATGAAGTTTCTGGCGATTCAATTTTTAATCACATTTCATATTTACAAGAATTTGAAAGAAATTCAATAACGGAAGATAATGAAGCTCGAGATTTTATTTGCAACTATTTAAAAAAAAATGAATTTGATACAATTTTCTATCAATATTATAACGATGGTTGGCTACCAAATATAGTAGCAGTAAAATACGGCAATACAAACCTTGATTCTATTTATGTTTTAGGAGCTCATTATGATTCATATAGTATTTCTCCTGGTGCTGACGATAATGCTTCTGGAACATCAAGTGTTCTAGAAATTTCGAAGGTATTATCAAAAATTGTATTTAAAAACACAATAATGTTTGTCCTTTTTTCTGGAGAAGAAAATGGTCTTGTTGGGAGTAACGCTTTTGTTGATAGTATGATTATGAAAAGTAATAATATTAAAGGAATGGTTAATCTAGATATGATCTCATACTCCCGTGATTCAAATAATATTTTTGTTACAATATGCGTCAATTCTTTCTCAAAAAATATTATGAATACATATATTAAATCCATTTCAAAATACACCCCCAATCTCCCTTTCAGAATAGACTCTACATCAATGTTGATAAACAACAGCGACCATAAACCTTTTTGGAATAAAAATATTGCAGCAATTTTTTTAACAAAAGAAACTGATTTTAATAGCAATAATTTTAACCCATATTATCATAAAGAAACCGATATTTTAGGTATGTCTTCTAATAGCAAAGTACAAACAGAGTTAATATCAAAATCTGTTTTAGCTACTATTACTGAGCTTCTAGAATTTAGCACTCTAAAAACATATAATTTAGAAAAGTCCAAATACAACATAAACTTCTTCCCTAACCCATTTAGCCAAACAGCTAAGTTAGAGTTTGAAAATAAAAATAACGAGACATATCAATTACAAATTACCGATATAACAGGTAAGTTATTGCAATCACAACAAAGCAAAAGCAATGTAATGATTATAGAAAAAGGCAATATGCCTAGCGGTATGTATTTTTATAAACTACAAAATTCTTTAACTAAAGAAAGTTATAATGGTAAGTTTGTGGTTGAGTAATTAACTTAAATATTTTTAAAAAAAGTTTTAAATCATTTTTATAAAAAATTAAAAACAATTACATTTGAAAAAAAAAATTTATAGCTATGAAAATACCAGAGAATTTAAAGTACACAAATGATCACGAATGGATCAGAGTTGAAGGACAAGATGCTTATGTTGGAATTACTGAATATGCACAAGGTGAATTAGGTGATATCGTATTTCTTGAAATTGAAACTGAAGGTGAAACATTAGAAAAAGAAGAAGCTTTTGGAACAGTTGAAGCTGTTAAAACAGTTTCGGATATGTTTATGCCAGTTAGTGGAGAAGTTATAGAAGTTAATCCTATTTTAGCTGACGCTCCAGATTCAGTTAACAAAGATCCTTATGGAGACGGTTGGTTGGTTAAAATTAAATTAACAAACCCTTCTGAAGTTAACGATTTATTATCTCCTTCTCAATACAAAGAATTAATAGGAGTATAATAACTTCAACTAAATGCAACATTTCAAAAAAAATATGCCCAGTATTATCTGGGCTTTTTTTATTTTAATAGTTTGTAGCATATCTATCCCAAAGGTAAATGAACTTCCTTCGTTTATCCCTTACGATAAAATTGCTCATTTTATATTGTATTTTGTTTTATTTATTCTATTAATTTTTGGATTTAATAAATATACCGAATCTAAATTTATTTTTAAATATAAATACTTATTGGGGTCTGTTTTTTCTTTATTTTATGGACTATTTATTGAATTATTTCAAAAATACATAATTATCAACAGACATTTTGATTTGTTTGATTTATTGGCCAACTTTATAGGTATCTTATTTGGTTTATTTTTATATATTAAAATATTAAAAAATAAAGTCCTTGTATCTAAATACTTTTAATAAAATTTATTTCTACTTTTGTTCAATAAAAATTTAAAGCTATGATAAATAAAATGATATCTTGTGTTTTGCCATATATGCCAAAGAAATTAATATGGATTTTTTCAAAAAAATATATCGCTGGTGAATATATCGAAGATGCTATTAGAGTATCTAAAGAATTGAATTCTCAAGGAATGGTAGTAACTATTGATTTATTAGGTGAATTTATCACAAAAATTGAAGCTGCCGAAGAAAATACAAAACAATATTTAGAAATTATTGACAGAATTCAAAAAGAAAATATTGAAGGTAACTATTCGTTGAAACCTACAATGTTTGGGTTATTAATAGATAAAGATAAATGCTACGAACTTATTAGAAAAGTAGTTGAAAAAGCTACTCAATATGGTAATTTTGTTAGAGTAGATATGGAAGACTCTCAATGTGTTGATTTGGAACTTGAACTTTTCAGAAAATTGAGAGCTGAATTTCCTAATAATGTTGGTCTAGTTTTTCAAGCTTATCTAAAAAGAACTTTAGATGATATTAAAGGCTTAGAATCTGACAAACCAGAAAATTATAGAAATAATTATAGATTATGTAAAGGTATTTATGTTGAACATGAAAGCATTGCTTATAAAAGCTATGAAAAGATAAATAATCATTATGTTGAAGATATTGAATATTTACTTAAAAATGATATTTATGTTGGAATCGCTACTCATGATAAATATTTGATTGAAAAATCTTATGAATTAATTAAAAACAATAATATTTCAAAAGATAAATATGAGTTTCAAATGTTATTGGGTGTAACTCCTAACCTTAGAGATTCTGTTGTTAAAAATGGTCATAAAATGAGAATTTATGTCCCTTTCGGAAAACAATGGTTTAAATATTCAACAAGAAGATTAAAAGAAAATCCTAAAATGGCTTCACACATTATTAAAGCTATTTTTTGTAAAGGATAATTAAAAATGTTGAAAAAAATAAAAATATACTAAATAAATTTTATTTTATTAGATGTTTTTTATAAATTTGATAATTAACTAAATTCTTATTTATATAAGTATTAAGTTTTAATAAAGTGTAGTGTTTTATAGTTTAGATTCTCTTAGGGAGATAGAGAAGCCGGTATTTCCGGCTTTTTTATTTAATACTGTTGAAGTTCATCAAATTTATACTCTAATATTACATTTGCTTGTTTAAACATTTCTTCTGATTCGGCTCCTGCATGATATTTTCTTTCGCAAAAAACTCTTACTATTCCGCAATTTATTATTAACATAGCACACGTTCTGCAAGGTGTCATTCGGCAATATAATGTTGCTCCATCTAATGAAATACCAAATTTTGCTGCCTGACATATTGCATTTTGCTCTGCATGTATTGTTCTTACACAATGTTTTGTTATGCTTCCGTCTTCATGAATAGTTTGCTTAAACTGATGACCTACTTCATCACAATGTGGCAAACCTGCTGGTGCACCAACATAACCTGTAACCAAAATTCTTCTATCTTTAACTATAACACAACCACTTCTTCCTCTGTCGCATGTTGCTCTTTTTGCTACTGTATCAGCTACTTCTAAAAAATAATCATCCCACGATGGACGAATGTGTTTTTTATTTTGTGATTCCATTTAAAACCTCCTCAATTTTTTTGTTTAATTCATCAATGTTTGTGTCATTTTTAATAATATAATCAGCCATCTGAATGCATTTACTTATATTTTGTTTATTAATATCATTAGAATTAAACTCTATTTCTTCTTGTTTTTTAAATTCTTCAAAAGAAATATTATCTGTTTCGCTTTTTCTCTGTTTTATTCTATCATATCTTATTTTTTGCTCAGCATCTACTGCAAGTAAAATAAAGTTAGATTTAGCTCTTAACGACAAAACTTCTCCGGGATTTCTGATGCTCTCTATTATACAATTTTTGTCTATTTGGTTTGCTTTTTCAAATAATTGGTCAATTATATATGATGGATTATTTTTCTCTCTAATTTCATTAGCAATAACTATAAAATTATCTCGATTAATTTCTAAGTTTCTTTTCTTTAATTCTGTTATTAAAAAATCTCGAACCGAAAAATGTGAAAAATTCTTTTTTTCAACCAAATAATCTACAACTGTACCCTTCCCTGCTCCATTTGTACCTGTTATTCCAATTATCATTTGTATATAATTTTATTTATAAATATATACAAATATAAGTTTTTATCTTTTTAAAATAAACTTTAAAACTCTATTTTGCAGAATCAAGAAGTTGCTTTAATTTATTAATATTTCTTTCGTACTTTTTCTTATATTTTTTATTAACTGGTTCGGCTGGTGGACTCTCAACCTTTAAAGGATCAACAGGTTTCCCATTTTTATAAAATCTAAAATCTAGATGTGCTCCAGTTGATAAACCTGAACTTCCAACATAAGCAATTATATCTCCTTGTTTTACCCTTTTACCAGGTCTAATTCCAGGAGCATATTTTAATAAATGCAAGTATTTTGTAGTGTATGTACTATTATGTCTTATTGTTATAATTCTTCCAGCTCCACCGCTATATTTGGCATCAACAACGGTTCCATCTCCAATAGTTCTAACTGGCGTTCCAGAAGGAGCAGAATAATCTACACCAAGATGTGGTCTTCTAATTTTTAATATTGGATGTAATCTGCTATGAGAAAAATTTGAACTTATTCTTCTGAATTTTAACGGTGCTTTTAAGAATGAGCGTTTTAGACTATTAGCCTTCTCGTCAAAGTAATCTCCTACACTATCTTGAATAAAATAAAACGCATAGTTGTCTTTTTCTCCATGATAAAAAGATGCTGCTAAAATTTTACTTACACCAATTTTTTGTCCTTCTACTGATAAACTTTCATATATTATTTTATATTTATCTCCTTTTTGAATTCCGAAGAAATCAATAGTCCAAGCATAAATTTCAGATAAATCCATAGCTACCATCGGATCAACATCTTTTTCTACTAATGAATTCCATAAAGAACTTTCGATAATTCCAGAAGTTAACAATATTTTTCTTTCAATTTCTTTCTGTCCGGTATGAGCGTGAACAGAATCTCTAAAATCACATATTATATAATTTATAGGACAAATTTCATAAATAAAATACAGTAGTTTTCTTGCTGAGTCATTTGTGCAAATTACGGTATATTTATTACCGCTTTTTATTTTTCGAACATCAAAAATATCTTTATATTCTGTTGCTAATGTGTGTATTTTAGGATAATCTACTTTATAGCTCGATAATATTTCTGATAAGTTTTGATTTCTTTTAATTAAATCTTTGTGAACAAATAAAGAATCTACTATTATTCCATATTCATAAGTAGTGTCAATTTTCACTTCTGGTTGGGGCGAATTGCAATTAAAATTGCAACTACTTAACATGAATATTCCTACAATAATAAATAATAAATAAATTTTACTTAACGACATCTTTTAAAAAAACTTTTCTTTTAAATTAATAAAAAATTAATTTAAATAATTAATAAAATGAAAAAATAATGTGTGAATAAAAATTTATTTATCCTCTTTTACTTCCTCTGCTGCTGCTTCTTTTACCGTAGGTTTTAATAAACTAGCTTCTTGCAATGAATTATACCAATTTAGGGCTTTTTTCATATCCGAAACAAATACTCTTTCTTTGTGGTATTCTGGATATATTTCGCAAAAATATTTTTCAATAGCTTTATTATCTGCAGTTTTTACATCAATTGCTTTTCCTCCTGTTTCTTTATCATATATGTTTTGATATATTTCTGATAAAGGTTTGTCTTCATCTTCTCCATATATACTAACATCTTCTAATGCAATTAACTTTGTAGTTAAAAATGTTGGATATCTTTTGCTATCTATTAAAGATTCTACAATTAATCCACTTTTTGTTTGGCTAATCATTTTAAATAGCCCAGGTTTCCCAGAAATAGATAAAATCCCTTTTAAATCCATAATTTTTTTTCTTATTATTATTTGAATATTGACAAAAATAAAAAATAACAGTAGTTACACACTCAAAAAAATAGAATAATTTCAAATTAAATCTTTTTATTTTTTTTCAGAATGTCATATAATTCCCTTAAACACCCACTACCACCATTCTTTGATAAAATAATGTTCGATATTTCTTTAACTTCATCTGCCGAGTCATTTGGACAAGCAGAAAGACCAACATTTTTAATTATTTCTAAATCATTTAAATCGTCTCCAATATATGCAACTTGTTTTAATGAAATATTTAATTCTTTACACCATTCTTTTAAAACCGAAAGTTTATCCCAAGTTCCAATATAAACATGTTCAATATTAAACAATTTTGCTCTATTATTAATTATATTTTTATTCGACCCTGAGCTAATGAAACCTACTTTCTTGTCTTGTTCAATAAGCATCTTTATCGCCAACCCGTCTTTAGCATTATATTTTTTCATTTCATCGCCTGACTCAGAATAATACATTCCGGCATCAGTTAAAACACCATCTATATCGGTTACAAGCATTTTAAAATCAAACGAATTAATAGCACTGGTTTTTTTGATAATATCTTGTTTAATAAAGCTGTCTAATGAACAATTTAAAAATTCTGATAAAATAATTAATTCTTCTAATTCAGGCTCTTTGCCGGCTAAAAATTGCTGCACTTTTTTTAAATCTATTGCTGTTTCAACTGATAAATCAAAAGTTGATATATTTTTTTGCTTAATTAAAAAAGCCAAATTAGTTTTAAAATAGTTCATGGTTGAGGTTTTAAATTATATTTTTCTCTAAAGCTTTTGCTAATGGAGCTAAACTCTTAAATAGTGCTGTAAATTCATCATGATTTAATTGTTGACTCGAATCAGATTTTGCAAATTTAGGGTTTGGGTGTGATTCAATTAATAACCCATCAATGCCCATTGCAAAACATGCTCTTGCTAAATCAGGAACTCCATACGAATAACCCATTGCATGACTTGGATCTAAAATTATTGGTAAATTAGTATATTCTTTTAAGTATGCTACTCCGCATAAATCTAATGTAAATCTTGTTTTGCTTTCAAAGGTTCTTATACCCCTTTCACACAATATTACATTTTCATTGCCTCCACTCAAAATAAACTCAGCTGACTGCACAAATTCTTGTAATGTTGTACCAAATCCTCTTTTCAATAAAACAGGTTTATTTGTTTTTCCGCATTTTCTTAATATGGCATGGTCATACATTGCTTTAGCTCCAATCTGAATTATATCAGCATAATTTATAACATCATCAACATGAGATGAATCTCGAACTTCGGTAATTATACTAAATCCATATTTGTCTCTCATTTTCGATAAAAGCTTCAATCCTTCTAACCCTAATCCTTGAAATGAATATGGTGATGTTCTTGGTTTATAACAGCCTGCACGTAATGTTGTTAGGCCATTTTCTATTAACAATTTTGCAGTTTGTTCAATTTGTTCTTCTGATTCAATTGAGCAAGGACCTGTAATTACAATTGTATTGTTTGTTTTTCCGCCTATTATTTTGCCATTAATATTAACTTGTCTTTTATTAGAGTCATATTTAATATTGGCTAACTGAATATCTGAATCCATAACAAAAATTTCATCAATATATTCTTTATGAATTTCTTGAATATTTTTTGTTTCATATCCAGTAACTAATATTTTACTGTCTTGCTTATTAACAATAATAGCTTGATATAATTCAGCTAATTCATTAATTTTATTATTATCAACTGATTTTTTTAAATGTATAATCATTTTTATTCGCCTTTTACTAAATTATTAAATTTAATTGTTCCGGTAATTTGTTTATTTTCATTTATAACAGGCATAAAAAGAACCGGAAAATTCAAGTTTTTTATCTTTTCTAATAATATTGAAACAGAATCTTCTTCGTAAGCATAAGCAGGATTTTTATTAATCATCTCATTAACATCAATAGCATTTAAATCATTAATATTTTTAATTAAAAGCCTTCTTATATCTGCACTAGAAATTATACCTTTCACTTTTTTATCACTATCTGCAATAATAGTAAACCCCATTCTAAAATCATCTATTGATTTTAAAACATCATAAAAAGTATAGTTTTGTTCGCTAATTACTGGTATTTCATCATATTGCAACATAAAATCTTTAACTAAGTATTTTGATTTAATATCATTACTTTTCATTTGCAATAGAGCAGAACCTATATAGTTTTGTTTAAACAAAAAAGAACCTGTTACAACAAGATAAATACCCATATTTCTCATAATAAATGAAAGTTCTTCGTTTATTCCGCCATCAACATGAATTTTTTTATCTGGATATTTTTGACGAAACTGACGAATTTTTTTGAAAGTGTCTTTATTAAATTCGCCGCCGCTAACGCCAGGTATTGTTGTCATAAAAAGAATATGCGAACATATATCTTTATATTCTTCAAAAATATTTATATCGGTTGAAGAAGTAATAGCTATTCCTACTTTTGATTGTACTTCTTTAGGTATTTCAAGTTTTTTATTAAGATTTTCGTACTGAAAAGTAATATATCTTATATTGTTGTTTATAATATGGCTATAAAACTTTTCGGGATTATCAGATATTATATGTAAATCAATAGGAGTATCACTAATTTTATTAATAGTTTCAATGTCCGAAAAAACATTTAAATCATCATTACAATCTATATGATAACAATCTATTTTATAAGCATCTAATTCTTTAACCGTGTCAATAATGTTATTATTTTTATTAGAATATAGTGATGCTGAAATTTTCATTTTTATGTATTTTGAAAGTTATTTTGAAAAACTTTATTTTTAATAATTTACATTTATTTTTTTATGAATACAAATTTAAAATAATACTTTATAATAAATAGAAATACTATAAAAAATAATATTTTTGCAATAGTCATAATAATTAAAAAAAAGAAAACATCAAATAAATGAGCAACTATATTGTATCTGCAAGAAAATACCGCCCAATAACATTCGACAGTGTTGTTGGACAACCTTCTATAACAAAAACTTTAAAAACAGCAATAAAGAACAAACATTTAGCTCATGCTTTTTTATTTACAGGCCCAAGAGGTGTTGGCAAAACTACTTGTGCAAGAATTTTGGCAAAAACAATAAACTGCGAACATTTAACCGAAAACATTGAACCTTGTGATAAATGTAATTCATGTGTTTCGTTTAATCAAAATGCTTCATTTAATATCCATGAATTAGATGCTGCATCAAATAATTCGGTTGATGATATAAGAAATTTAATTGACCAAGTTCGAATAACACCTCAAGTTGGTCAATATAGTGTTTATATAATTGACGAGGTTCACATGTTGTCGCAACAAGCTTTTAATGCTTTCTTAAAAACACTAGAAGAACCACCTGCTCATGCAATTTTTATTTTGGCAACTACCGAAAGCCATAAAATATTGCCTACTATTTTATCAAGATGTCAGGTTTTTAACTTTTTAAGAATACAAGTAAAAGATATCGCTACTCACTTATCTTATGTTGCAAAAAGTGAAGATATAAAATATGAAATTGAAGCACTTCAAATGATAGCACAAAAAGCTGACGGTGCTTTAAGAGATGCTTTATCAATATTTGATAAAATTGTTACTTCTTCCGAAGGAAATTTAACTTATCAAGTAGTAATAGATAATTTAAATATTTTAGATATTGAATATTATTTTAATGCTACAGACATAATTGCCTCAGCTCAAAAATTTGATCTTTTAATATTATTAGAAAAAATAATTAATAATGGCTTTGATACTCAATTATTTATTAATGGTTTAGCTCAGCATTTTAGAGAATTATTAGTTTGTAAAGACGAGAAAACTATTAATTTAGTTGAAACCAGTGATTTAATCAAAGAAAAGTTTATTCTTCAATCTAGAAAAATATCTGTAAAAGGCATTATTGATAGTTTGCAAATGTTTTCAGACTGCGACATTAATTTTAAAGAAAGTAAAAACCAACGATTATTGGTTGAACTAACTTTAATGAAGGTTTGTGGTTTGTTTGATTCACAAGAAAACACTTCTAAAAATATTATTTCTAATAATATTGAAAAAAAAAATAATGTAACCGAAACGCCAAAAACTTTAATTAATTCCGAAGTCCCAATTGTAAACAAAGTAGTTGAACAACCTATTGAACCTTATAAAAAAGAAGAAGTAATTACCGAAAAACCGATTGAGATTCTTAAAGAAGAGAAAATTATAGAAAAACCTATTAGTATCACAGTTAATTCAAATCAACCTCAAACAATTTCTATAAAAAATATTAATAGTAATAAAGAAAAGGAAGAAATAAAAACTGCAGAAAAAACGGTTGAAATAAGAACCGAAAATGATTATTTTGATGAAAGCAAATTAAATGAAGTTTGGGGTTTATATGCAAAAAAATTAAGTGAAGAAGGAAAAACAAGATTTTCAAGTGCTATTTCGAACCGAAAACCCAAGTTAAAAGAAAATTATTTAATTGAATTTGATATATATAATTTAGCTGAGAAAGAAGAATTTAATAATGAACTTAAATCTGATATATTACAGTTTTTAAGAAAAGAACTTAATAATTATTCTACCGACATTATATTTTTACTAGATAATTCGCCTAAAGAAGTAAAGGCTTATACCCCAAAACAAAGATTTGAAGAAATGGCGAAAAAAAATCCCGACATTATTGATTTAAAAGAACAATTAGGCTTAGATTTCGAATATTAACTTATAGCCCAATTAATAGGTTTAAGATTTTGTTTTATTAAAATTTCATTAGTTTTTGAAAAATGTTTGCATCCTAAAAAACCATTATAAGCAGAAAATGGTGAAGGGTGAGCGGCTTTTAATATATGATGTTTTGTGGCATCAATCAATTTTTCTTTATCCTGAGCATATTTCCCCCATAAAATAAAAACTAAGCCTGTTTTATGTTCAGAAAGTTTCTTGATGACAGCATCAGTAAAAATCTCCCAGCCTTTGTTTTGGTGAGAACCCGCTTGATTTGCTCTTACAGTTAAAGTTGCATTAAGCATTAAAATACCTTGATTAGCCCAACTTTGCAAACATCCATGATTTGGAATATCGAGACCAATATCATTTTTTAATTCTTTAAAAATATTAACAAGAGATGGCGGTGGTTTTATTCCCGGTTCAACAGAAAAACAAAGGCCATGTGCTTGACCATCTCCATGATAAGGATCTTGACCTATTATAACAACTTTTGTATTTTTAACATTTGTAGAATTAAATGCATTAAATATTAAATTCCCGCTTGGATATATTTTATATGTTGTTTTTTCTTCAATTAAAAACTGTTTTAATTGAAGAAAATATTCTTTATTAAATTCATCGCCTATTAACTCCAACCAACTACTATCTATTTTAGGATTTACCGCATTCATAATTAATTAAAATTAAAATAAAATCAAATTATTTATACTAAAAATTATTTAGCTAAAGTATAACTTTTTATAAATAATCGCAAATTATTAACAATTGTTAATAATTTTATCTTTGTTTATAACTAGCAAAGACATATTTTTGTTTAAAGTTGTTGTTTTACTTCATTATAGTAATATGAAAAAAATTAAATTATTGTTATCGTTTTTTGTTTTATCAATTATTCTTTCTTCTTGTAGTATGTTTCAAGTACATGAGAGATGTGATGCTTACACTAAAATAAAAGTAGAGAAACGAGATAAAAATAGTTAATCTGTATATTTTGTAAAATTTTCATTTATATCTTTGTTCAAAATAAAGAATGAATGAAAGTTTTTTTATTTATATTAATTTTCTCTTATAGTTTTAATCTTTTTGGTCAGAGCTCTGATGAAGAACAGAGGATATTGTACCGATTAGAAAACAATTATTCTATATATTTTCACTCATCAGGATACGGAATAAATTATAGCAATTTTTGGTATAAAACGGGCTATAAACAATATTTATTAGATTTAGATTTTTCTATATTTAAAGATGCAAAAGAAATTAGAAGATTCCACCCAATAAATTTTGATGAAGCCAAAGGATATCGCTATGGCAAGTTAAATTCATTATCTATTTTAAGAATAGGGCTAGGGCAACAAATTGTAAAACACGATAAAGCTGACAAAAAGAGCATATATTTAAGAACTATAAAGTCGTTTGGCTTATCTCTTGGCCTAGCAAAGCCTGTTTATTTAAAGATTATTGATTCAATATCAGATAATATGATATACATATCGGATAAAAGATACGACCCATATAATCACGGAGTAGATAATATATATGGAAGATCTTCGTTATTAAAAGGCTTTTCAAAAATTAGCCCTTATCCAGGTGTGTTTTTTAAATATGCACTAAACATTGACTATGGCGACAGGCAACAAGAAGTAAAAACAATTGAAGCAGGTGTTGTTTTAGATTTTTATTTTAAAGAATTAGATATTATGGCTTTTAATGATAATAAAAATTACTTGCTTAATTTTTATTTAAAATTTGGAATAGGAAACAGATGGAATAAAAAATAAATAAAATGCAAAACAGTAAAATAAATAAACCCGAATGGTTAAAAACCAAACTTCCAAGCGGAAAAGACTTTCTGAAAATTAAAGATTTAGTTGAAAAAAACAAACTAAATACAATTTGCACAAGTGGTAAGTGCCCAAATATAGCAGAATGTTGGGCATGTGGAACAGCAACCTTTATGATATTAGGCAATATTTGCACAAGATCGTGTAAATTTTGTTCTGTTCCTACAGGAAAGCCATTGCCTCCAGATGAAAATGAACCTGAAAAAGTTGCCAATTCTATAAAAATCATGAAATTAAAACATGCCGTTATTACTTCTGTTGACAGAGACGACTTGCATGATTATGGAGCATCATTTTGGGCAAAAACCATTACTAAAATTAAAGAAGTAAACAAAAACACTACTTTAGAAACTCTTATTCCCGATTTTAATGGAGATGAAGATTGTTTAAATAAAATAATTGCTGTAAAACCTGAAATTGTTTCGCATAATATTGAAACAGTTGAAAGATTAACTCTTTTAGCAAGAAATAAAGCCCTTTATAAAAGAAGCCTAAAAGTTATTGAAAACATATCAAAATCTGGATTAACATCAAAATCTGGATTAATGCTAGGAATTGGGGAATTGGAAAAAGAAGTAATACAAACAATAAATGATTTACATAATTCAGGCTGTAAAATACTAACCATAGGACAATATCTGCAACCTACTAAACAAAATTTACCTGTCTCTTGTTATATCCATCCTGACAAATTTAATGAATATAAAAATATTGCTATCTCAATAGGGTTCTCTGTAGTTGAAAGTGCCCCTTTGGTTAGGTCTTCTTTTCATGCAGAAAATCATTTAGATAAAAATATCATTTGATTTCTTTAAAAATATTGTTTGATTTCTTTTAAAATAAATTATTTTTGTAACTTGCGTTGATTTTTTAAAAAAATAAAGAATTTATACTATGAAAAAAAATAAACTATATTCAATTTCAATTATTGCACTTGTAATAATTTCTACACTTTTCTTTGCTGATTTATCTAAAGACGAGAAACTATATTCACCTAGAAAATCTAATTCTTTGAACCAAATCAATGGAAGTAGCTATATTTCAAAACTAAGAGCAAATCAAATAACAAACAAAATTGATTTTCTTGATGTTTTAAATGCTGAGAAATCATCTCTAGCAATGCTATATAATTCTTCTAAAGATGCTAATAATACTTGGGTAGAATTAGGCCCTGATAACTTTGCGGGTAGAATTAGAGGCTTATTAGTTGACAAAGACAATAGTTCTTTAATTTTTGCTGGAGCTGTTAATGGTGGCATTTGGAAATCAACAAATGCTGGGTCTTCTTGGTCTCAAATTGCTGTTGATGTAAATAATACAAATTTAAGAGTATCAACTATAGTACAAGCTCCAAACGGAGACATTTATGTTGGTACAGGTGAAACATTTACAAATTTTGCTGGAACAACTGGAGTAACTCCTGGATTTACTGGTAATGGTATTTGGAAATCAACAGACAGAGGAACAACTTGGACTCAATTAACTAATACTATTCCATTACATTCAACAAATTCATCAGATTATTGGGCTTATGTTAATGAAATAGCAATTAATCCATCAAATTCTGATATAATATATGCTGGAACTAACAGAGGAGCAAAAGTTTCAACTGATGGTGGTGCTAACTGGTCAGATTTAGGAACTGGGTTAACAAGTGATGTTTATGATATTAAAATTTCTGCTGATGGAGTAATTCTTCTTTGTGAAAGAAATGGTATTGATTTAAGATCTTATAAATCTACTGATGGTACTACATTTACACTAATTTCTGGTGATGACGCAACAGACTTACCTTATGAAGATATTAGCAGAATTGAATATGCTTATGCTCCTTCTGATAATAATTATATATATGCTTGTGTGGCTGATAATGCTGGTGATATGAAAGGTGTATATCTTTCAACAGATAAAGGAGAGACATGGTCTATAATAGCTCAAGGTGCTGGATCAAGTTTCGATATTCTTTCTCCTCAAGGTTTTTATAATAATGTTATAACTGTACATCCTACTAATAAAGAAAAAGTTTTTGTAGGTGGTATTGATTTATGGGTAGGTGATAAAAATGGTTCAAGATACGACTGGAGAAAAAAATCATTATGGTATTATCCTTATTATCACGAACTTTATGTTCACGCCGACAAACACAATATAGCTTTTGACCCAAAAAATCCTAGTATATTATACATTGGTAGCGATGGTGGTGTTTCAAAATCAATTGATGGTGGCGAAAAATTTATTAATTGCAATAATGGTATTAATATTACTCAATTTTATTCTATCGATTGCAATAAAAAAGGATGGGTTATGGGCGGAACTCAAGATAATGGAGCTCTCTTAATAGATTATTCTTTAAATACATTATTATTTGGGAAAGAAGTTTCTGGTGGTGATGGTGGAGGCGTTGCTTTCTCTAATATTACTAGTGATATATATTTTTCAACTGCTTACTTTGGAATTACATATAGAACTTATAAAGGAAATTTAGACTATGATGCAGTTGCTGGAGTTAATACATTCTTTAATATTAGAATGAGAGAGAAAGAAACTATTGGTGCAGGTGGGGCAGCTTCTTTTAATACTCCTATTCATCTTTGGGAAAAAATTAATAATGCTGGACCAGTTGATACAGCTTTCTTCCTTGGATTAAATAATAAAATTTATATGACAAGAGGAGCCTTGGTTATGAATAAAGAACTTGATTGGTGGATTGTTGCAAGCTTCGTAGGAACACCTCAAGCTTTAGCTACTTCTGCTGATGGTGATGCATTATTTGTAGGAACACAAGAAGGTAAAGTACTTAGAGTTACTAACTTAACTGCTGTTAGAGATTCTTCTACTGGTGAATATACTTCAACTAATTATAAAGTTGATACAGTTTATGAGATACCTTTAGTAAACTTTACTCCAAGTCCAGGAACAAACAGATTTATAACTAGCATTGCTGTTGACCAAAATGATGCAAATAGAGTAGTTATTACTTATGGTAACTATGGTAATGATGATTATGTTTATTATTCAGAAAATGCCTTAGATGATGTTGCTACTTTTGCTTCTATTCAAAATAACTTACCTGAAGCTCCTGTTTATAAAGCAATTATCGACAAAAAATCTTCTGGTAGAATTTTATTAGCAACCGAAACTGGTGTTTATGTTAGCACAGATACTGGTGCAATTTGGAATTCGGTTAATACAACTTTAGGAAATATGCCTGTTTTTGATATCGTTCAGCAAGATAGTAGTTTATATAATATTTATATTGCTACTCATGGTAGAGGTATGTTTAAAACAACTGGTATAGTTGGTATTTCTGATATAAAATCTTCTAAAAAATCAAATGCTTTAAATATTTATCCTAATCCAGTTAAAGATAATGCTTCTTTAAACTTTAATTCAAACGAAGTTCAAGATGCTAAAATTAATATTTACAATATTTCTGGAACTTTAGTAAGTTCTTATAAACCTATGAAATTACAAAAAGGTCAAAATAAATTAAATATTAATACTTCTAATTTGAAAAATGGAACTTATATCGTAAGTGTTCAGACTGGAGAACAAAAATATAGTTCTAAAATGATTGTAATAAAATAACTTTTTTATATTTATTCTAAAGGGCGGTTAAAAAATAACCGCCCTTTTTTATTATATTTATTTTTTTAAATTTTTACTTAATGAACTTTTTAGCACATCTTTATTTAGCCGGAGAATCGAATGATTTAAAAATTGGCGGAGCTATTGCCGACTGGGTTAAAGGCAAAAATATTTATACTTTTTCTCCTGAAATCCAAAAAGGTATAATATTACATCGAGATATTGATGAATTTACTGATAAACACGAAATTTTCATCTATTGCAAATCTTATTTTAAAAGCAAATATGATAAGTATTCTGGAGTTGTTATTGACATAGTTTTTGATCACTTTTTATCGTATAATTGGAGTAATTTCTCAAAATGTGATAAGGATATTTATATTAGTGATTTTTACGAATTACTTAGGCCACATATAAAAAATTTACCTGAACAAGCCCAGTTTTATTTTCCACGTATGATTCAAAATAATTGGTTAAAAATGTATGAATCTATTGATGGATTAGAAAAAGTGTTAATAGGAATGGGCAACCGTACTTCTATGCCAAAAGAAGCCGAATTTGCTATTAATCAAATTCAACTAAACTATGACGATATTAATTCAAACTTTCTTGAATTTTTCAAAGAAATTAAGATTTATATTGGCGAAAAATATTGTATAGAATATTAATGCAAAAAATGCTTACAAAAAAAGCATGAAGGATTTATTATACGGTAAAGCGAAGTTTTAGTTAATTACGATTTAGTAATTACTAAATCTGGATGGTGCTGAAATGTTTTCCGTGCCTTGGGGTTATATTAATTTGTTATTTGCAGTTTTTATTTCTTTTAAGCTGCTCTTACAGAGCGAATGTTTGGCTTTTGTTTTTATACCCGAAGCTTTGCTTCGGGCTGAATTAATACAGTCTTTCAGACTGTTG
>CAZJKL010000022.1:0-42062 GCA_964546655.1 uncultured Bacteroidales bacterium | reverse complement strand
TATGATTATATTTTTTTAGATAACTTTTGGACAAGTATATAATTCACTTTGGTATAACAAAACAACAGTCTGAAAGACTGTATTAATTCAGCCCGAAGCAAAGCTTCGGGTAATAAAAACAAAAAAACCAAATATTCGCTCTGTAAGAGCAGCTTAATATAATAATATATTCCAAAAAAGGAAAACAAGATTAATTCTCTCGCTGGTAAGCTTTATTTTCGCTACAATAAGATTTGTTCTCTCTCTAGTAAGTTTGATTCTCGTAATAGCAAGTTTGATTTTCGCTCTGGTAAGATTGATTTTCGCTATGATAAGATTTGTTCTCTCTCTAGTAAGTTTTATTCTCGCATTGGTAAGATCGATTTTCGCTACGGTAAGATTAATTCTATTCTATAATTTTATAATTTTTTAAAGTTGATATAATAATCTCAAAAATTATCGAAGAATCGAGCATATTATCATTCTTATTACAATCTATTTTTATAAAGTTATTATCTTTTTCAATTAAATTTAAATATTCTTTTCTTACTTTTTCCTGAAATAAAAGGTCTTTTTCGTGAATATCATCTTTACCTTTTAAATAATTTCTATCATCACCTTTTCTTTCTGATTGTAATTTTTGTGCAGTAAAACTAAAAGGTACATCTAAAAAAATAGATAAATCAGGTTTAGGAATATTATTAAAATTATATTCAAAATTATTAATCCAATTTGTTAAATTAATTTTATCAGAATCATTATTTAATTTAGCACATTGATAAGCAATATTCGAATAAACATATCTATCAACAATTACTAACCCTTCTTTTAACCAATTATTTATTTCAAACGAAGCCTCTTTTCGGTCTCCTGCATATAAAAGTGTAACTAATTCAGGGTGAACTTGCTGAAGTCCTCCGTAATCACCTCTTAAAAACTTTGCTACCATTTCTCCATAAATACCATTTTCTAACCTTGGAAAATGCAAAAAGTTAAATTTAATATTTTTCTCGTTTAAATATTGTTTTAATTTATTTATCTGAGTTGATTTTCCTGCTCCGTCAAGACCTTCAAAAACTACAAATTTATTCATCTAAATTTAGATTAAGTATTATAAAATATTATTTACTAAACATGTTTTTTTCAATAAGTTCGCATATAATATGACCAACTAATATATGAGTTTCTTGTATTCTTGGGGTATCATTTGACGGAACTTTTATTAAATAATCACACAAATCATTCATTTTGCCACCACTAATGCCAGTTAACCCAATTGAAACTAATCCAATTTCTTTTGCTTTTTTTATGGTATTTATAATGTTTTCTGAATTTCCTGATGTTGAAATAGCAATTAATATATCTCCTTTTTTACCACAGCTTTCTACATATCTTTCATAAATTTTATCATATCCATAGTCGTTTCCAACAGCAGTAATATATGATGTATTAACATTCATTGCTTCAGCAGCTAAAGGAGGTCTGTCAAAATAAAACCTACCTGAAAGTTCTGCTGCTATATGTTGAGCATCTGCTGCACTACCTCCGTTTCCGCAAAGCAATACTTTCCCTCCTTTTAAGTACGAATCAACTATAACCGAAACAATTTTTTCAATTAATTCAATATTAGCTTTATTTTCTAAAAAATCTTTTTTTGTTTTTATCGAATTTTCAATTATCCTAATAATATTGATAGTGTCCATCTTTTATATAAAAATTAGTTAAGTATCAAACATTTATTTTCATATAACAAAAATAGATTTTATTTTTAAACTTTGATTTTTAAGTATAAAATATTTATAAAATACCTTCATCGGCAAAGCTATAAAATTCTTTTTCCGAAACAATTACATGGTCCAAAACATTTATTCCAAGTAAATCACCTGATGATTTAATTTGTGATGTTATTTTTTTATCACAATCACTCGGATACTTATTTCCTGAAGGATGATTATGGCATAATATAATTGCACTTGCTAAATTATCTAGAGCGTATTTAAAAACTATTTTTATATCAACATAAGTTCCCGAAGTACCTCCTCTGCTTAATTTTACCTTCTTTATTATTTTATTAGAACGATTTAACAGAAAAATCCAAAATTCTTCATAATTAAGACTTGAAAAATAATTTACCATAATATTATAAATATCTACACTATTCTTAATTTTATCTCTTTTTAAAAACTCTTCTTCTTTTGTCCTTTGACTTAATTCTAATGCAGCTATTATGCTTATAGCCTTTGCTTCGCCTATCCCTTTAAATTTTTTCAATTCTTCAATTTTCAACTTACTTAATTCTATTAAATTATCATTTACATTTTTCAATAATTTTTTTGATAATTCAACAGCTGTTTCTTCAGTATTTCCTGAACCAATAATAATAGCTAATAGCTCAGAGTTTGTTAAACTCTCTTTGCCTTTTTCTAAAAGTTTCTCTCGAGGCCGCTCTTCTATGCTCCATTGTTTTATTGTGTTTTTTACTTCAAAATGTTCCATAAGCTCAATTTAAATCCTATTAATATATAATAATGCAAATATATAATAAATAAACACAATACAATATAATTCTTTTCATGTAAATGTTTGGCATACTAATTGCAATAATTTTGAAAATTTAAAAACTACTATTATGAAAACCTCAACTAAATATTTAAAAAGAAACTTATTAATAGTTGTAATATTAATAATGAGTTCAATAATGTTTAATTCTTGCACTAAAGAATATATTGTGTATCCTGGATCTGATGGCAATCCTGGCAATGCATTTATTTCGTTAAATTATTCCGAAAATGAACCTTCTTATTTAGAAGTAGGGAATAGCTCTGTTCCTTCTTATTTTCAATGGAGTAGATATTACAGAACAATGCCAGGTATTTACTTATTATATTATGAAGGCGAGATATGGAATGGACGTTCTTATTCAATCTATGCTTGGGAAGTAGAATATGAAGTTTATATATTGTTAGGAGAAAATGGTGGCCCTAATTATAACGGAAGAGATGGTGCTGATACTTATTTAGATATTGATTTAAGTCCTTATGGCCCATATATGGAATATACCGAAGGCTATAAATTAACCAATGAACCAATTGTTATTGAAAAAGGAAATGATGTTTATAATATTAAAATAAAATACAAACAAGTTACTCCAAAAGTAAAAAAATAAAAAAAGCCCCAAATGGGGCTTTTTTTATTTTACATTGACAATATTGTTTTTTCAATAATTTTAACAGCTTCTTTAATTTGTTCTTCATTAATAACCAAAGGAGGTGCAAAACGAATTATATGACCATGAGTTGGTTTTGCTAAAAGACCATTGTCTCTAAGTTTTAAACAAACATCCCATGCTTCTTTTCCATTTGTAGGTTTAATTACAACTGCATTTAAAAGACCTTTACCTCTAACTAATTCAATCATTGGAGAATCTATTTTTGCAACTTCGTCTCTAAATATTTTGCCTAATCTTTCAGCATTTTCAGCTAATTTTTCATCTTTAATAACAGTTAAAGCTGCAATAGCTACTTTACAAGCTAATGGATTTCCACCATAAGTTGAACCATGTTCTCCTGGTTTAATGCAAAGCATAATATCATCATTAGCTAAAACACCAGAAACTGGATATACACCACCTGATAAAGCTTTTCCTAAAATTAAAATATCTGGTTTAACGTTTTCATGATCAACAGCTAATAATTTACCTGTTCTTGCAATACCTGTTTGAACTTCATCAGCTATAAATAATACATTTTTAGATTTACAAAGTTCAGATGCTTTTTTAAGATATCCTGCATCTGGCACAAAAACACCAGCTTCTCCTTGAATAGGTTCTACTAAGAAACCTGCAACGTTTGGATCTTTCAATGCTTCTTCTAAAGCAGCAATATCATTATAAGGAATTGTAATAAAACCAGGTGTATAAGGACCATAATCAGCTTTTGAGTCAGGGTCTGTTGACATTGATACAATTGTTATTGTTCTTCCGTGAAAGTTACCTTCACAAACAACAATTTTAGCTTGATCTTGTGCAATACCTTTTTTCTTATAAGCCCATTTTCTACAAAGTTTTAATGCAGTTTCATCTGCTTCAGCGCCTGTATTCATTGGTAAAAATTTTTCATAACCAAAATAATTAGTTATAAATTTTTCAAATTCTCCTAATGAATCACTATAAAAAGCTCTTGAAACAAGTGTTAATTTTTTTGCTTGCTCAATAAGTGCGTTTATAATTTTTGGGTGACAATGCCCCTGATTAACAGCAGAATATGCTGATAAAAAATCATAGTATCTTTTGCCTTCAACATCCCATACAAAAATACCTTCTCCTTTTTCTATTACAACAGGAAGTGGATGGTAGTTGTGAGCACCATACTGATCTTCTAATTTCATTAAATCTTCTGAACGTGACATAAATTAATTGTTATTAAATGTTTATAAATAGTTTAATTATTAATAAAGCAAAGCTATAAATTTTTATTTAATTAAAAAATTTATAAATAGTTTATTGATTTTTACTTTATTAAAACAAAAAAGCGAATATCAAAAAAAACTAAAGCTGTCTTTCTGAGCAATAAACCTTATACTTAAAAGCAGTAATAAAGGGTCTTTATATAATGAAAGATGCTTTTCACTTCGCAAGACAAAAACAACAAGCTCTTGTCATTCTGAGACATGACATTTAAAAAAATGCTTGAAGATAATTAATAACACAACTGATAATCAATTACTTAAAAAACTTGTCATTGGTAGGGTTAGCAAAGAAACTTTAGATGCTTCGTACCTCAGCATGAAAAAAACTATCCTTTTTAGACTGCTCATTAAAGGTATATTTTTTTAATAAAGAAGGCTGCTTTTTATTGAAGCACAAATCTTATAGGAACAGTAAACCTAACATTAACTGGTTTCCCTCTTTGTTTTCCTGGCTTATATCCTTTTAAAGTTTTAACAACTCTAATCGCTTCTTTATCTAAATAAGGGTCAACACTTCTTGCTACTTCAACATTTGTAACCTCTCCTCTAGGATTTACAACATAACTAACATAAACTATCCCTGAAATACCATTGTCTTTTGCAATATCAGGATATTTAGTATTTTGGCCTAAATAACGAACTAAAGCATCTTCTCCTCCTGGATATTCTGGCATGTCTTCAACAATTCTGAATATTTCGGTTTCTAATGAAGCTTCTTCTGTATCAACAACAATTTTTTTAATGTCTGTTTTATCATTTTCATCTGTTTCACTTGACTTTTTATCAAAAGATTCATTAGTTTCTTTTTTGTCGTCTACAATTTCTAACTCTTCTGTTACATCTTCTTGTGCAGGTGGCGGTGGCGGTGGCGGCATATCTTGTTGCCTTGTTATCGGAATAATTTCTTCTTCTTCTGATTTAATCAAATTATCCCCTAAATCAACAACTCCTCCTTCAGAAAAGGATAAATTGAACAATCCATAGGTCATTAATAAAGTTACAACTAGACCTATTTGAATAAACAAACTGCTTTTCTTCTCTAAATCAAATTTAGGATTCTTTTTTAGTTCCATATTAATATAGTGTTTTATTTTATTTTTACAAATTTATAAAAAGGAAAATTAAATTTAAATATCTTTTGGTTTTTTTTTAATTAATTTTTCAATAACTCAACAGGAGGGATTTTTGTTTCACCAAGCGATATCATTGTTTCTGTTTTTTCAATACCATTTATTCTATTAATACCATTAATTAATACTTTTTTTAAATGATAAGAATCTTTACAAATTATTTTTGCAAACAAATAAAATTTGCCAGTTGTATAATGAATTTCTATTACTTCCGGTATATCTTTTAACTTTTTTAAAATTTCATCATGATTTTTACCATCAACTAAATGAATTCCAAGAAAAGCCGTTAAGCTAAACCCCAACTTCCCATAATCAACACATAAAGTTGTTCCTGTTATAACATTTAATGCTTCTAATTTTTTTATTCTAACATGAATAGTACCTCCTGATACATTTAATTGTTTTGCTATCTCTGTATATGGAGTTTTTGCATCTTTTAATAAAAATGATAAAACTTGCAAATCTAATTTATCAATATTTTTTTCCATAGTTTTTAAAATTAATCAATAAAAATAGTGTTTTTTTTTATTTATAATAATTTTCAGTAAAATATTTTTAATAAATTGTAATTATTGAAACATGTCATTAATATGTTGCGTTAATAAAAATAGAAAGAAAATTTAATATATAATTAAAATGGAACGGATTTTTATAAAAATATTAAAATTTATCCTAATTTTTTTATTCTTTCTAAATTTGAATGTTTTTTCAAATAACGAGGGAACAAAAGAATTAAGACCAACAAGCTCTGATTTTGGGAATGTTCAGGTTTATGATAAAGGTCGTCCTTTTGCAATGGAATCAAATACCGATAGTTTAAATAGATTATATATAAGAATAGCAAGTACTTCAGAAACTGTTTATTTAGGCTTTCAACATATTGGCACAGGAAGTGCTACTTTCAGAATAAAAGACCCTAATGGAAATGTTGTTTATGCTAGAACAAATGTACCATCTAGTGGAACAGGTTATATTAATTCTTATACTGAAGCAGTTGCTGGTCCTAAAGTTAGTGAAACTCCTTCTGACGGTTATACTCCTTTTATTTTTAATCCAGCAACAACTGGTGATTTTTATATCGAATTTACAACTACCCTCTCTATCGCATATCACTTTGATTTGTTTGACATTACAGTTAAAGATGCCGGTAATAATACCGTTACCGGACGTTTGTGGTCGTATGCTTGGGATTTAAATTTAAGATCGTATGATAATCCTTGTAATTCATTTTTTTACATTTATTCAACAGATCAATATCTTACTCAAATTGATATGAATGGAATTCAACCATTTGGTTTTGTAATGTCTTCTAATAGCACAGGAACAGGAAATAATAGTAATGGTAATAATGAAAACAGAAAATCAATACCCGGAAATTCAACTAGACCAGAATATAAAATATTTTTGAATACACCTGATGTAAACGAATTTCCTATTAGTTCTACTCCTACAATGATTGAAGACTTAAATATTATTGGATCTCCTATTATGGGTGATTCGGTTTATTTTTCAATTAATATGGATAAACCTGGTACAGTTGAAATATTATTGGACTTAAATGAGGTAACAGGTTATCAAAGTGGAAGTGAAGATGTTTTACTTGTTCAAAAACTTTCACCTGGAAGAGATACTATTGTATGGGATGGTAAAAATGGATTTGGTGAAAATGTTGAAGCAGATGTTAATGTTAGTGTTTATTCTTCTTTTGCTACTGGTGTAACTCACTTACCTTTATACGACCCAGAAAATCACCCAAGTGGATATATTGTTAACAGAATTTCACCGATTAATGAATCAAATATTAAACTATATTGGGATGATAGTGAAATAGGAGGAACAGTTAATATAGATGGCTCATTAACTGATGGGCATAGGTTTATTGATTATTTTGGTGATGAAAGAACAATGAATACTTGGTGGGATGGATATAGAATTGATAGCTTAAGAGCTTTTGTTTTTACTATGCAAAGCCCTCTTCCTATTGAATTAGTTTCTTTTAAAGCTAAATATATTGAAAGTAAAGATAAAGTTAAAATTGAATGGACTACAGCAAGTGAATTTAATAATGATTATTTTGTTGTTCAAAAATCAAATGATGGAGTTGAGTTTTCTTCTTTAACATTAATTGGTGGAAGCTTTAATAGCACAACAATAATTAATTATTCTACAATAGACGATAATCCATTTTTAGGGACTTCTTATTATAGATTGAAACAAGTTGATTTTGACAATAAAACTTCTTATTCTAATATAGTTTCAGTTGTTAATAAAAGTATGAATTTTACTTTAAATCCTAATCCTATATATGAAAATGGTGTTTTAAATATTACTCTTGGTGATTATATTCCTGAAGAAGTTTTAGTTCAAATTATTAAACCTAGTGGCGAAATTATATATAACTACTATCAAACACCAAATAATAATTATATAAAACTTAACAAAACATTAGAATCGGGTGTTTATTGGATTAATGTTAAATGTAGAAACCAAGAGTCCGCAAAAAAAATTCTTGTTTTATAACTTATTTTTTCTTTTATTTATTTTGTAACATTTTTCTTTTATTATCTTTATCGAGTTTTTAGATTTTAAAATGAAAAAGGTTCTCTTTATTTATTTCTTTTTTTTTATAACTATTATTTCTTACACTCAAGAAATAGGAGAAAACACAGCTATTAACAACAACCTATCTGCTCCTGTTTGTGATACAGTCTTTATTTCAAATTGGAACATTAAAAACGAAAATTGTTATATTATTTCAAATAAAATATTTATTAAAGAAACTGGTATTTTACCAATATTTTTTAAAATAGATTTAAGTACAGAAGTAATAAATTCTACAAATGCATTTATTCAATATAGTATAGATGGGGAAAGTTTCTTTACACGCAAAATTATAAAAGATATAAATAGCATAAAAAACTTATGTTTTTCTGATAGTTATTCTTTTAAAAACAATCAAGAATTAATTGTTAGAGTAGTTGGAATAACAATTAATAACAACCCAAATCTATTTTCAAAAGATAGTTCGCTTACTTTATTTCAACCAGATAAAATGGATTATTTTGAAATAATAAATTTTTCGGCTGATTTAAAAGAGAACAAGGTTCTTCTTAGATGGAATGTAATTAGCAATAACAAAGGCAATATTTTTGCAATTGAAAGGTCAAAAAATGGGTTAGATTTCGAAACGTTATCATATCAAAAAGTAGGTTATAAAAATAAAATCAATAGAGATTATCAATACATTGATGAAAATCCTTTATATGATACTTCTTTTTACAGATTAAAAATATTTTCAGATACAAATATTGTAAACTCATATTCTGAAACTAAAGCAATTTATAATAAAAGCATCAATAATTTAATTGAATCAGAGCCATTATATAGCGAAGGCAAACTTGAGATTAACTTTATTGAAAAAACAAAAGAGAGTGTTTTAGTTAAAATTTTGAAAGGGAATCAAGTTATTTATTATTCGTGGTTCGACAAAGGACAAAAACAATTAATTATTAATAAAATACTGGATAAAGGGAAATATAACATTATTATAGAAAGCAAT
The DNA here is from genome assembly GCA_964546655.1 of uncultured Bacteroidales bacterium. Taxonomy (GTDB): domain Bacteria; phylum Bacteroidota; class Bacteroidia; order Bacteroidales; family CAZJKL01; genus CAZJKL01. The sequence continues at coordinate 32,927 of CAZJKL010000022.1, read as the reverse complement.
AATATAAGTTTATCCTATAGAATAAGTATTCTGAGCAAATAATTATTTTTTTATTTTCTTATTGAATGTTGCTAAGTTTGTTCCAATTGTTATATGGTTTGAAGCACCAGCTAAATGGTAAGAACCTCTTCCGTAATCAATTCTAAATTTCGAAGTCTTTATTCCTAAACCCCATGTTATACCTGTCATTCCTTTTTTTGTTGATAGTTTTAATTCATCTCTTCTCATAAAATTATAACCGAAACTTATTCTAATACTTTTAGATGGTATAAATTCGGTTCCAATAATAAAATGTTTTAATATCTTTTCTCCTATTGTAATTTTACTTATTACTTCTTCATTTGTTTCCTGATCAACATGTGTTTCGGGATTATTTCTATTAATAGAACTAATTTCAAATTTTTCCAGATGCTGTATTGTAGCTAAAATTCGTAAAGGTGCATGTTTAAATTTATTTGCAAAACCAATTCTAATATCAAAAGGAAGATTTTCATTATTGTTTTTTGTGTAACTTACTAATTGTCGTCCTATATTTTTCACTACTAACCCAGATGAAAATAATTTGTTTTTCGATAAATAACTAATTCCAAGGTCTAACCCTAAACCAAATGATTTATAGGTATATAAAGCCGAATATAAAATTTTAAAATTAGCCCCAACACTAAATAAAGAATCAATATTTCTAGAATGTGTAATATTTAAAGCATATTCAGAAGCATTAAAGTTTCCTAGCTCATCGCCAATTGTATTTGTTAATTTAAAATTTCCATAGTTAATATATTGCAAATTAGCCGAAAAAACACCTACTTTTCTGAAGTGTCTGGCATATCCAACTAAACCATAATTTATATCTGAAAAATAATTTATATAACTTAAATTTAGATTTTTATCCATTGTTGAATCTAAAAGAGAAGGGTTCTCAAGAATTAAATCAAAATCATTATCCCTAACAGATGGACACATTCCGCCCAATGAAGTAACTCTAGCAGTAGAAGGTAAAGTAATAAAATTATAAGTACTGCTTCCTCCTATTTGGGAAAAAGCATTAACAGTAAAAACAAAAAATATTATTAAAAAAATTAATCTCATGAAGTTAATTGAATAAAAATAGTTAACGAGTAAAATTAAATCATATTATTAATTAAATAATTATTTTACAAGTAAAATTAAAATTAAGTACAAAATATAAATATTTTTTTAAACCTATTATTTATTATTTAACTTTGTGAAAATAATTTTGTTGGGAAATTAGGTTAATAAATTAATTATTATGGGGAAATTTAAGCTTATTGGATTAACTTTTTTTAAAACTATTAAACACAAACAATTTAATTATACTCCTCGTTATTATGATAAAATAAAAGACGAGATGCAAGAAAAATACGGTGAAAATTGGAATAAAGAATATGAAAATTCTGAAGAATATAGAAGACAAAGGATATCAAAAGGTTTTAGAAGGGCAAAAACAATAGAAAAAGAAGATAAAACATCAAAAACAAGATTAATAATTTTAATAATAATAATGGCAATAATATGTTATTACCTTTTTTTAAGATAGAATGCACGACATAATAAAAATATTACCCGATTCTATTGCAAACCAAATTGCTGCTGGCGAAGTTGTTCAAAGACCATCTTCTATTGTTAAGGAATTATTAGAAAATTCTGTTGACGCAGGAAGTAATAATATTAAATTAATAATAAAAGATTCTGGGAAAAATTGCATTCAAATTATAGATAATGGGTGCGGAATGTCTGAGACTGATGCTAGATTGTCTTTTGAGAGGCATGCTACTTCTAAAATTCAAACGGCTAATGATATATTTAATATTAGAACTATGGGCTTTAGAGGAGAAGCTTTAGCATCTATAGCTTCAATAGCAAATGTTGAACTTAAAACTAAAAGGCATAACGATGAGTTAGGAACAAAAATTATTATTGAAGGTTCTGAAATTATTAAACAGGAAAATATAAATTGTGCGAATGGAACTTCAATAGCTGTTAAAAATCTTTTTTTTAATGTTCCTGCCCGAAGAAAGTTTTTAAAATCGGACAGAATAGAATTTCAACATATTACTGAAGAATTTAATAGAGTAGCTCTAGCTTTCCCAGATATATCATTTTCTTTTTATGAAGATGACAACTTAAAAATTCAGTTAGATTCATCAAATTTAAAACAAAGAATTTATAATCTACTCGGCAATATTTATAAAGAAAGATTAGTCCCTATAGAAGAAAAAACAAGTATTGTAAACATTAATGGGTTTATTGTAAAACCAGAATTTGCAAAAAAGAAATCAAAAGATGATCAATATTTATTTATAAACAATCGTTTTTTTAAGAGTTCATATTTGCATCATGCAATAATGGATATATACAAAGAACTAGTTCCACAGGATTATACTCCTTCATACATTATTTTTTTTGAAACCGACCCTAAATATATAGATGTTAATATACATCCAACAAAAACAGAAATTAAATTTGAAGATGAAAAATCGGTTTATTCGATACTAAGGTCGGCAATAAAATTATCTGTTGGAAAATTTAATATTTCACCGATTATTGATTTTAATCAGGAAAACAATTTTTATTGTCCGCCAATTAAAGACACAACGTCTATTAAAATTCCAACAATAACAGTTAATTCAGAATACAATCCATTTGATTACAAAGCAGATTCTTTATTACAAAACAAAACCAAAGCAAAAGATAATTATTATAATAAGCCAGATACTAGTAATTGGAAATCATTATATAACAATATAGATGATAGTTTTAAAAACAAACAAGAAATAGATTTTGATAAAGAAGAAGATATTTCGTCTATTGAAAACAAAAGTTCATTTATACAATTATATAACAGATACATTTTAACTTATATAAAGTCGGGAATTATTATTATTGACCACAATTTGGCACATCAAAGAATTATTTATGAAAAGCTTTTAAAAAACAATAATAGCATTAAATGCCAACAGCTAATTTTCCCTGAAACATTAGAGTTAAACAATAATGATATAGAAGTGTTTTATGATATAGCTGATGAAATTAACAATTTAGGCTTTGATGTGAAAAATTTCGGAAACAATACCATTATCATTCATGGATTACCAAATGATGTTTCAAATGAAAATCCAAAAACATTGCTCGAAAATATTATATGCAATTATAAAAGAAATGAAATAGATTTTAAATTAGACAAAAGAGAAAATTTGTATAGAACTATTGCAAAAAACATTTCGATAAAAGGAGAAAAAAAGCTAACTGAAAAAGAAATGCAATTTATTATTGATAGTTTATTTAGCTGTGAAACACCGTATTATTCGCCTTTTGGGAAACAAATAATAATGAATGTATCAAAAGAAGATTTAGATAAATTTTTTAATTAATTTTTATAAGTATGTTTAATATATCAATAGATTTACCTCCAGTAGTAAAAAACTTATTAATTATTAATGTTCTAGCTTTTTTGGGAACATTAGCAATTCAAAGTTCAACAGGAATAGATTTAACCACATATTTGGGGTTGCATTATATAAGTTCAGAAAACTTTAATTTATTTCAATTAATTTCTCACATGTTTATGCATGGAGGGTTTATGCACTTATTTTTCAACATGTTTGCATTGTGGATGTTTGGTAAGAGTTTAGAAACTGTTTGGGGAGCTAAAAGATTTTTGATTTATTATTTCGTTTGTGGAATAGGAGCTGCTTTTTTGCAATTACTTACTTATTACATTAGAATACAGATGATACTGCCTGAAATACCTCAAGACATGGTAAATGAGGTTATACATAATGGTGTAAATGTTATAAATAGTGGGCAAAACTATACCGACCCATTATTAGGAGAATTAAATTCGCTTATTAATGGAACTATGGTTGGTGCGTCGGGAGCTGTTTTTGGATTGCTATTAGGGTTTGGAATGTTATTCCCAAACACAATTATATATCTTAATTTGTTTTTCCCAGTAAAAGCCAAATATTTTGTAATGATTTATGGAGCTATAGAGCTTTTTAGTGGTATCTCAGCCAATGATAACATTGCCCATTTTGCACATTTAGGAGGAATGATTTTCGGATTTATTTTGATTAAATATTGGAAAAAAAATTCAAGCGATTTCTATTAGAAATTTACAAACCTCTCATCCATTCTTCTCGTAGATTAATTGGATTATCAATTTTTGATTGAATGATTTGGAGTATATTGCCTTTATCTTTATTTAATATGCCTTTTAAAGTCAAGTAATTAGACGCATGGTCGCTTCTAAATATTGTAGAGTTTAACTCGAGTGCTTCAATAAACAATTTTTGCTCAACTAAAAGTTCATTTATATTTAAAGGCGTAAACTCATAATTTAACCGTTTTTTATAATGATCAACTTTAAAAGGGTAGCTCAAAACCAAAGTAGATAAAAACTCGGGTTGAACTTCATTAATTAATTTTGCTGAATTTATTGCATGTTGATACGAATGTTTTTGACCACCCAAACCACTTAATATCATAACCGAACTTTTTATTCCGGCATTTTTTGCTTTTAGCAAACCCATTACTGTTGATTTAAATGTTTCGCTTTTGTTGTTAATATTTAGAATAAAATCATCACCTGATTCTATTCCTACATATATTAAACTTAAACCTAATTCTTTCAGCTCTTTTAATTCATTGTCGGTTTTTGATATAATATCATTAGGTAATGCATAAGTAGAAATTCGGTTAATTTTAGGGAAAAATTCTTTAATACAGTTAATAATAGTTTTAAGTTTATTAAAAGATAAAACCATAGCATTGCCATCAGCTAAAAATATTTTTCTTGTCTCAGGATAAAGCTTTGAGGCGTATTTAATCTCTTCGATTATTTGTTGGTCGTTTTTTATTCTAAATTTTTTTGTTGAGTACATTTCACAAAAAGCACACTTATTCCATGAGCAACCAATTGTTACTTGAAAAATTAAAGAATACGCTTCTGCGGGGGGCCTAAATAAAGGCTCTTCATAAAAATTTAACATAAAACTGAATATTTAAACATAAAAAAAGCTCCCGATTAAGGAGCTTTTTTTATAAAGTTTTTAGCAAACTTATTTTACTTTTGAAGCTAAATCGCTACCAGCTTTAAATTTAACAACTTTTTTTGCAGGTATTTTAATAGCTTTTCCTGTTTGAGGATGTCTACCTGTTCTAGCTGCTCTTTTAGAAATAGAGAAAGTACCGAATCCAACTAAAGCTACTCTTTCACCTTTTTTCAAAGATTTTGTTGTAGCAAGAATAACAGCTTCTAATGCTTTTTTAGATTCAACTTTTGTAATTTTAGCTTCCTTAGCAATTGAGTCAATAAGTTGCGACTTGTTCATAATAATAAAGTTTAAATGTTAATAAATATAATTAATATTAAAACAAATATAAATCACTATTGCCTTATAAACAAGCAAATTATATTTTTTTTTGAATTTTAACAGCGACGGCTTCGAGGAAGATTGTTAATAACATACGCAAACAACTGACTATCAATAAATTAAAATAAATTCAAAAGTTAATAAAATACATTCGATTTTATTGGTGTTTTCAAAAATAAGTGATTAAACCCTCCTATCTGCAACAATTTCTTTGATGTCTATCATTATTTTTTTAGCTAAATGGTTAGCAGTTGTTATAGAATCGGCTTCTGAATATATACGAACAATAGGCTCTGTATTAGATTTTCTTAAATGAACCCATTCATTATCAAATTCAATCTTAACTCCGTCTATAGTGTTAATTTTATAGTTAGAATATCTTTTTTGAATTTCCTCGAGGATATGGTCAATATCAATATCTTTATTTAATTCTATTTTGTTTTTTGATATGTAGTAGTCGGGATAAGTAGATCTAAGCATAGAGCAGCTTTTTCCGTAATTTGCAAGATGACTTAAAAATAAAGCAATACCAACTAAAGCATCTCTACCATAATGCAATTCTGGGAAAATAATTCCGCCATTACCCTCTCCTCCTATTATTGCATTTGTCTCTTTCATTTTTGCAACTACATTTACTTCTCCAACTGCAGCAGAATTATATTTACATTCGTATTTTTCTGTAATATCTTTTAATGCTTTAGTTGAAGATAAATTTGAAACAGTGTTTCCTTTTTTTTGTTTTAAAATATAATCAGAAACTGCAACTAAAGTATATTCTTCTCCGAACATTTCACCATTTTCACAAATTATTGCTAATCTATCAACATCAGGATCAACAGCAAAACCTAAGTGAGCATTATTTTTTAAAACCACCTGAGAAATATCAATTAAATTTTCTGGAAGAGGCTCAGGATCATGAGCAAAATTTCCAGAAGGTTCGGTGTTAATTTCATATATTGTTTCTACTCCTAATTTTTTAAGTAAAGGTATAATTGCAATTCCACCTGTTGAATTAACAGCATCTAAAGCAATTTTAAACTTTGCTTTTTTTATAGCTTTTGCATCTACAAAAGGTAATTCAAGAATCTTATTAATATGAATATCAATATAATTATCATTTTTAATTATCTTCCCCAATTCTTTATAAGAAACAAAATTAATGTCATTTGTTTCGGCTAATTCTAATACATTTTTCCCTACTTTATCATCAATAAATTCACCTTTAGAATTTAATAATTTTAGAGCATTCCATTGTTTTGGGTTATGGCTTGCAGTAAGAATTATTCCGCCTAAAGCAGTTTCTTCAACAACCGCAATTTCAACCGTAGGAGTTGTAGATAATCCTAAATCGATAACATCTATGCCTAATGAAATTAATGTGTTTGATACTAATCCAGAAATCATTTCCCCAGATATTCTTGCATCTCTTCCTATAACAACTTTTTTATTAGCATTATTAGGATTCTCTTTTAATAATATAGTAGCAAAAGATGAAGTATATTTAACTATTTCAATAGGGGTAAGATTTTCTCCAGATTTCCCACCTATTGTTCCCCTAATTCCTGAAATTGATTTTATTAATGTCATTTTTATATTTTTATAAATTATTAGTATTTTATTTTTAATTCGTCAAAGGTAGATGATTCTATAATTTCTATTGCCTTTTTACATAAATTATTTATATCATTAATTACCATAAAGTAACCATCTTTTTCCCAAATATTTTGTGAGAATAATGCCTTTAATTGATATTTAATCAAATTTTTTGAAGTATTAATGTCTGTTTCTTCCTTTTCAACACCATTTTTTTCTGCAAAAACAATAAACTGATTAAAAATGTCATCATCTATTTCAAATTGGTTAACAAAATTATCAATATTATTGTATTTAGAAATTAAAGTATTTCTGTTTCTGTCAACAAAATCTAAAACAAATTTATTTAAAACACCTTTTCTTAATAAATTAGTATGATATTTTGATTTTTCAGTTGTATCAATAGGGATAAAAATATCGGGCATAATACCACCACCACCATAAACAACTCTTTTATTATTTGTATAAAATTTTAAAGAATCGGGTAGTTTTATACTATCTTTTGAGAATAATTCGCCATGTTTATATCTGGTATATATATCTTTATTATATTCATCATTACCTTCTACATAAGGTTTTTGAATACATCTTCCCGAAGGAGTATAATATTTTGCAATAGTAAGTCTTATTGAAGATCCATCAATTAAGTCGAACGGTTTTTGAACCAATCCTTTTCCGAAAGAACGTCTTCCCACAATAATACCTCTATCCCAATCTTGAATAGCTCCAGAAACGATTTCGCTTGCCGAGGCAGAACCTTCGTCAATTAAAACAACCAATTTGCCTTTTTCAAATAATCCGTTGCTGGTTGCCGTGTTATAATCTTTATTGCCAGTTCTGTCTTCTGTGTAAACAATAGTTTTTCCTTTGCCTAAGAATTGATCCGCTAATGAAATAGATGTTCCTAAATAACCTCCTGAGTTGCCTGTTAAATCTAATATTAGATTCTCCATTCCTTGTAATTGTAATTTGCTTAAGCTTTCTTTAAATTCGGTCATTGTTGACGATGCAAATCTATTAATTTTAATATACCCTATTTTAGGTTTAATCATATAAGAAGCATCAATACTATAAATAGGTATTTTATCTCTAACAATTTCAAATTCCAAAAGATCTTTTTCGCCTTTTCGATAAACAGTAACTTTAACAATGGTTCCTTTTTTGCCTCTTAATGTTTCTAATACTTTAGAGTTTGTTAGTTTTTCTCCAACAAAACTAGTATCATTAACTTTAACAAATTTATCTCCTGGTAATATTCCAAGTTTATCAGAAGGACCACCCGAAATAGGAGAAATAACAATCATAGTATCGTTTAAAAGGTTAAACTGAACTCCAATACCTTCAAAGCTACCTTCTAAAGGTTCATTAGCTTTTTTAATTTCTTCTTTTGTAAAATAAACCGAATGAGGATCAAGTTTTTTTAATGCCCCTATTATTGCATTTTCGACAATTTCATTTTTACTGACTTTATCAACATAATAATTATTAATTATATCAATAGTATTTAACATTTTAATTTTTGCTGTATCAATTTCTGTTTGAGAAAACACATTAAAACCAGATATTACAATAATGGAAACAAGAAGAAATCTTTTTATATTATACATTTTTAATCTTTTTATATTTACAAATTTTAAATTGCAAATTTGCAAAGTTTTTTTGGTTTAACAATAAAAAAAAAGACAGCTTTTAAGGCTGTCTTTTTAATAAATTTTAATTTTTATTCTCGATCTTCTAAATCACTTTTAAGTTTAGTTAAAACATCTAGATCACCTAAAGTTGTTTTTTCAATATTTATTTTAGGTTTTTTAGCTTTACTTCCTTTTTTGCCTTCAGACTTAGAATCGTCTTCTTCAGAAGCATAAGTTTTAGAATGAGAAACCGCTATTTTTTTACTTTCTTTATTGAAAGATAAAATAACAAAGTTTAATTTTTCTTCAATTTTTGGCATCTCGCCATCTTCTTTAATAAGGTTTTTAGCATTAGCATTAGCTTCTAAACCATAAGGAAGAGAGATTGTAGCTTCTTTGTCTTTTATTTCAATTATAGTTCCTTCGTGAACTGAATCAACACTAAAGATTGTTTCGAATACATCCCAAGGATTTTCTTCTAATTGTTTATGACCTAAGCTTAATCTTCTGTTTTCTTTGTCTATTTCTAAAACAACAACTTCAATTTCTTCACCTATTTTAGTAAATTCTGAAGGATGTTTAATTTTTTTAGACCAAGATAAGTCAGAAATATGAATTAATCCATCAACACCTTCTTCTAATTCAACAAAAACGCCGAAGTTAGTAAAGTTTCTAATTGTAGATTTATGTTTAGAATTAGCAGGATATTTAGTTTCAATAGTTTCCCATGGATCTGGAACTAATTGTTTCATACCAAGAGACATTTTTCTTTCTTCTCTATCTAAAGTTAAGATAACAGCTTCAACAGTATCATTAACTTTTAAGAAATCTTGAGCACTTCTTAAATGTTGAGACCAAGACATTTCAGAAACATGGATTAGTCCTTCAACACCTTTATTGATTTCGATAAATGCACCATAATCAGCTAAAACAACAACTCTACCTTTAACTTTATCTCCAACTTGTAAATTAGCATCTAATGAGCTCCAAGGATGTTCTTGTAATTGTTTTAATCCTAATGCGATACGTTTTTTCTCTTCATCAAAATCTAAAATTACAACATTAATTTTTTCATCTAATTTAACAATTTCATCTGGGTGATTAATTCTTCCCCATGATAAATCTGTAATATGGATTAAACCATCAACACCACCTAAGTCAATAAATACTCCATAAGAAGTAATATTTTTAACAGTACCTTCAAGAACTTGTCCTTTTTCTAGTTTGTTAATAATTTCTCCTTTTTGTTTTTCTAATTCAGCTTCGATTAATATTTTGTGTGATACAACAACGTTTTTAAATTCATGATTAATTTTAACCACTTTAAAGTCCATTGTTTTGCCAACAAAATTATCATAATCTCTAATTGGTTTAACATCAATTTGTGAACCTGGTAAGAAAGCTTCGATGCCAAAAACATCTACTATCATACCGCCTTTAGTTCTACATTTAATAAAGCCTTTAACAACTTCTTCAGTATCATGAGCTTTATTAACTCTATCCCAAGACATCATTGTTCTTGCTTTTTTATGAGAAAGTATTAACTGACCGTTTTTATCTTCTTTACTTTCAACATAAACTTCAACTTTATCACCAATTTTATAATCAGGATTATATCTTAATTCAGAAACTGGTATTATACCTTCAGATTTATATCCTATGTCAATAACAGCTTCTCTGTTAGTTAATAGAACAATAGTTCCTTCGATTAAATCATTTTCGGTAATTGCATTAAGCGTTTCTTCGTACATTTGTGATAAATCGGTTCTTTCTTCTTTCGAATAAATGTCTTCGTTTTTACCAATTTTGTCCCAAACGAATTCATCTAATGGAATATTAGCCATTGGATTTTCAACTTTTGGTTTTTCTGAAGAATTACTAAATTCATTTTTAATTTCTAATGTTTTGCTATCTGAAGATACTGTATCTTCAAAATTGTTTTGATCTTTTTCAACCATTTAAATAGGTTATTAAAGCGTTAATAAATACCACACAAGTGGCTCTAAATTTTTTAGAGGGTGCAAATATATTAAAATTATATTTCAAATAATATGTTTTCTTTTAAAATAATTATCTCTAAATCAATAATTAAATACATTTATATAAATTTTCTGAAAAATAAAATTAATATTGGGTAAAAAAATTATTTTTGTAATGTTATATTAACTTTAAAAATAAAATGAAATGAAAAATGTTTTACTTATTGTTTCAATAATAATATTTAATTTAAGTTTATTCTCACAACAGTATGATTTCAGGAACACTTCGTGGGGAGCAAGTTTATTGCAAGTAAAATTATCTGAAAAAAACAAATTAGCCGAAGAAACTAAACAAAAATTGGTTTTTGCCGATAGTTTATTAAATATTAATTGTGATGTAATTTATGAATTTACTAATGAAGATAAATTATATAATGCAAAATATAGTTTTGATGCAAAATTAACAAATTACAATAAATACATTGAAACATACAATTCTCTTAAAGAACTTTTAGTTAAAAAATATGGAATATTTATTAGTGATAAAAACACATGGCTAAACAATGTTAAGAATCAGAATGATGAAGAATTGTGGGGACAAGAAGTAGCTAAGGGCAATTTAATTATTAAAACAACTTGGAGCTTTCCAAACAAAAATCCTTATTTAAATATCAGTGTATTATTAAAAAAAGAAGATAATGGGGACGGTATTCTTTTTCAGATAGAATATGTTTATATGCCTATTAAAAAGCAAGATGAAGCAAATAAACTTAATGATGTTTTAAAATCATTATAAAATATTTAAAATTTCATGCAACGAAACAATATGTTTGTGACTCTATAAATAAAATCGAATGATTACAGAAGAAAAGTTAATTGAAGGATGTAAGCGTTATAAAAGAGAAGCACAAAATGAACTATATAATAAATATGCACCAAAACTTCGTGCTTTATGTTATAGATATTCAAAAAATGCTGACGAGGCAGAAGATATTCTTCAAGAGGGGATGATAAAGGTTTTTGATAATATTAGCACCTTTAAAGGGCTAGGTTCTTTGGAAAATTGGATTAGACGAATAGTTATTAACACGGCAATTAAATATTATTATAAAAGTAAAAAAAATGGTTTTTACGAAGAAATATCAGAAAGCGACAGTCTTTTATATAAAAATAATATTTATGATAATGTTAATACCGAAGAAGAAAATGATATTGATTTGAAAGGGTTTTCGGCAAATGATTTAATTAATATTATTAGCGAATTACCCGAAGGATACAGAATGGTTTTTAATATGTTTGTTATTGATGATATGAAACATAAAGAAATAGGTGAAGTTTTAGGAATTGATGAAGTAACGTCTAGATCGCAATTATCAAGAGCAAAAAATTTAATAAGAAAAAAGTTAAATGAAAAAGTTAATAAATAATAATCACAAATATAATGAGTAATAACAACTTAAATATTGACGATTTTTTCAAAAGCACTTTGAAAGATTTTGAAATACCTAATAATGAAGTTACTACTAAAGCTTTTAATAAAAAGCTAGCTTGGTCTAACTTCTTTTCTTTCGGGTTCTATCATTTTAATGTTTATTATTTGAGTTCTATCTTGGTTTTAATAGGAGGAATTTCTTATTCAATAATAGATTTTAATTCAAACATTAAAAACAATACTCCTGAAAGCAAAATTCTTATACAAGATTCAGTTGCTGAAAAAACGTCAACTTCTAAAACTATTATAGAGGATACGATTTCTATTAAAATTGAAAATAAAGAAAATACAATAATTGATAACAAAACACAAACTAATATTTCTAAAAAATTAAATAGTAATAAAAACAATAATTCTGAAAACAAAGCAAACAGTATTAATAATAGTATCGAGCCAATTAATAAAACAGTTGAAAAAACTAATGCTGTAGATACAAATACTGTTAAAACAAAAACGATTGTAAAACAAGTTAAAACAAAAGTTATTTTAACCGATACAGTTGTAGAAAAAAGGCAAATTATAATCAATAAGAAAAACAAAAAAAGGAATTAATTCCATTATTATGATTAAATTTTTTTTAAAGTTATGTCTTATTCTATCTATATTTTTTTTACTAATATCTAAAAATTCATTAGCAAATAAAAATAGCTTTCATTTTATTGCCAATCCCGATTCAATTGTTTATGATACTGTAATTCAATATATTTACGATACTGTTTATAAAGAAAGAGTAAAATATATATATGATACTATTTATTTAGATGATACAGAAAACAACTACTCTGTAGAACCTTTTTTCTCTTATGGTAGTTTTAATTATATATACAAAACAGATAAAGAACGAATTAATTATTTTAATAACAAAAGTTCTTTAGAAGAAAATAACTCTAATTTTTTATCTTATGGAGTACAAATTAATAAGCCATATAAAAAATTAGAAATATCATCGGGAGTTGGTTTAACTAGGTTTTCGAAAAATGTAAAATATATTGTTGATGTGTATAATACTGAAAACAAAGAAATTGAAAAAATTATTGATTCGTATAAAATATTTAAAGATACGGTAGATGAGTATTATCAAATAGTTAATAATGACACAAGTTATTATTATATTATAAATGATATTTTATTGCCAAGTAAAGACACCTTAAAAGAAAACATTGAAGACACTTTGTATTATAATAATGCTTATAAAGGAAAGCAAATATTAACATATTTTGAAATACCCATTATTATTGGTTATAAAATACCTTTAAACATTAATGAATTATTTATAAGAGGTGGCATTATTAATTCGTTTTTAATAGATTCAAAAGGAAAACTGTTGTCGATTAATAATATTATAAATTTTATTGATTTAGATGCTAATAATTTAAAACCTATAAATTTTTCTTACTTTTTTTCGGGATGCTATAAAGTAAAAGTAACAGATAATATTAAATGTTCTGTTGAAATTTTTTATAGAAATAATTTTAATTCGGTATTAAAATCAGAAATAGATGAAAGACATAAACTTTCGTCTATTAATTTGAAGTTCGGACTTGTATATAATCTGTAAATACTTTTGTATGAAATATTATTTAAAAATATTATTTGTTTTTTTATCATTGTTTTTTTTCATGAATAATGTATTTACTCAGAAAAATTATAATGAAAATAAAAAAGCAAAAGGAATTTTAGGCGTTGATACTAGTTATATTCAAAATTCAATTTGTGGTCTTTGTAATGGCAAAATAACAGTGGTTTTATCTGGTATTAAACCATACAATGTAGAATATAACTATGGTCAATCTTATTACACATTTAATTCGGACACAATAGCTATAGGTAAATTATGTCCTGGTGAAAGCCATCTTTTTTTAATTGTAGACTCTAACGGTGATTCAGTTCCAATTTGGGCAACAATAGGAATGGATACCTCAAAAATTCTAAATCTAATAAAAGGTGACATTAAAGATGAAACATGCAAAGGTAGAAACGACGGTGAAATAACTATTAATTTAGATACAATAGACTACCATTTAAACGAAAATGCTTTTGTGTGGAGCAATGGAATTGTTGGACGAAAAATATCAGGTATTTCGGGAGGGAAATATAGCATAAACATATCTACCTTAGGATGTGAGTTATATGCCCTTATAGAAATATATACATACAAACCAAAAATAGATAGCTTTACAATAAAAAGAGAAAGTTATACTGGAAGTAAAGATGCTGAGATAAGTGTTTTTGGGGATACAAACATAAGTTTTTATAATTGGATTGATAAAGGTAAGTTTACCTCTAAAATATCAAATTTATATTCGGGAGAATACTGTGTTTGCCCTATAGATAATTCATTATGTTACGGAGACACAAATTGCTTTTATTTAACACCCCGAGATACTTGTTATAATTTTTCGGGCATAATTTATTCGGGTGAATCTAGGGTTGAATCAGGCGAGGTTTATTTGTATAAAGTAATAAATACTAATTATATTAAAATTGCTACAGCAAATATTATTAATGGTGAATACGCATTTAAAAGTGTTTGTAATGGCAATTATACTATTGGAGCTATTGACGAAGAGGGTATATTTGACATAACATATTATGGAAACATAACTAACATAAATAATTCACACGTAATTCCTCTTGCTGGAACAGTTGGTAGTGTTGATATTAATTTACAAAAAGTAGGAATAGAATCAATAAGTAAGGATGATATATTTAATATTTTCCCAAATCCAGCTAAAGAAAATTTATATTTAGCTATAAAAAATAAAGATGAAAAAGATTTTATAGTTAATATTTACAATTTATTGGGAGAGGTTTATTATACAAATAATATAACTAATAATGATGCAGATATAATAAAAATAAACATTTCTGATTTAAAATCAGGAATGTTTATTTTTGAAGTTTATTCGAATAAGTATAAGCAGATAAAATTCTTTATTAAAGAATAGCTATACTTTTTACAATTAAGATTTAACTCTTTCTCCGTATTCTCTGGTTCTAGTGTCAACTTTAATAACATCTCCTTCGTTTATAAACAAAGGGACATTAATAGTAGCACCTGTTTCAACTGTGGCAGGTTTAGTAACATTAGAAGAAGCGGTATCACCTTTTAATCCAGGTTCAGCGTAAGTTATTTTTAGCTCAACATAAGCAGGTAATTCGGCATATAATGGAGTTTCGGTTTCAGAATGAAAAATTATTTCAATTGTTTGACCTTCTTTAATTAAATCACTGTTTTCAATTAAATTTTTATCAACAGAAACTTGATTGAAATCTTCGTTATTCATTAAGTTAAATCCCATTTCATCTGCATATAAAAATTGATAACTTCTTCTTTCAATTCTTGCTATATCTATTTTAACGCCTGAGTTAAAAGTGTTGCTAATAACTTTGCCTGTTTTAACGTTTCTAAGTTTTGTTCTCACAAAAGCAGGACCTTTGCCAGGTTTAACATGTAAAAATTCAGTAATAGTGAATAATTCATCATTGTACTTAATACAAAGTCCATTTCTAATGTCTGCTGTAGTTGCCATTTAATTATTTTTTAAAATTTTTGTAAAAATAAGGTAATTGATTTAATTAACAAATTAGATATTAAATTTTTATTCCCACTATTAACATATCATCAATTTGTTCAATATTATTCTTCCATTCACTAATTGTACTTTTTAAAATTTCTTTTTGAGTTTCACTTTCTTCAACCGAAATTTTGCATAACAACTCTTTAAAAGGTTTATACATAAATTTTTTCTTATTTGGACCACCTTTTTGATCTGTATATCCATCTGAAAAGATATAAATAGAGTCGTTTTTATAAATATCAATACTATGGTTTATAAATTCATTTTGTTCACTTCTATTTTTTTCACCCAAAGTAAATCTATCTCCTTTAAATTCTATTAGTTCAGAATTTCTGATAAGATATAAAGGATGTTTTGTCCCTGAATACTGCAACAAAGTATTTGCTTTATTTATAGAACAAACGGCAATTTCTAACCCGTCGTTAACATAATTTTCTGAATTAATATCTGGTTGTTGTAAAACCTCAGGAAGTAATTCATTTAATTTATCTAGAATTTTATTGGGGGTATATATTTTATGTTCGATAACTGCTTGTTTCAACAAATTATTTCCGATTATCGACATAAAAGCTCCCGGCACACCATGACCAGTGCAATCAGCAACTGCAAAAATAACACTATCACTAGTTTCATATATCCAAAAGAAATCCCCGCTAACAATATCTTTTGGTTTGTAAAAAATAAACGAAGAATCAAAAATTCTTTTTAAAATATTAAAAGACGGCAAAATAGCTTGTTGAATTCTTTTTGCATAGTCGATACTATCGGTTATTTCTTTATTTCTTTTTGCAATAATTTCATTACTAATTTTTAAATCATCTTTTTGTTTTTCAATTTCAAGAGTTCTTAAGTGAACTTGTGTCTCTAAATATTGTTTTTCTTTTATTAATTTTTTCTCTCTATATATTATGTAAGAATAAACAGTAAAAACAATAGCAGTAAAACCAAACAATATAAACCACCAAGTTTTCCAAAAAGGGGGGTTAATTTCAAAAGAATATTCTGCAGGTATATCATTCCATATCCCCTCACTATTAACAGCTTTAACTTTAAAAGTGTATTCTCCGGGATTTAAGTTAGTATAAATTGCTTTATTTTGATTAGTTAAAGGTAGCCATTGTTTATCAAAACCTTCTAACATATAAACATATTGAACCTTTTGAGGATTTGTAAGGCTAATTCCAATAAAATGGAAAGTTAAGTAATTGTCATTATAACTAAATTCATTGTTTTTCGGGAAAGGAGCATTTCTATGCCTAATACTTAACCCATTTATTAAGGTAATAGGTTGGTTTTTATTTTCAATATCGCACTTATTATTAATTTTAACAGCCCCCAAAATAGTTCCAAACCAAATATTATTTTGTTTATCTTTAAAAGCCGCATTGCTATTAGTCTCAATTCCTAAAAACCCATCTTTTACTCCATAATGGCTAAAAGTTAAGCTATTTATATTAAATTTATCAATGCCGTTATTTGTTCCTATCCATAAGACACTATCATTTTCTATAATAATTGAATGAGGTGAGTCATTGCTTAAACCATCGGAAATAGAATAATTAGTGAAAGTTTTTTTATTATATTTAAATAACCCATTACCATAAGTTCCGAACCATAAATTATTTTTTTTGTCTTGGTTAATACATAAAACCAATTTGTTTTTTAAATCTTTTTCTTTATCAAAATATATAAAATTTCTTCCATCAAACATTGTTAAACTTCCATCAATAACACTTAGCCAAACATTATTATTATGGTCGCAAAAAACCCTTAAAACCGAAGAGCCATTTAGTCCGTTTTTATTATTATATAATGTATAGTTTAAAGATTTAGGATTAAGTTTAATTGCACCCATATCTGTAGCAAACCAAATATTATTTTGTTTATCAATAGCTAAGTCAAAAATTGTAGCATTATTTAAAGGATGTTTTGAGTCAAAAGAAGAAATTTTATTTTCTTTAATAAAATTAACTCCTTTAGTAGTTCCGATCCAAATAGTATTAAAACCATCTTGCTTTAGGCATGTTACAACATTACTTTTTAATCCATTATTAATATTATATTTTAAATAATTTTTCACAGAAAATTCATTATTAAAATAGATTTTTGTAAGGCCATCATTTGTAGAAAACCAATAGTTATTTTGTTTATCTTGGAAAACATTCCAAACTAAATTATTTGTAAGTCCATCGTCTTCGTTATAAAGCATAAATTTATTTCCAAGATATTGATTTAACCCTAAGTCGGTTCCAATCCACATGCTTCCGGTTCTATCCTGAAAAATAACATTAATATTATTATAGTTTAATCCTTGCTTTGTTGTAAAATAATTAAAATGACCATTAGAAACTTTCTTATTAATAGAATTTAGGTTAGCGATATTAAAAATATTAACACCACCATTTAAAGTCCCAATCCATATATTATGATTTAAATCTTCGGTTATGCAAGTAATACTATTTGAATTTAGGCCATTAGAAGAATTAATATTTTTAATTTTAGAAATATTAAAATTGCTATTATCTATTTTAATTACATCAATACCTTTATCTTGAGTTCCTATCCAAATTTCGTTTCCTAAAACATAATTAATGCAAGTAATATTATTGCTTGATAATCCATTAATTTGAGTATAATGTTTAAAATTATTATTTTTAGTTTGAAATACAACCAATCCTTTATCTGTTCCAACCCATATATTATCCCATATATCAATACAAATAGCTGAAATATTACAATCTGTTAAATCTTTATTAAAATTAATATTATAGACTTTATCTTTTTTAATGTCATATTTAAAGATTCCTGCCCCCGCGGTTCCAATCCATAAATTATTATAATTATCTTGAGTAATAGAAGTAATTTTTTTGAATTTTGTATATTTCTCAACATTAAATTTTGTTATTTGATTTTTATCAAAACTATATTTAGAAATAGAGCCTCCCCAATGTCCCAACCAAATATTACCATCTTTATCTTTGTAAGAAGTAGTTATCCAATTTTCAGCTAATCCATCATTTTTAGTAAAAACGCCAAAAGCATCGCCATTGTATTTTGCTAATCCCGACATAGTGCCTATAAACAATATTCCATTATTATCTTGAGTTATTGATTTAACCTGAGTTTGAGGCAATCCATTCTCAACATTATAATGATAAAAGTTATATTTTTGAGCCTTTATATTAAATATTAAGAAGCAAAATAAAATTATATTTAAAAATAAAAATTTCATGTGTTTATGATTGTTTAAGAATTAGAAGTTCATTATTTAATATATTTTGATAATTCATGATTATAATCGTCTTTTTCAAGTTGTTGATTATTAATATAATAGTATGTATTCCCAAAAAAATATTCAATTTTTGTAAACGATATATTTTTGCTTGTTGTTTTAATAGTTGTTTTAATAGTTGTTTTAAACATTTCTTTTTCAATTTTCTCATTTATAATTGGAGAAACAGTTTTTTTAGGAGTAAAGTTATTAGGGATTTTAGTATTGTCGCTTTTTTTAGACAATGAGTAAACATAATCCATAAAAGCAGATTTATTTGAAATATTTGTATTAATATTATTTTGTCTAATCTTATTAAGCTCTTCTTTTTTATTTTCCGATTCGGTTGTTTTAGAATTATTTAATTGTAGTTCTTTAATCATTTCACTTGAGCTAATAGCTTTTAGTTTATCAAACTCCTCTTTCTCCACAGCTTTAGCCAGAGACTGTGATATATTTGTTTCTGCCATATTTTCACCTATCTCATTTACAATAGGCTTCAAATCATTTTTATTCTCATTAACTATAGTTTCTTTTGTAGAAATAGGTTTTTTATTTTGGGCAATATATTTTATTGTGTCAATAGGTTTTGCAGAAATAGTTCTTTTTTTATTTTCAAAAGCAAGAATTTCTTTCCTTTCATTCAACAATTTTTCTTTTTCAACTAATTCATTAATTTGTTTCTGAATCCACTCAAAATGTTTTTTCTTGCTATCAAAACCATCGGCATTTTCATCAAATAACACTATTATTTGTGGCTGTTTAAATATTTCGTTGTCGTTTAAACTTTCTATTTTGTTAATTAGATTAATGTTTAAATCATAAAAAAACCACTTATTGTTTTTCTCCTGCGGAACTTTGGTGTTAACTTCAATTATATAAGTAAAAAAATCTTCATTAATAATTTTAATGTAATATTTAGAATCAAAATTTAGTTTAAATTCAAATCGTTTTGAAGCACTAAGAGTTTTGCTTGAAGACAAACTTCCATATTCATATAATTCGACAGTAGCCTTAGAATTAAACTTTTGTTTATTTAATACTTTCCCCTCAATTGTTAATGCACCTTTTTGCGAAAAAGCAAAATTACAGGTAATTAAAACCAAAAAGATCAATAAATATTTAAAAAAATAAGACATTAAAACAGTTATTTTAAAAACATTAAAATACAAAAATAAAATTAATGAATAAATGTAATATACTTTAGTAAAAAAACAAATATTAATATTATCTAATATATAAAGTTTTTATAAGTTTGCATAAAAAAACAGAAACAAATATGCTTCAAAGAATTCAAACAATATATTTATTGATTTCATCAGGGTTAATATCTATATTATTTTTTTTAAAATTATCGGCAACAAAAATTGATAATTTAGATGTAAATTTTTATTTAAAGGGAATTTATTTAAACAATGAAATAAATATGCAGACATTGCCATTAATAGTGTTAGCAATATTAAATATAATATTTCCGATATTAATTATATTTATGTATAAACATAGGATTAAACAAATAAAAAATTCAAAAATAAATGTACTATTAAATATATTATTAATTGTGCTAATATTAATTTATGCAAATATATTTAGCAGAGAACTTTTTATAAATGCTGTTTTTAGCATAGGGACAATAGTCCCTATCATCAGTATTATTACAACAATTTTAGCTATAAAAGCTATAAAAAAAGATGAAAATTTGGTTAGGTCAGTTGATAGAATTAGATAAAAAAAAATTAAAAACATAAAAAAGTAATTAAAAAAAATTTAGTATTTCTGTTATGGAAATTCTATATTTGCGGATTAAAAAATTTAAACTAAAAAAATAAGAATATGCAAAGTAAAAATGCTATTAAGTTTCTTGCGATTGTTTTTGCAATAATATGTTTATTTGAATTATCATTTACCTTTTTTACTTGGAAAATCGAAAATGATGCAGAAGGCTATGCAAAAAGTAAAAATATTGAGTCTTTAGCAGGTAAATTATCAGAAACACGAAATTTAGATATAAAATGGATTAAAGATTCGATTGAAAAAAGATATGAGAAGAAATATTTAGATTCAATGGAAACAGAATCTGTTTATTTTGGTTATACATATAATGATTGTAAAAAAAGAGAATTAAACTTAGGTCTTGACTTAAAAGGTGGGATGAACGTAACTCTTGAAGTTTCGGTTGTTGATGTAATTCAGGCATTAGCAAACAACACTAATGGCCAAGATTCTTCATTTAATGCAATAATTGCTAATGCAAAACAATTGCAAACAAAAACACAAAACAAAGATTTTGTTGATTTGTTTTATCAATCATTTAAAGAATTGTATCCTGAAAGAAATTTAGCAGTATATTTTGCTAATAGTGAAAATAAAGATGTTATAACTCCTAAATCTACAGATAAACAAATATTAGCAGTTATTAAAGCTGAAACAGATGCAGCTATCAATAATTCATATCAAGTATTAAAGAAAAGAATAAGTAGGTTTGGTGTTTCTCAACCAAACATTCAAAAATTAGCGACTAATGGAAGAATATTAGTTGAATTACCTGGTATAAAAGACCCTGAAAGAGTTAGAAATTTATTGCAAGTAACAGCAAAATTAGAATTTTGGGAAACTTATGAATTTTCGGAAGTTGCCCAAAAATTAGCATTAGCGAATAAAAAAGTTGCAGAAATTGTTTCATTAGAAGCAATAACTAAAAACGAAAAAAAAGATAGTCTTAATATAATAAAAGACGAAACAGTAGAAAGCGTAAAAGATTCAACAAAAACAAAATCTGATAAATTAGTTTTTGGAGATGATTCTACGGGATTAGTTATTAATGATTTACCAGAGAAGCAAAAAGCATCAGGTAAAAAAACAGAATTATTTACTTATTTAATGCCAAATGTTGACCCATCTAACGGACAACCATTGACAGGAGCCGTTGTTGGTAGAGTTGATATTAAAAATATAAAAGACACAGCAGATATAAATAAGTTTTTAGCATATCCAGAAATAATCAATTTGTTCCCTAGAGATTTAAAATTTTTATGGTCAGTTAATCAAAAACAAAAAGACGACAAAGGATTTGTTAAAGGAGAATATCTTGAATTAATTGCAATAAAAGTTCCTAAAGACGGAGTTGCTAAAATAGATGGAGAAGCAGTATCAAAAGCGAATAAAGATGTTGATCAATTTGGAAGAAATGAAATTTCGATGACAATGACAACAGAGGGTTCTAAAAGTTGGGAAACAATGACGGGAAACAATGTTGGTAAATGTATTGCTATTGTTTTAGATGATTATGTTTATTCTTGCCCTGTTGTTCAAGGTAAAATTTCGGGAGGAAGAACATCTATCTCTGGTGTTTTTACTATGGAAGAAGCAGATGACTTAGCAAACGTTTTAAAATCAGGTAAATTAAAAGCTCCTGCAAAAATTGTTGAAGAAGCAATAGTAGGCCCTTCATTAGGTCAAGAATCTATTAATTCAGGTATTTATTCTTTTATTGTAGCTTTATTAGTAGTATTACTTTATATGATTTTCTATTATAACCGATCTGGTTTAATCGCAGACATTGCATTAATAGCAAATATTTTATTCCTTATTGGCGTTTTAGCTTCTTTAGGAGCAGTATTAACATTGCCAGGTATTGCAGGTATTGTTTTAACTATGGGGATGGCAGTTGATGCAAACGTTCTTATTTTTGAAAGGATTAGAGAAGAAGTTCGTAATGGAAAAGGAATAAGACTTGCAATTGATGACGGATATAAAAAAGCATATTCATCAATTATAGACGCGAACGTTACAACATTATTAACAGGTATTGCTTTATTCTTATTTGGTTCAGGTCCTGTTAAAGGTTTTGCAACAACTTTAATAATTGGTATTTTAACATCTTTATTCTCTGCAATATTTATAACTAGATTAATATTTATTTATATGATGGATAAAAATAAGGTTATAACTTTTGACACAAAATATACTAGAAATTTATTTAGTAATATAAATATTGATTTTGGTGGAATGAGGAAAATCACTTATGCGATATCAGGAATAATAATAATACTTGGATTGATTTCAATATTTTCTAGAGGATTTGATAAAGGCATTGATTTTCAAGGCGGCAGAAGCTATCTTGTAAGGTTTGACAAATCGGTATCAACTTCTGAAGTAAAAAATGTATTAAAAGGAGTATTTGTAAATGAAAAAGGAATAGAATCAAGACCAGAAGTGAAAGAATTTGGTGGCTCAACACAGGTAAAAATTATTACTAGTTTTATGATTGATTCAGAAGACGAAAAAGCAGATCAAATTGTTGAAGATAAATTAGTTGCAGGCTTAAGTAAAGTTTCGGGCAAAACGCCAACAATTTTAAGTTCTCAAAAAGTTGGACCAACAATAGCTGATGATATTTTATTGGATGCACTATATGCTATTTTAATTTCAATTGCAGGAATATTCATTTACGTATTAATTAGATTTAAGAAATGGCAGTTTAGTCTGGGAGCTAGTGCATCTTTAATACATGATGCATTAATATTGCTTTCGATTTTCTCTTTATGTTATGGATTTTTACCATTCTCTTTAGAAATAGATCAAGCATTTATCGCAGCAATTTTAACAGTTATAGGCTATTCTATTAACGATACAGTTGTTGTTTTTGATAGAATAAGAGAGTATATTAGTCATGCTAAATCAAGACCAATTGCAATTGTAGCAAATGAAGCTATTAATAGCACAATAGGCAGGACTTTAAACACTTCTTTTACAACTATTATTGTGTTAATAATCATATTTATTTTTGGTGGCGAAACATTAAGAGGTTTTATGTTTGCAATGATTATTGGTATTAGCGTTGGAACATATTCATCTATATTTATTGCTACACCTTTAATGCTAGATACATATAAAATTGGCAGTAAAAAAGATGAAGAGAAATAATAAATTTAAATAAAATATTTTTAAGAGCCTTAATCATTAAAGTGATAAGGCTCTTTTACGTTTAAAATATTATGGAAATAGGATTAGGAGAATTAGTAGTTATTTTTTTATTTGTATTGCTTTTTTTTGGAGCAAAGAGTATCCCAGATATAGCAAGAAGCTTAGGGAAAGCAATAAAAGAATTTAGAAGAACTATTAACGAAATAACGGAAGAAACATCAAATATTAAATAAATATATATATTATTAAATATATGGAAAACATCAGATTTAAAGCATTAGAACGTACATTAGAACGTCAACCAAAAGAAGTTAAATGGCCATCAGAAAAAGCTTCTGATTACTATGGCGACATGGTATTTAAAAAAGTATATATGCGCGAATTTTTATCAGAAGAAGCATATACAATATTGGTAAAAGCAATTGAAGATGGAGAAAGAATTGACAGAAGAATAGCAGATCAAATTGCTGCATCTTTAAAAGCTTGGGCAATAAGTAAAGGAGCAAGACATTATACACATTGGTTTCAACCTTTAACAGGTTCATCAGCAGAAAAACATGATTCATTTATCGATATTATTGAACATGGAAAAGCAATAGAAAGCTTTTATGGAACACAATTAATTCAACAAGAACCAGACGCATCAAGTTTTCCAAACGGAGGAATAAGGAATACCTTTGAAGCAAGAGGATATACAGCTTGGGATCCAACATCTCCAGCATTTATTTTAGATGAAACATTATGTTTGCCTACAATATTTGTATCATACACAGGAGAAGCATTAGATTATAAAACACCATTGCTTAAAACTTTAACATTAATAGATAAAGCAGCAACCGAAGTTTGCAAATTATTTGATAAAGATGTTACAAAAGTTCATGCAACTTTAGGTTGGGAACAAGAATATTTTCTTGTAGATTCAGCTTTATACAACGCAAGACCCGACTTAATGTTAACAGGTAGAACATTGTTTGGACA
The DNA here is from genome assembly GCA_964546655.1 of uncultured Bacteroidales bacterium. Taxonomy (GTDB): domain Bacteria; phylum Bacteroidota; class Bacteroidia; order Bacteroidales; family CAZJKL01; genus CAZJKL01. Next base: position 8,080 of record CAZJKL010000022.1, on the reverse strand, counting down.
TGCTTCAGCGAAAGACCAACAATTAGAAGATCATTATTTTGGAGTTATACCAAAGAGAGTTGTTGCGTTTATGAAAGAATATGAAATAGAGGCACATAAACTTGGAATTCCAGTAAAAACAAGACATAATGAAGTTGCTCCAAATCAATACGAATGTGCACCTATTTTCGAAGAAGTTAATTTAGCTGTTGACCATAATCAGTTATTAATGCATATTTTAGAAGATGTAGCTCAAAAACACAATTTTAATGTATTATTACATGAAAAACCATATTCAGGAGTTAATGGTTCAGGAAAACACAATAACTGGTCATTAGCAACTAATACAGGAATAAACTTATTATCGCCAGGAAAAACAAGCAAATCAAATTTTAGATTTTTAACCTTCTTGGCTATTATATTAAAAGCAGTAAAAGACAATGCAGAATTATTAAGAGGTTGTATTGCTTCTGCAGGAAATGATTTAAGACTTGGAGCAAACGAAGCACCTCCTGCAATTATTTCGGCATTTATTGGAAGTCAATTATCTAAATCACTTGATGAATTTGAAAAAGGAAAAGTAAAAGTTGGAAGTGGAAAAGAAAGTACAATAAACATACCTAAAGTTCCAGAAATATTAATGGATAATACTGACAGAAACAGAACTTCTCCTTTTGCATTTACAGGAAATAAATTTGAGTTTAGAGCAGTTGGTTCAAGTGCAAATTGTTCTGCATCGATGATAGTTCTTAATACAATAGTAGCAAATCAATTAATTGAATTTAAAAAAGAAGTTGATTTACTTATTAAAAAAGGAACAAAAAAAGAAGACGCAATATATGAAGTAATTAGAACATATATTAAAGAAACTAAAGCAATTAGATTTGAAGGTAATAGCTATAGTGATGAATGGATAAAAGAGGCAGAAAAACGAGGACTACCTAATATTAGAAAAACTCCAGATGCACTTAAATCGTTTGTTTCAGAGAAAACAATGAAAATCTTTACAAAGCATAGCATATTAAATGAGAGAGAGTTACATGCAAGATATGAAATAAAGCTAGAGAATTATATTAAAAAAATTCAAATAGAATCTAGAGTTATGGGAGATATTGCAAATAACCATTTAATTCCTGTTGCAATTAGATACCAAAATATTTTGATTGAAAATGTTAATGGATTAAAGAATTTATTTTCAGATAAAGAATATAAAGAATTATCATCAGATCAACTTGAAACAATAAAAAGAATTTCGAAACATGTTTCAGAATTAAGAAAAAATGTTGTTGGAATGATAAATGAAAGAAAAAATGCTAATAAAATAGATTCAACTGAAGAAAAAGCTAAAGTTTATTGCGAAAATGTATTGCCATATTTCGAAAATATAAGACTTTATTCAGATAAATTAGAATTATTAATTGATGATAAATTATGGCCTTTACCAAAATATAGAGAATTACTTTTTGTTAAATAAAAATTAAAAATTAACTAAAAACAAAAAAATATATTTATAAACATATTATAATAAATAAAAATTATTTTTATTTGTAGAAAAAAAAAATTATTTTAGCGAACATATTAATTAAATTCATGCAAGGAATATGAAGATATATAAACTATTTACCCTAATTGCCGCATTTTTTGTATTATTTTCATTAAATACAACAGGACAAAACAAAGCTACTTTATTAAGAGAAGCAAATTTAGCTTACAAATGCAAACAATTTTCTACTGCAATTGATTTATATAAAAAAGCATATAAAAAAGTTGACAGAAATACAAAAGCTGACATTATATATAATGTAGCTGAATGCTATAGATTGTTAAAAGATTCTAGAAATTCAGAAGTTTGGTATAAAAAAGCTATAAAAATAAAATATCCTGAGCAATCAATTTATTTGTATTATGCAGAATCATTAAGAAGTCAAGGCAAATATGATTTGGCTATGATCGAATATGAAGAATATAAAAAAGTTCGTCAGGATGACCCAAGAGGTGAAAACGGAATTAAATCTTGTCAGTTAGCTTTAAAATGGAAAGATTCACCTAATAGATACATAGTTGAAAACATGTCGCAAATTAATACAAAATTTGACGAATGGAGTTCTGCTTATGCAGACAAAACATATTCAGAATTATTGTTTTCTTCAAACAGAGAAGGTTCTATTGGTAGCACACCAAGTGGAGTAACAGGTAAAGCTTTCCACGATATTTATTATACAAAAATTGATAATAAAGGCAAATGGAGCACTCCAATTCCTATTACTGAAACAGTTAATACTTATGCTGCTGAAGGAACACCATATTTTGACAGTGAATATTCAACACTTTATTTTACAAGATGCGGTGTAGAAAAAAAGAAAAAATTAGGTTGTGTTATAATGATGGCTCCAAAAAATAATTTAGAATTTGGGGACGCAGAAGAACTTCCAATACCTGGTGTTTCTGATACATCTGTTATGGGACATGCAACTATTTCTAAAGACGGATTATCTTTGTATTTTGCAGCTAATTTAGCAGGCGGATATGGTGGAAATGATATTTGGGTTATTTATAGAAAAAGAACACAAGACCAATGGGTTAGAACACCTATAAATTTAGGTCCAGCAATTAATACTCCAGGAGAAGAAGTTTTCCCTTTCATTCATCCAGATGGTTCTTTATATTTCTCATCTGACGGACATATAGGCATGGGAGGATTAGATATCTTTAAAGCTGAAACAACTCAAGATGATGCAAGAAAATTTGGAAATCCTATTAATTTAAAATGTCCTATTAACTCAGAAGGAGATGATTTTGGAATTATTATAGAAGAAGAAATGGAAAGAGGTTATTTTACTTCTGACAGAATAGGTGGTAAAAACGGAACTGATATATATTATTTCTACTTACCTCCATTGAAATTCACTTTATCTGGTGTTGTTAAAGATATTGAAACAAAAAATATTATTGCAGGTGCTTCTGTTTCATTAGAAGGAACTGATGGAACAAATCTTCAAGTTAATACAGACGTTGCAGGTGCTTATAATTTTGACGAAACTGTTATAATGCCAAACACTACATACATTTTAAATGTTAGTAAAGAACAAGAAACTAAGTATTCACCACGTTATCTTAATTCTGTTGCAAAAACAACAACAATTAATTTAAATATTTCAACTGATTTAAAATTGAATTTTGAATTAACACCTGTTGTTGAAGAAAAAGAAATTGTTCTTCCAGAAATTAGATACGATTTAGATAAATGGGATTTAAAACCTCAATATCAAGATTCATTACTTGGTTTAATTAAAACATTAAATGACAACCCTACAATTACAATTGTATTAAGATCTCATACTGACTGTAGAGGTTCTGATGAATACAATCAAAAATTATCAGAAAAAAGAGCTCAATCGGTTGTTAATTTCTTAATTGAAAAAGGTATTGATCCTGACAGATTACAATTTAAAGGAATGGGAGAAGGCGAACCAAGAAAAATTAATGAAAAACTTAAAGGATTAACTCCTTTCGAAGAAGGTCTTTTATTAAATTGTGATTATGTTACAGCTATTAAAAATGATGTTGATAGAGAGTTAGCTCATCAATTAAACAGAAGAACCGACTTTAAAATTGTTTCTTGGAATTTTGCTCCAAAAAAGAAAGTAGATACAAAACAAAAAACTAATTAAATATTTTTTATAACATTTTATTTAAACGTCTCATAAATTTATGGGGCGTTTTTTTAATTGTTATTATTTGAAAAATAAACTAAAAAATGAGTGATTCGCGATATTTAAACAGAGGAGTTTCTGCATCAAAAGAAGATGTTCATAATGCAATTAAAAACATTGATAAAGGATTATATCCAAATGCTTTTTGCAAAGTAATACCAGATATTCTCGGAAATGATATCGATTTTTGCAATATAATGCATGCAGATGGAGCAGGAACAAAATCTTCTTTAGCATATATTTATTGGAAAGAAACAGGTGATTTATCTGTTTGGAAAGGTATAGCTCAAGATGCTATAATAATGAATATTGATGATTTAATTTGCGTTGGTGCTACTGATAATATTCTTATATCATCAACAATAGGAAGGAATAAAAATTTAATACCTGGAGAAGTAATTGCAACAATTATTAATTCAACAGAAGAAATTCTTGAAAAACTTCGAAAATTAGGTGTTGGTGTATATTTAACTGGAGGTGAAACTGCTGATGTTGGAGATATTGTTAAAACAATTATTGTTGATTGTACTGCTACTTGCAGAATGAAACGAATTGATGTAATCGAAAATAATATAAAAAGCGGTAATGTAATAGTTGGGTTAAGTAGCTACGGAAAAGCTATTTATGAAGACGAATATAATGGTGGAATGGGAAGTAATGGATTAACCTCTGCAAGACATGATGTTTTTAATAAAATTTTAGCAGAAAAATATCCTGAAAGTTATGATGCCCTTGTTCCTAATGATTTAGTTTATTCAGGCAAATATAATTTAACCGACACCATTTCTGATTCGCCACTTGATATTGGTAAATTAGTTTTATCACCTACAAGAACATATATTCCAATTATAAAAAGTATTATCGAAAAACATAAACCAAATATTAGTGGAATAATACATTGTAGCGGAGGAGCTCAAACAAAAGTATTAAATTTTGTTAGCGATAATGTTCATATTATTAAAGACAATATGTTTGAGATTCCTATCTTATTTAAAATTATTAAAGAACAGTCGAATACTTCTTGGCAAGAAATGTATAAAGTGTTTAATATGGGTCACAGAATGGAATTGTATGTTGACGAAAAAGTTGCAGAAGATATAATCAAAATATCAAAATCGTTTAATGTTGATGCTAAGATTATTGGAAGAGTTGAAAAATCTGATAAAAAAGCATTAACAATTAAAAATGATCAAGGAGAATTTAATTATTAAATAAATATAGAATATGTTAGAAAAATTAGGGGATATTAAAAAAAGATTCGATTTCGTTGGAGAAGAATTAATAAATCCAGACATAATTAATAATCAAAAAAAATATGTTCAATTAAATAAAGAATATAAAAACCTAGAACCAATAATTGAAGCATACCATAAATACAAAAATATTGTAGAAAATATTACGTCTTCAAAAGAAATTTTAGCTACAGAAAAAGATGAAGAATTTAGAGAAATGGCTAAAGAAGAATTAAATAAGTTGATTGTAAGTAAAAATGAAATAGAAGAAGAGATAAGAATACTTTTAATTCCTAAAGACCCTGATGACGATAAAAACGCGATTTTAGAAATTAGAGCAGGAACAGGTGGAGACGAAGCTAGTATTTTTGCAGGTGACTTATTACGAATGTACACCAAATACTGCGAAGTTAAAAACTGGAAAATGGAAGTTACAAGTGTTGCCGAAGGAACTGTTGGTGGATACAAAGAGATTATTATAAAAATATCTGGTGATGGTGTTTATGGTCAGTTAAAATATGAATCTGGAGTTCATCGAGTTCAGAGAGTACCACAAACCGAAACACAAGGTAGAGTTCATACTTCTGCTGCTTCTGTAGCTGTTTTACCTGAAGCTGATGAAGTTGATGTTGAAATAAGACCTGACGAAGTTAGAAAAGACACATATTGTTCTTCGGGTCCTGGAGGACAATCTGTTAATACCACATATTCGGCTATTAGATTAACTCACTTACCTACTGGAATAGTTGTTACTTGTCAGGATCAAAAATCTCAGCTTAAAAACTTAGATAAAGCTATGGCTGAACTTAGAACCAGAATATACAATCTTGAACATCAAAAATATCTTGATGAAATTTCAAGAAAAAGAAAAACAATGGTTTCAACAGGCGATAGGTCAGCTAAAATTAGAACATATAATTATCCACAAGGTAGAATGACTGATCATAGAATTTCTTTAACTATGTATAATTTACAAGCTATTGTGAATGGCGAAATTCAAGAAATAATAGATGCACTTCAGGTTGCTGAAAATGCAGAAAAGCTAAAAGAAGGATTAAACGTTGATTAAAAACATATAGATATGAATAAAATAGAAATATTTGAGCAAATAAAAATTAAGAGATCTTTTTTATGTATAGGTCTTGATACCGACATAAAAAAAATACCTAAACATTTGTTAGATAACGAAGATCCAATTTTTGAATTTAACAAACAAATTATCGATGCAACTAACCAATATTGTATTGCATATAAACCAAATATAGCTTTCTACGAAAGTTTGGGATACAAAGGTTGGATTAGTTTAGAAAAAACCATTAATTATTTAAATGAAAAATACCCAAATGTTTTTACAATAGCTGATGCTAAAAGAGGTGATATTGGAAATACGTCTCAAATGTATGCAAAAGCATTTTTAGAAACTTTAAATTTTGACGCAATTACTGTTGCTCCTTATATGGGAGAAGATTCAGTTTCTCCTTTTTTAGAATATGCTAATAAATGGGTTATTCTTTTAGCATTAACATCAAATAAAGGAGCTTATGATTTTCAAACACATAAAATTGAAAACACAAACGAATTTTTATATGAAAGAGTTTTAAAAACATCTTTAAATTGGGGCAGTAGCAATAATTTAATGTATGTTGTTGGTGCAACAAAAGCCGAAATGCTCGAAGGAATTAGAAAAATTGTTCCGGATTCATTCTTATTGGTTCCAGGAGTTGGTGCCCAAGGAGGTAGTTTAGAAGAAGTAGTAAAGTATGGGATAAATAAAGAGTGCGGATTGATTGTTAATTCTTCTCGAAATATTATTTATGCTAGCTCTGGCATTGATTTTAACATTAAGGCAAAAGAAGAAGCCGAAAAAATGAAAAATGAAATGGATATACTTTTAACTAATAATAATATATAAAATAATGAAAACAAATATAGATTTAAAAAATGTAATTGACTCAGAAATAAAGAATCACCCTGAGTTGTATGATAATATTAACCGAAAATTTCTTATTCAAGAAGCAGTTCATAATAAAGAATGTATTGCTACAGAATGTGGTGCTTTAGCTATTTGGACAGAACCTATCTCTACAGGAAGAAGTCCTTTAGATACTGTTATGGTAAAAAGAAAAGAAAATGAAAACACCATCGATTGGCAATCACCAAATAATATTGCAATTGAAGAAGAAACATTTGATATGTTATTTGAAGATGCAATTAATTTTATTAAAACAAGAAAAAGATTGTATGTTACCGATAGAGTTATTGGTGCAGATTCAAGCTATGCATTACCTGTAAAAACTGTTTCAAATAAAGCACTTACAGCTTTATTTACCGACAATATGTTTAGACCAATTCCTAAAGATATTGATAAAAGTATTTATGCAAATAAACCTTTTTATGTATTGGCTTTACCTAACAGAAAACTTGACTCAGAAAGATATAATGGCAGATTAAGAAAACTAGCAAATGGTAAAACATCTGATTTAGTAATTGCAATTGATTATGAAAGAGGAATTGGTATTGTAATAGGTTCAAGATATTTGGGCTCTGTTAAAAAAATGTTATTCACAGTAATGAATTATTATTTACCATTCGAAAATATTTTACCTTTACATTGTTCTGCAAACGAAGGTAAAGATGGAAAGACAGCATTATTACTTGGATTATCAGGAACAGGGAAAACCACTTTATCGGCCGACCCTAACCGTGCATTAATTGGAGACGATGAACATGGCTGGAGCGATACGGGAATAGCTAATTTCGAAAATGGTTGTTATGCAAAAATGATTGATATTGACCCTGAAAAAGAACCTGAAATTTATGATGCAGTATTACATAAAGAAGACTATATTTATCATGGTTCAATTATAGAAAATGCTTTAATGTATCCTGATGGAACATTTGACTTTTTTGATGACCGAATTACGCCAAACTCAAGAGCTTCTTATCCTTTAAGTTTTTTAAAGAACATTAAAAAAGATTCATTAGGAAGCCATCCGTCAACAATTTTATTTTTAACTGCTGATGCTTATGGAGTTCTTCCTCCGGTTTCTAAACTTAACAAAGAACAAGCTATGCTTTGGTTTTTAATGGGTTATACAAGTAAATTAGCTGGTACCGAAGCAGGAGTTAAAGAACCACAATTTACATTCTCAAGAT
>CAZJKL010000021.1:0-44042 GCA_964546655.1 uncultured Bacteroidales bacterium | reverse complement strand
AAAAAAATAGTTACGTTTTACTTTTGGTGCTAAATATATTTCACTTTGGTATAATCCGTGCCTTTGATACACTATATACCGTAAATACGGAATTTCCTGTCGTTTCTGTTGGATTTCGAAGAAGCTTAGTTATGCGTAGTTTCCGAACTACGCATTTAATAAACTGTAGTTTTTTAAATACAATTATATACATAAAACTACCTTTTTTTTAACATTACCAAACTAAAGCTTGTTTTGTTAGTTGCAAACCAACTTTTATTTGGTTCGTAGTTAAAAACTACGAACAACGGGGGCTGGCGTGGATTTGTAATCCGTGCCTTTGATACACTATATGCCGTAAATACGGAATTTCCTGTCGTTTCTGTTGGACTTCGAAGAAGTCCTGAGGTTTGTAGCCAAATTAATGGCTACAAACCTTTGACCCCAAAGGGGTCTTACTAATTTTTGTTAGTTGCAAACCAGGTTTTATTTAGTGCGAAGAAAATCCCGAACGCTTTCTGGGTCGCACAACTTAGGTCTTTATTTTAAGTATAATTTTTTTAAGAGCATAAATAAAAAAAAATATAGCCCAAAACAGATTACTATTAAATAATATAAAAAAAACTTTATAAATTATTAGTAGTAAAAAAAAATATTGTATTTTTCTAATAAATTTTTTGATGAAAAGAGTAAACTAATTAGAATAGGTTTTTTCTGTGTGTTGCCATAATGTCACACCTACGGTGTTTTTTGTTTTTTTGTTTGCAAAAGCCTCGTAGAGGCTATATTCTGGTGGAATATATGGAAAAACAAACAAACCAATAAGCCTCGTAGAGGCGGAATTATGGTAGAGAAAGAATAATAAACAATCAAATAAGCCTCGTAGAGGCGACATTATGGTAATAAAATAAAAAAAAACAAACCAATAAGCCTCGTAGAGGCGACATTATGGTAGAGAAACAATAATACAAACAAGCTCCGTAGGAGGGAAATTATGGTAATATGGCAAATACATATACACAAATCAATATTCATCTCGTTTTTGCAGTAAAAGGAAGACAATCTCTTTTTGATAGTGAAATGCGAATAAATTTATATAAATATATAACAGGGATATTAAATAATTTAGATCAATATCCTTTGGCTGTAAATGGTTTTGAAGACCATGTTCATGTATTCTTTGAAATGTCGAAAACAAAATCATTATCAGAAATAGCAAGAACAATAAAATCAAATTCATCAAAATGGATAAATGACAATAAAATGTTTTCAGGAAAATTTTCATGGCAAGAAGGATATGGTGCATTTTCTTATTCACGTTCTCAAAGAGATGGTGTTATAAAATATATAACCAACCAAGAGCAACATCATAGAAAAAGAACTTTTAAAGAAGAGTATTTAGATTTGTTAGAAAAGTTCAAGATAGAATTTAGTAATGAATATGTATTTGAATTTATAAATTAATAATGTCGCTCCTACGGAGCTTTAAGTTCTTTTATTTCGTGTTGTTACCATAATGTCACACCTACGGTGTTTTGTTGGTTTTTTAGGGATACAAGTCTAGATGATATTAAAAATTTCTACTATTGTAGATAAAAGGTGCGGTATTTACTAAAGTTTTAGTCTAGATGATATTAAAAATTTCTACTATTGTAGATAGAAAAAATCTTAAATCTTTACTCCTATCGTCTAGATGATATTAAAAATTTCTACTATTGTAGATATGGTAAGCCTATGCTACCTTTTATGTATGTCTAGATGATATTAAAAATTTCTACTATTGTAGATATGGAACAGGTTCTTTGAAATTATTATTAGTCTAGATGATATTAAAAATTTCTACTATTGTAGATAATGAAAATTATAACGCTATAATCAGAGGTCTAGATGATATTAAAAATTTCTACTATTGTAGATTCAGTACCACCTCCTGTTACAAGCCATTGTCTAGATGATATTAAAAATTTCTACTATTGTAGATTAAAAGAGGTTAATCCCAAAGATAATAGTCTAGATGATATTAAAAATTTCTACTATTGTAGATAGATTAATATTAAAACAAAGCTAAAACAGTCTAGATGATATTAAAAATTTCTACTATTGTAGATATCTATTCTCTTTTGTTTCTTTTTTCATCGTCTAGATGATATTAAAAATTTCTACTATTGTAGATGTTTATGGGTTCTGACAAGCAAAAAAATGTCTAGATGATATTAAAAATTTCTACTATTGTAGATAGTCAATATTAAGTTGGTCGCCTTTTTCGTCTAGATGATATTAAAAATTTCTACTATTGTAGATAATAATGCGGCGAATAAATCTAATCTATGTCTAGATGATATTAAAAATTTCTACTATTGTAGATAGTAATAGAAGCAAAATAAGTTGTATTGTCTAGATGATATTAAAAATTTCTACTATTGTAGATACCTTAAAAATAAAAAGAGCAATGAGATGTCTAGATGATATTAAAAATTTCTACTATTGTAGATAAATAAAAATAATCCCGATTTATTTAGTAATGAATATGTATTTGAATTTATAAATTAATAGGGTGTCGCTCCTACGGAGCTTTAATCTCTTTTGTTTCGTGTTGTTACCATAATGTCACACCTACGGTGTTTTGTTGGTTTTTTGTTTGCAAAAGCCTCGTATAGGCTATATTATGGTGGAATATATGGAAAAACAAACAAACCAATAAGCCTCGTAGAGGCGACATTATGGTAGGAAAATGATAAAAATAATAATACCAATAAGCTCCGTAGGAGCGACATTATGGTAGTAGGAAAACAAACCAACAAGCCAAGTAATGGTGACATTATGGTAATAAAATAAAAAAACAAACAAACCAATAAGCCTCGTAGAGGCGGAATTATGGTAGGCATATATGGAAAAACAAACAAACCAATAAGCTCCGTAGGAGCGACATTATGGTAGAAAAATAAAAATTAAACAAAAATATCCCATATCATTGCCACAACAAAATACAATCTAATAGATTTGATTTGATTTAAAAAATAAGTAATTTTGCCTAAAATAAAATTATTAGATATGGCAACAAATTTAAGAGTAGAATCACAAAATATTCCTTCAGCTAAAGGCATGAAAATGGGTATAGTTGTAGCAGAATGGCATTCAGAAATAACTAATGCGATGTTAGAATCTGCGGTGAAGGTTTTATTAGAAAATGGTGTTACAAAAGAAGATATAAAAGTTGAATATGTACCCGGTAGCTATGAGTTAGTTTCAGGTGCTCAGTTATTGTTAGAATATACCGAAGTTTCGGCAGTTATTTGCTTGGGTTGTGTTGTTCAAGGCGAAACTCGTCATTTTGAATTTATATGTGAGGCGGTAGCTAATGGACTAATTAACCTTCAACTTAAATATTCTTCACCTGTGATATTCGGAGTTTTAACTACCGATACTTTTGAACAAGCAAAAGAAAGAGCTGGTGGTAGATTAGGTAATAAAGGAGAAGATGCAGCTATTGCAGCTATTAAAATGGTGGCTTTAGAAAATAAATTAATTGATAATTAAAATCATAATTTTATGAATATAGTTTTTATGGGGACTCCTGATTTTGCTGTAAAATCGTTGGACGAACTTGTAAAAAATAAATATAATGTCGTTGGTGTTGTTACAGCACCTGATAAACCTTCGGGTAGAGGTCAAAAAGTTAATTGTTCTGCCGTTAAACTTTATGCAGAGTCAATGAATTTAAATATTTTGCAACCAACTAATCTAAAAGATGAATCTTTTGTTTTAGAATTACAAAACCTTAAACCCGATTTAATTGTTGTTGTTGCTTTTAGAATGTTGCCAAAAGTTGTTTGGAATTCTGCTCAATACGGAACTATTAACTTGCACGCATCTTTACTTCCTCAATACAGAGGGGCAGCTCCAATTAATTGGGCTATTATTAACGGTGAAACCGAAACGGGTGTTACTACTTTTTTTATTGATGAAAATATTGATTGTGGAAATATTTTGATGCAAGAAAAGGTTAAAATTGAAAACAGTGATAATGCTGGAGCATTGCACGATAAATTAATGGACATAGGTTCTAAGCTACTTGTTAAAACAGTAAATGCTATTAAAGATTCTTGCTTTGATTGTGTTAATCAAAATGATATTTGTAATGAAATTGCAGATAAAATTAATTTAGCTCCAAAAATATTTAAAGAAGATTGCAAAATTGATTGGAATAATTCTTCTGAAAAAATTTATAATTTCATTAGAGGACTATCTCCTTATCCTGCTGCTTTTACCGAAATATTATTAGAAAATAATGAGTTATTATTTGTTAAGATATATGAAAATGAAATAGCTGATTTAAACATTAAGGCTAATTCTGGTAAAGTTTATATCGAAAATAATAAATCACTATATATTTCTGCAAAGGATAAATGGTTAAAAATAATTGAACTTCAACCTGCTTCAAAAAAGAAGATGTTAACATCAGAATTTTTAAAAGGGTGTAAAATAAAAAGCAATATATGAGCAATTTTAACCCTAATGAAATGAGTATTAAAGGTAATTTATTTGGATTAGACTTTAATACAGAAAATGCTAAAGTTGTAGTTATTCCCGTTCCATGGGAAGCAACAGTTTCTTTTGGCTCTGGAACTTCAAAAGCACCCGAAGAAGTTTTAGAAACTTCATTTCAAATAGATTTGTTTAATTCTGATTTAAATGATGCATGGAAAGAAGGCATTTCTATGGATGTTTTTAATAAAGATATTATTGAAAAAAACGAGAAAATATCGGCTATTTCTAAAAATTATATAAGTTTAATCGAAAACGGCGGAGAAGAAGATTTAAATATTATTAATGAAGTTGATAAATCAGGTGAGTGGTTAAATGACAAGGTCGAAGAAATTTCGACTAATTGGTTAAATAAAAATAAACTTGTTGCATTAGTAGGAGGGGAGCATAGCATTGCTTTGGGTTTAATAAAAGCTGTTAGCAAAAAATACGAGAGTTTTTCTATACTTCAAATAGATGCTCATGCTGATTTAAGACAATCTTACGAGAATTTCAAGTATTCTCATGCTACAATAATGAATCATGCTTCAAGAATTAGTAATGTAAATAAAATTGTTCAGGTTGGTATAAGAGATTACTGTGAGTTTGAAAATAAATATGCTCAAAACAATAATAAAATTGAGATGATTACCGATAAATATATTAAAGAACAATTGTATAACGGTAAGTTTTGGGTTGATATAGTTTTAGATATTATTTCAAAAATAAATGATAAAAATATTTATATAAGTTTTGATATTGATGGGTTAAATCCTTATTTATGTCCAAACACCGGAACTCCTGTGCCGGGAGGATTAGAGTTTGAGCAAGTTGAATTTTTGTTAAAGAAAATTAAAGAAAGCGGTAAAAAAATTATAGGCTTTGATTTATCCGAAACAGGAATAAGCGAAAATAAATGGGACGAAATGGTTTCAGCTCGAATACTTTTTTTATTGTCGAGTTATATGATTTCAACAAATATTTAGAACATCAAATTTTAGTTCTTTTGTATTTATCATTAATAATTTCCCAGAAAGAGTTTTTCCTATTCCAGTAATAATTTTGATAACTTCATTTGCCTGAATACTTCCAATTATAGCAGGTGTTGTTCCAATTACGCCAATTATATTTTTAGGTTGTTCGGGTTTTTCAGGAAATAAAATTGTGTAAGAAATACTGCTATTTAAGTGAAATACAGATACTTGTCCGCTAAAACCACTAATTGAACCATAAACAAAAGGTTTTTTAAGTTTTTCGCAAACCTCGTCAATTAAATATCTTGTAATAAAATTATCGGTGCAATCAACAACTATATCATATTCTTTTGCAATATCAATAGCGTTTTCTGGAGTAAATCTTGTATTATAAAGATTAATTATAACATTATTGTTTTGTGATTTAAGTTTTTTATTCGCTAGTTCAATTTTGCTTATTCCAATTTCATCTTCATTATACAAAACTTGTCTTTGTAAATTTGATAATGAAACCACATCATTGTCAATTAAACCTAAGGTTCCAACACCTGCCGCCGATAAATATAATGAAACAGGAGAACCTAATCCACCAGTTCCAACAATTAAAACCTTTGCATTTTTAAGTTTCAACTGATGAATCTCATCAAAACCATCAATAGCTAAATGCCTTGTATATCTTTCTTTTTCTTTTTCCGATAAAACTTGCATAATTAAGTTAATTAAATTGATTTATCCCAGTCTTTCCAAACAGCTTCATAACCTTGTGACTTAATCATAGCTTCAATCTCCTTCGGTGTTCTGCTATCATGCACTTCAAATTGTTCTAAAGCATTGTTATTCAACGAATATCCACCGGGTTCGGTTTTAGAACCAGCACTCATCGATGTTATTCCGAGTTTTATAATATTATCTCTAAATTTTTTACTTTCTCGAACACTAATCGAAAGTTCTACTTCTTCGTTAAAAATTCGGTAAGCACAAATTGTTTGAACAAGTTCTTTATCGTTCATCGGGAAATTTGGCTGAAAAACATCACCTTCACAAGGCCTTAACCTCGGAAAAGAAATAGAATATTTTGTTCTCCAATAAGTTTTCTCAAGATAACTCAAATGCAAAGCAGTAAAAAAAGCTTCGGTTCGCCAGTCTTCTAAACCAATTAAATTTCCTATACCAATTTTTCTTACACCTGCTTCGCCAAGTCGGTCAGGCGTTTCGAGTCTATAATCGAAATCGGTTTTTTTGCCTTTTAAATGATATTTTGGATAAGTTTCTTTATTATAAGTTTCTTGATAAATATAAACTGTATTTAAACCATTGTTAATTAATGTTTTATACTCATCGGTTTCTAAAGGTTGAACTTCGAAAGATATTAGCGAAAAATAAGGTTTTATTAATTTAACTATTCTTTCAAAATATTCTATACCTGCTTTGTTTTTAGCTTCACCACTAACAATAAGAACATGTTCGTAGCCATAAGATTTTAAAACTTTAATTTCATTTAAAATTTCGTCTTCATTTAATAAAATTCTTTTGCTTTTATTGTTTTGATTAAACCCACAGTAAACGCAATGATTTTCACAATAATTTGATACGTATAAAGGAATATATAATTGTATTGTTTTACCAAATCTTTTTTGAGTAATTTTATTACTTAATTGTGCCATTTGCTCAAGATAACTTGAAGCCGAAGGCGAAATTAATGCTTTAAAATCTTCAATTGTTCTACTATTACTATTTAATGCTTTTTCAACATCATTAGTATTTTTCGAATAAATCGAATCTTTAACAGCGTTCCAGTTATATTTATCAAAAATATTTTTAAATGACATCTTTTTCAAATTAATCTAAAAAACTAGTAAGAGGACTACTTGCCTTAGCTCCATGGCTAACAGCTCCTAGTTTTGCTTCATAAGCCATACGACCTGCTTCAACAGCCATCTTAAATGCAATAGCCATATTTGTCGGATTTTCTGCAACAGCAATAGCAGTATTAACCAAAACAGCCGATGCACCCAGTTCCATAGCAAATGCAGCATGAGAAGGAGCACCAATACCAGCATCAATAATAACAGGTATATTGCTTTGTTCAATAATTATTCTAAGCATATCAATGGTTTTTAACCCTTTATTGCTACCTATTGGTGAACCTAAAGGCATCACAGTTGCAGCACCTGCTTCTTCTAATCGTTTACACAGAACAGGGTCGGCTTGAATATAAGGAAGAACAATAAACCCAAGTTTTACTAACTGCTCAGTTGCTTTTAGTGTTTCAATTGGGTCGGGTAATAAATATTTTGGGTCAGGATGAATTTCTAATTTTAACCAATTTGTACCAAGAGCTTCACGAGCTAATTGTGCAACAAAAACGGCTTCTTCAGCATTTCTAACACCAGAAGTATTAGGAAGTAAATTAAATTGTTTGTTGTTTAAATGCTTAAGCATATCATCGCTACCCGATTCAATATCAACTCTTTTAAGTGCAACTGTTACTAATTCTGAACCCGAAGCTAATAATGCTTTTTGCATATCTTCATTTGACCTAAATTTACCTGTTCCTGTAAATAAGCGAGAAGTAAAAATTTTGTCGGCAATTTTTAATGGTTCCATTTTTTATTATTTAAAATAGATTTCTAATTCTTTAATAATTTCTTTACTCTTTTCTATCGGATTTTCGGAATTATTAATAACCGAAGACAATGCTATACCTGATATTCCTGTATATGAAAGTTCTCTAATATCCTCAACTCTTATTCCTCCAATAGCATAAATTGGTATAATTATATTAGCATTTACGCACTTTTCAATAATATCCATATATCCATCTCTGGCAAGAATAGCATTTAAATTTTCTTTTGTTTTTGTGAATCTATAAGGTCCTAAACCTATATAATCAGCCCCGTATTTATAATGCAATAATATGTCTTCGAAAGTATTAGCTGTTCCGCCAATAATTTTATCATTACCTAATATTTCTCTAGCTTTTTCAACACTCATATCATCTTTGCCAACATGAACACCGTCTGCATTAACAGTTTTAACAAGCTCAACTTTGTCGTTAAGAATAAAAATAGCATTGTATTTATCACAAATTTCTCTAATTTTCAAACCCTGCTCAATAATCTCATCATGTTTAGCTTTTTTCATTCTAAGTTGAATGCAATTTATACCTCCCTTACAAGCCATTTCGGCTAATTGGTATGGTTCATATTTATCACTATAATGAGTAATATATTGAGCTTTAATATTTTTAAAGTCTATTGCCATTTTTTATTTGTTTATTGAATGATAACCAAGATTACTATTATTGCTTTTTATAAAATTATGAATATAGTTTTTTGCCATTTTGCACGAATCTTTTAAATTATAATTTAGTGAAAGATAAGCAGTTATGGCAGAAGATAAAACACAACCTGTTCCATGTTTTTTGAAGTTTTCAAATTTTTGTCCTTCAAAAATAGTTATGCTTTGTGGTTCAATTAAAATGTCGTTTTTTTCTAATCCATCGCTATGACCACCTTTTAGAAGTATATTACAATAATTATTTTCAGTAATTAATTTTTGAAGATATTCAACTTCAATACTATTAAATAAAACTTTTGCCTCTTCGATGTTTGGTGTAATTAAATAGCAATTTTTTAGAACAAAATCGAGTTTGTTTCTGTCAATATTATTATGAAAAATAAATCCTGCCGAAGCTTTTAAAACGGTATCCCAAATACATTTAGCATTTGGTTGAGTTTCTTTTAAATATAAAATTATATCAGCTAAAATATCTAAACTTTCGATTATACCTATTTTGTAATAATCAAAATTATAATTTTTAACTAGTAAATTTAGTTGTTGCTTTATTTCTTCAAAATCAATCCATCTTAATCCATCGAATGTGTCATCGTTTTGAAAAGTTAAAGAAGAAACAACACCCATACCATAAGCACCACAAGTTTCAAAAGCTTTAATGTCGGCCAAAACTCCAGCTCCACCACAAGGATCAAATCCTGCTATACTTAATATATTAGGTCTTAACTGCATTTCGATAAAATATTTTTAATGTAATAAACACTGTTATTAATATTTTTACCCCACAAATCACCTAAAATCGCAAAACCATAAAATCCAAATTGTTTAATAATATCAATATTATCTTCGGCAATACCGCCTAAAGCAATAATTTTTTGACTTTTGTAATTTTCGATAAATTGCGTTAACTCATCTTTATTAAAAGTGCTTTTATAATCGGTTTTAGAGATACTGTCGAAAATTGGACTTAAAAAAACATAATCAAAACTATATTGTAATTTTTCAATTTCATCAAAATAATGGCACGAAATACTTTTCTGAAAACTGTTATTTATAAAATCTTTTAATAAATGCTTAGTTTTCTTGCCAAAATGATAACCCTTTAAATTGTATTTTTCAACTAATTCAAAGTTATGATGCAATATTATTCTGTTATAATACTCTGGTTTTAAGCTTTTAATAAGACTTTCTAAACTATTTATATCATCAATATCTTTTCTAATATGAAAAAACATAAGACCATTGTCGAACAAAGAATTTATTATATTCGACTCATTATCAATGTATTTTGGATTAGAAATAATAATTGCAATCATAAATTACGATTTAATATAAATTTCTCCGCCAGACTCTTTAAACTCTTGCACTTTCTTTTTTGCAAGTTCAATAACATCGTGAGTTGACTTCATTGAACAAAAATGTTCGCCACACATAGAGCAAAAATGAGAACTTTTGCTGCCTTCATCGGGCAATGTTTTATCATGAAAAGTAAGAGCCGTTTCTGGGTCTAAAGCTAAATGGAATTGATCCTTCCATCTAAATTCAAACCTAGCTTTGCTCATAGCATTATCTCTTATTTGAGCTCCAGGATGTCCTTTTGCCAAATCGGCCGCATGAGCAGCAATTTTAAAAGTTACAACACCTGTTTTTACATCATTTTTATCGGGTAATCCTAAATGTTCTTTAGGTGTAACATAACAAAGCATAGCTGTTCCGTACCAAGCAATCATTGCACCGCCAATAGCCGAAGTTATATGGTCATAACCAGGAGCAATATCAGTAGCCAAAGGTCCTAATGTATAAAATGGAGCTTCGAAACAATGCTTAAGTTGCTCGTCCATATTTTGTTTTATCATTTGCAAAGGCACATGACCAGGTCCTTCAATTAACACCTGAACATTGTGTTTCCAAGCTTTTTGAGTTAATTCGCCAAGGGTAGTTAATTCAGAAAATTGTGCTTTATCATTAGCATCAGCAATACTTCCAGGTCTTAAACCATCGCCTAAAGAAATACCTACATCATAAGCCGATAAAATTTCGCAAATCTCATCAAAGTGCGTATATAAAAAGTTTTCTTTATGATGAAGCATACACCATTTTGCTAAAATAGAGCCACCTCTCGAAACTATTCCTATTCTTCTATTTATAGTATAAGGAACATATTTCCATAATAAACCTGCATGAATAGTGAAATAATCTACGCCTTGTTCGGCTTGTTCAATTAATGTGTCACGATAAACTTCCCAAGATAAAGCTTCAACATCACCATTAACTTTTTCTAATGCCTGATATAAAGGAACTGTACCAACCGGAACAGGGGAGTTTCTTATGATCCATTCTCTGGTTTCGTGAATATTTTTGCCGGTTGACAAATCCATAATAGTGTCGGCACCCCATCTAAACGCCCATACAGCCTTCTCAACTTCTTCGTAAATACTTGAAGTTACAGGAGAATTACCAATATTAGCATTTATTTTAACAAGAAAATTGCGACCTATAATCATAGGTTCGCTTTCGGGATGATTAATGTTTGCCGGAATAATTGCTCTGCCAGATGCAATTTCACTGCGAACAAATTCGGGGGTTATAATAGAAGGAATATTAGCTCCAAAACTTTCTCCTTTATGTTGTTTGTTGTTTTCAGTAGCTTGTTGCATTTTTTGATTTTCTCTTATTGCAACATATTCCATTTCTGGAGTAATAATACCTTGTCGTGCATAATAAAGTTGAGTAGTATATTTGCCTTTTTTAGCTCGATATGGGGTATTATTTACATGCTCAAAACGCAATTCATCTAAAGATTTATCGTTCATTCTTTTTCTGCCATATTCAGAAGAAAGTGATTCTAATACATCAATATCACCTCTTTCTTCAATCCATTTTTGGCGAAGTTTAGGCAAACCTTTTTCAATATTAATTTCTTTATCAGGATCGGTGTAAATTCCCGAAGTATCATAAACAGTAACTGGCTCGTTTTTAATTATATTCTCCTCTCTATCAATGGTATCCGAAAGTTGAATTTCTCTCATAGGAACTTCAATATCATGTATATTGCCTTTTACATATACTTTTTTTGAACCAGGAAAAGGGCTACAAGTAATTTTGTTTTCTGAAATTTTATTTTGCATAATTATTATTTTTTGTTTATTCTAAATAAGTTTAAATAAATGTTAGCCACCGCAAGTTGCTTCAATAACAATAATTTTATCGCCATCATTTAATAAATAGTTATCCCAATCTTTTCTAGGAATAATATTGTTATTAACGGCTATTGCTAAACCAACAAAGTTTTTGATATTATTATCTTCGATAATTTTTTTTAAAGAAACATTCGATTCAATAGATATTTCTTTGTTATTAATAAATGCCTTCATTAAAATTTATTTTTTTAATTAATAACTTTTTGAAGACTTAAAAAAGGAATGAGATATTGCTTTTCCCTACAACGGCATTACCCGACAGGTTCAAAGGGTTTGATCTCAGCCTTATTAGGCACCCCAAAAATAGTTAAACAAAGGTATAGCTTTTTTAATAATTTGTTCAAAAAAAATAATATATTTTAAAAAACAGAAAAGTTGAATTTTGATAATTCAAATAAAAAATAAATGTTTTTTTTATTGTAAAAACTTGATTTATAGAAGATAAAATGTTAATTTTAAAAAACTATAAAAAACACTAAACACTAATATTTTTGGAATTATGAAAAAAAATGCCATTAATTTTAAATTTATTCTAATTTTTCTGTTGCTTATCTCATTTTTATTTAATAAAAAACTTATTTCTCAAACAGTTTATAGCGATAAACTTGATGGAACTTTGGTGGTAACATTAAAAAATGAATACGAAACATCTAAAATTTTTAATAGAAGTAAAATAAGTAATAGAGAAGATGTTTTTAAAGATTATGTTTATAAATACTTCGAAAGTTTTAAAATAAAAAATGTTTCAAAACCATATTCAAATCTTGGATTAAAGGTTTTAGAAAGAACATTTAAAATTGAATTTGAAGATTTTCAGAATATTGATTTATTAAAGTCAGAACTAGAGAAAAATGATTTTATTGACTTGGTTGAATATTATCCAATTGCATTTGTTGATGCTTTTACACCTAATGATGCTCAATATAATTCGTATCAATGGGATTTAAAAAAGATTAATGCTCCAAATGCATGGGATTTAAGCAAGGGAGACACTAATATTGTTATTGCAATTATTGATGATGCTATAAGAATAACACATGAGGATATTAAGAACAAGATTTGGACTAATTATGACGAAATTCCTAACAATAACATTGACGACGATAACGATGGTTATATAGACAATGTTCATGGTTGGGATTTAGATTCTGATGATGGTGATTGTAATCCGCCAGCAGGAACGCCTGATGCACAATTTTATCATGGAACATATACTTCGGGAATTGCTGGAGGAGAAACAAATAATAGTAAAGGTATAGCTTCTTTAGGCTATAATACTAGAATAATGCCAGTAAAGTGTGGCAGAGATTCGGATTATGCCTTAGCTTATACTCCCGACGGAATAGCTTATGCAATAGCAGCGGGAGCAAATATTATTAATATGTCTTTTGGCTATGGTTCAACTTACTACTCTTGGATAAATAATATAATTCAATCAGGTTATAATAAAGGAATTATGTTTGTTGGTTCTGCTGGTAATGAAACCTCATCAGCGGCACATTATCCTAGTAGTTTTGCAAATGTAATAAGCGTTGCCGCCACTACAAGTACTGATGCAAAATTATCTATTAGTAATTACGGAACTGATGTTGATATTTGTGCTCCAGGTTCAAGTATTAGAGGCTTAAAGCACACAGGAGACAATTTATATAAAACTAGCTCAGGCACTTCATGTTCTGCACCAATTGTTTCTGCTTTAATAGCATTAATGTATGATGTTAATCCGAATATTACACAACAAGAAATTTATGAGTGCTTAACAACAACAGCAGTTAATATTGATGCACAAAATGCTTCATATATAGGTAAATTAGGTGCAGGTAGAATAGATGCAGAGTTAGCTATTTCATGTGCTATTGATAAAATTGTACCTCCAATAGCCGATTTTACTTCAGATAAAGATTCAATAGTTCACGAAGATTCCATTTCTTTCGAAGATTTATCAACTCAATTCCCTGAAACTTGGGAATGGGAATTCGAAGG
This sequence comes from uncultured Bacteroidales bacterium, assembly GCA_964546655.1. Classification (GTDB taxonomy): domain Bacteria; phylum Bacteroidota; class Bacteroidia; order Bacteroidales; family CAZJKL01; genus CAZJKL01. The sequence goes on along the minus strand of CAZJKL010000021.1, from coordinate 30,085 downwards.
AGGAACACCTTCAATATCAAATGAGCAAAATCCTATTGTTTATTATATGAATGAAGGAATTTATGATGTAAAATTAATTGTTACCTCGGCTACGGGTTTGTCTGATACAATGCTCGTAGAAGATTATGTTAAGGTTGTTAAAACGTGTCCAAAATCATATTTTAATTCGAATAAACAAATTGCAGATATTGGCGAATATATTTACTTTAACGATACTTCAACAAATTTACCATCACAATGGAAATGGTATTTTGAGGGAGCACATTTAGATAGTTCTTTTATTAAAAATCCGATTGTAAGTTTTGATAGTGTTGGTATTTACGATGTAAAATTAATAACATATAAAAATGGATGTTCGCCCGATACTTTATTTGTAAACGATTATATAAATATCGAAGTTTTTTGTCCTGATGCCGATTTTAACGCAAATGCAACAAGTGTTTTTCAAGGTCAAACAATAAACTTTGTAAACAATACAATAAATAATACCGATTCTGTACTTTGGGTTTTTCAAGGAGGTATTCCTAATATTTCAAAAGAAGAAAATCCTACAGTTACTTATGATAGTATTGGTGTTTTTGGTGTTAAACTTATAGCTTATCGAGAAAATTGCGCAAACGATACATTAAATATTATAGATTATATTACAGTTGAAAGTGCTAATAATATTGATGTTTTAAATGAAAATAAAATATCGGTTTATTGTTCTGAAAATAACTTGTATATAAAGAATTATGATAAAAATATTATTGTTTTGATTTATAATGATTTAGGTCAGTTGTGTGTTAATAAAGATATTAATCCTTCAACTTCAAATAAAATAAATTTAAATAATTATCTGAATAAAGATGGAGTTTATATCGTAAATATTAAAAATGAAGAACTAAATAAATTCGAAAAAATAATCATACAACATTAAGTTTTAATATTAAATAAACCCAATCTTGAAATAATAAATTAAATTTTAAAAAAGTTTTAATAATATTTTTTTAAAAATCAATAAAATAATTTAATTTTGGAGGGAGAGGGAAAATATTTCCACAGTTTTAAAAATTAACAATTAAATCTATAAAAAATGAGTAGTATTAAACGTGTTTATACTTTTGGCAATAGACAGGCTGAAGGTAAATCAGAAATGAAAAATTTATTAGGTGGTAAAGGAGCTAATTTAGCTGAAATGAATTTAATCGGAGTGCCTGTTCCTCCAGGATTTACTATTACTACAGAAGTTTGTACTGATTATAACAAACTAGGTAGTGAAAAAGTTATTGAACTTTTAAAAGATGAAGTTATTGCCGGAGTTAGATATGTTGAAAATATTATGAATACAAAATTTGGCGATAAAGAAAATCCATGTTTATTATCAGTTAGATCAGGTTCAAGAGTTTCTATGCCAGGTATGATGGATACAGTTCTAAACTTAGGTTTAAACGAAGATGCTGTTCTTGGTTTAATTAACAGAACAGGAAACGAAAGATTTGCTTGGGATTCTTATCGTAGATTTATTCAAATGTACGGTGATGTTGTAATGGACATGAAACCAAAAACAAAAGAAGATATTGATCCATTCGAAGAAATTATCGAAAGATTTAAGCACGAAAAAGGTGTTGAAAACGATACAGATTTAAATGCAAATGATTTAAAAAATTTAGCAGAAGAATTTAAAAAAGCTGTTAAAATAAATACAGGTAAAGATTTTCCAACCGACCCATGGGATCAATTATGGGGAGCTGTAATGGCTGTGTTTGATAGCTGGCAAAACGAAAGAGCTGTTTACTATCGTCAAATGCATAAAATACCAGAAGAATGGGGAACAGCAGTTAATGTTCAAGCTATGGTTTATGGTAATATGGGAAGTAATTCAGGAACAGGTGTTGCTTTTACAAGAGACGCAGGAACAGGTGAAAATATTTTCAATGGTGAATATTTAATTGATGCACAAGGTGAAGACGTTGTAGCTGGTATTAGAACACCACAACAAATTACTAAAGAAGGTTCACTTAGATGGGCAAAATTAGCTAAAGTTTCTGAAGAAGATAGAGCTAATAAATACCCTTCATTAGAAGAATTAATGCCAGTTGTTTATAAAGAATTAGATGAAATTCAAAATAAATTAGAAGACTATTTTAAAGATATGCAAGATATCGAATTTACTATTCAAGATGGTAAATTATGGATGTTGCAAACAAGAAATGGTAAAAGAACAGGTGCTGCTATGGTTAAAATAGCAATGGATTTAGTTACAGAAGGTAAACTTGATGAAAAAGCAGCAATTTTAAGAGTTGAACCTAACAAATTAGATGAATTATTACACCCGGTTTTCGATAAAAAAGCTATTTCTGATGCTAAAGTTTTAGCAAAAGGATTACCTGCTTCTCCAGGTGCTGCTACAGGACAAATAGTTTATCATGCTGATGATGTTGAAGAATGGGTAAATAATGGTAAAAAAGTTGTTTTAGTTAGAATCGAAACTTCTCCTGAAGATTTAAAAGGTATGAACCTTGCTCAAGGTATTTTAACTGCTCGTGGAGGTATGACTTCTCATGCAGCTGTTGTTGCAAGAGGTATGGGTAAATGCTGTGTTTCAGGTGCAGGTGCTATAAAAATTAATTATAAAGAAAAAACTATGACCATTGATGGTATAGTTTATAATGAAGGTGATTGGATTTCTTTAAACGGCTCAACAGGTGAAGTTTATGAAGGAAAAATTCAAACAATTGATCCTGAATTAAGTGGTGATTTTGGAAAATTAATGGAATTATCTGAAAAATACACTAAAATGGCAGTTAGAACTAATGCTGATAGTCCAAAAGATGCAAAAGTTGCAATGGGTTTTGGAGCTAAAGGTATCGGTCTTTGTAGAACAGAACATATGTTCTTTGAAGGAGACAGAATTAAATCTGTAAGAGAAATGATTTTAGCTGACGATGAAGCTGGAAGAAGAAAAGCTTTAGCTAAATTATTACCAATTCAAAGAGAAGATTTTGAAGGTATTTTCGAAGCAATGAATGGCTATCCTGTAACAGTGAGATTATTAGATCCACCTTTACATGAATTTGTTCCTCATGAAGAAGAAAACCAAAAAATAATGGCTGATGAAATGGGCGTTTCTGTTCAAGAAATTAAAGCAAAAGTTGAAAGTTTAGCTGAGTTTAACCCAATGTTAGGTCATAGAGGTTGTCGTTTAGGAAACACTTATCCTGAAATTACCGAAATGCAAGCAAGAGCTATTATTGAAGCTGCTTTAAACTTAAAAGCAAAAGGAATTAAATCTTCACCAGAAATTATGATTCCTCTAGTTGGAACTTTAAGCGAATTTAAATTACAAGAAAAAATTGTTAGAGAAACAATTGATAAAGTTTTTGCTGAAAGAAACGACAAAATAGATTATTTATTAGGTACTATGATCGAAGTTCCAAGAGCTGCTTTAACAGCTAATGAAATTGCTGAAGCTGCTGAATTCTTCTCATTCGGAACTAATGATTTAACTCAAATGACTTTCGGATATTCTAGAGATGATGCTGGTAAATTCTTACCTGTTTATTATAAAAAAGGTATCTTAAAAGATGATCCATTCGAAATTTTAGATCAAACTGGCGTTGGACAATTAGTTGAAATGGGAACTACAAGAGGTAGATCTACACGTCCTAACTTAAAAGTTGGTATTTGTGGTGAACACGGTGGTGAACCTAGCTCAGTAAAATTCTGCCACAAAGTAGGTATGAATTATGTAAGTTGTTCTCCTTTCAGAGTTCCTATCGCAAGATTAGCTGCTGCTCAAGCTGCAATCTGTGATTGTAATTGCAAATAAATAATATTATTTTAATATTAAAAAAGAGGCTTAATGGCCTCTTTTTTTTATGTCAAATTAAATACAAACAATTCAAAAATAAACCAATATAAAATTTATTATATTTGTGGAAATAGGTATAATAAATAAAATAAAGCTCTATCAATAAAAATATTTTGTGAAAAAAAAGATAGAGAACATAATATATATGCCAATAGAAAAAGGTTTTATCACTTTTTTTTCAAGTAATTAAATTTGTAAATGAAAAAAGGTTTAGATTTTAATGGCCCACAAAATATTGATTTTAATAAGTGGAAATACAATGACTTAAATCAATCAATTTTTGAAAGATTTAAAAGCATTTGTCTTGAATATCCTGAAAATATTGCCGTTTACGATAAAAATGATATTTATACATATAAAGATTTAATGAGAATAACTTTAAATATTTCTAAACAAATAGAATTATTTAAACCTAAAGTTATAGGCATATATTTAAATAATGGAGCAGATTCTATTATTTCCATGTTTTCTTCATTAAAGTTAGGAATACCTTATATCCCTTTAGATTGTGGTTCCTCAAATGAATATATTGAAAAAATTATTAAACATAGTGGCATAGATTTAATAATTTCAGATGAAGCGAACTACAAAAAAAATTCTGCTATTGATAATATTAATGTTTTTTTAATATCAGAAGTTAATTGTGAAAACCAAGAAGGAGGTAGCGAAATTTTGTGCAAAAGCAACCAAGATAGTATTGCTACAATTATTTACACTTCTGGAACAACCGGCTTAATAAAAGGTGTTTATCAGTCACATCAAATTTTATTGCACGATATAATGCAATATTCTAACTCGATTCATATTTCATCAAATGATAAATTCACATTGATTTATCAACTTCATGTAGGTGGTGCTATTAGAGATATTTTTGGAGCACTTTTAAATGGGGCTTCTTTAATTTGTTTGTCGCCAATTGAAAATAGTTTAAGAGAAATATCAGAATTAATTTATAAACATAAGGTAACAATTTTTCATGCAATACCTCATTTATTAAGAGTTTTTATAAATTCAGGTTTTTTTAAGAAATTATTCAGTACTGTTAGAATAGTTTATATTGCAGGTGATAAATTTTATACTAAAGACCTAGTACAGCTTTTTGATACATTTCCAGAAGATATTTTGATTTATAATGGAATTGGAGCAACAGAATGTACAACTTTATATTGTCAATGGTTTATTAACAAAAATTCAGTAATTAATAATGGAACCTTGCCTGTTGGATTTGAATTACCCGATAAAAAACTTAGTTTAATAAATGAAAATAATTTAGAATGTTCATCAGGAGAAATAGGAGAAGCTGTTGTTACAAGTAAATTTATTGGTCTTGGGTATTGGAATGATGAAGAATTAACCAAAAACAAGTTTATTAATAATAACGATGAAAGGATTTATCACACAGGAGATATGTTTTTATTACTAGAAGATGGTAATCTAGAGTTTGTTGGTAGAAAAGATTCTTATGAGAAATTAAGAGGGTTTAGTATTAATTTAAGTTTGCTCGAATCTGTAATAAGTAAAATAGATATAATTAAAAATGTAATAGCACTTTTATATCAAATTGAAAATGAAAATTATTTGGTTGTTGTAGTAAAATGTAACGATAATATAAATGATGTTGCTGATATTATTAAAAAATATATTACAAGTGAGTTGCCCTATTATTATATGCCTAACTATATTTTTGAAATGGAAAATATTCCTATTCTAAGTAATTTTAAATATGATATAATTTCAATTAAAAAATATATTGAAAAAAATCTGACTTCTAATAAAGAAACAAATAATAATGGTCAAAGTAAGAAAGATTTAATAGTTAAAATATGGAATAAATTTTTGCCGCTTTCTATAAAATTAGGAAAAAATGAAACTTTAGAAAACTTAGGAGGTGATTCATTAACAATGATAAATTTATTGCTCGAAATCGAGAAAATTTATCCTTACATAAAATCAGGTATTATTTATAAATCACAAACATTAAACGGACTTTTAATAGACTTAGAAAAACAGAATTACTCAAAAGATATTTTGTTTGTTTTTCCTCCACGTTCAGGGTCTTTTTATGGTTTGACCGATTTTGCAAATAAATATTTAAATGAGTTAAATATAAAAATTGTTCAATATCCTGGGTTATTAGCTGAAAATTCATTGAGTATGTCGGTAAATGAACTTGGGGAAAAGGTTGCAATAAACATTTTTGAAAAGTATAAAAATTCAAAAATTCATCTATTGGGGCTTTCTTTTGGAACTAGGATTGCACATGAAGCCTTATGTTTCTTAGAGTCTAAAGAAATAAATATAAAAAGTATTATTATGTGGGACATTGGTCCTTCGAACAAGCCTCCACAAGAAAAACTTAGAAGCCAAAATCCAATAGTATTTATTTTCAAATATATTATTGACAAATGGAGCATTAATAGTGTCTATAATATTTCTAAATCTTTATTGTTTATTTATTCTCCATATTGGATCATTAATTTATACGTTAAATTCTTAAACTCTTTCTTCCCAAATCATCTGAAAAAAAAATCAATAAAAATTCAAAAATTAATATCTTTGAAAAGCATTAATAGATGGAGCCCCAAAAAAGTAAACAAAAAAAATTACTTATTATATTCAGGAAATAAAAAATTGAGTGAGAATGATTATTTAGGATGGGATAGTTTATATGATGATGTGATTAGAATTAAAATAAATAGTTCCCATAATAATTTGTTTAATGTTGAATATCACGATGAATTATTGAAAACGCTTAAAGATATTTTAAGCAAAAATAATTAAATAAAATTTTATTTTTTTCAGAAACTTATAATTTAACCTAATCCTCAACCTTAATTAAATTTTATATCTTTGTTAAAATTAAAAAAATATTAAATTGAAAGTTTGTATAGCCGAAAAACCAAGTGTAGCAAAAGAAATAGCAAGTATTTTAGGAGCTAATTCTAGAAAAGATGGCTATTTCGAAGGAAATGGTTATCAGGTTACCTGGACATTTGGACATTTATGCACTTTAAAAGAGCCAGACGATTATTCTGATAATCTTAAAAAATGGCTAATAGATTCATTACCTATTCTGCCACAAAATTTCGAAATTAAACTAATTAAAAATGATGGCGTCAAAAAACAATTTAATGTTATTAAATCATTGTTTGATAAATGCGAATTAGTAATAAATTGTGGTGATGCTGGTTTAGAGGGGGAAGTTATTCAAAGATGGGTTTTAAAAAATGCTAATTGCACAAAACCTGTTAAACGATTATGGATTTCGTCTTTAACCGAAGAAGCTATAAAAGAAGGTTTTTCTTCATTACAACCTTCGGAAAAATATGATAACTTATATGCCGCAGGTAATTCAAGGGCTGTTGGAGACTGGCTTTTGGGTATTAATGCAACAAGATTATATACTTTAAAATATTCAAATAATAAGGGTGTTTTATCCATCGGAAGGGTTCAAACACCTACTTTAGCTCTTATTGTTAACAGACAAAAAGAGATTGATAATTTTATTCCTAAAACATACTGGGAGCTAAAAACAAAATACCGAGATGTTATTTTTAGCTCTTCCGAAGGTAAAATTGAGGTTGTCGAAAATGCTAATGAATTGCTAAAAAGCATTGTTGAAGATGACTTTGAAATAACTTCGTTTACAAAGAAAAAAGGAAAAGAATCACCTCCTAAGTTATTCGATCTTACTTCTTTACAAGTTGAAGCTAATAAAAAATATTCGCTATCTGCCGAAGATACTTTAAATTTTACTCAAAAACTTTATGAGAAAAAGGTTGTTACTTATCCAAGGGTTGATACAATGTACCTGCCCGATGATATGTATCCCAAAATTTACGATATTCTTAAAAAATTAAAATTTTATGAAGAATATGTAAATCCTTTATTAAAGGAAAAGATAAGAAAATCGAAAAATGTTTTTGATAATAAGAAAGTTACCGATCATCATGCAATAATTCCTACGGGAATTCAGCCTTCGAACCTTACAATTCAAGAAAAATATATTTATGACCTCGTTACACGTCGCTTTATAGCTAATTTTTATCCCGATTGTATTGTTTCTAATACTAATGTTACCGGTATTGTAAAAGAAATTGAGTTTAAAACATCAGGGAAACAGATATTAGAAGATGGTTGGCGAGTTTTATATCCTTCTAAAAATGAAAGTAAAAGTGAAGGAGACGACAAAAACGAAACTCAAATTTTACCTGAATTTAAACAAGGCGAAAAAGGCCCTCACGAACCTTTTGTTCAAGAAAAAACTACTCAACCACCTAAGCCACATACCGAAGCTACTTTATTAAGAGCGATGGAAACAGCAGGGAAACAAATTGATGATGAAGAGCTAAGAGAATTAATGAAAGAAAACGGTATTGGACGACCTTCTACAAGGGCTAATATTATTGAAACTTTGTTTAAACGAAATTATATTGTTAAAACAAGAAAATCTTTGATTCCAACCGAAATAGGAATTAATTTAATTGATACTATAAAAAATGATTTGCTTAAATCGGCCGAACTTACAGGTTTGTGGGAGAGAAAATTAAAACAAATTGAAAAAGGAACTTATAAATCAGAAACTTTTATTAATGAAATGAAAGTTATGGTTAGTGATTTAGTTAAAGAAGTTTGCAATGAACGCAAGTCATACAATAATCCAAGCGTTTTAAAATGTCCTAAATGTAAAAACGGAGAAATTATAAAGGGTAAAAACGCTTATGGTTGCAATAACTATAGAAATGGTTGCGATTTCAAAATAGATTTTGAATATAACAACAGAAAAATAGATATAAAAGAATTGTGTAATTTAATAAATAATAGAAGGACAGGTGTTTTAAGCGATTTTGTTTTAAACAATGAACCAACTCAAGGTGTTTTGTTTTTAGACGATAATTTTAAAGTTAATTTTTTCGAACATATTTTATGTCCTAAATGCAAAAACGGCTCTATTATAAAAGGTAATTTTGCGTATGGTTGTAGTAATTATAAAAATGGTTGCGATTTTAAAATTACTTTCGAATCTCTTGAAAAAGAGTATAATACAAAAACTATAAACAATAAAATAATTGAAAAAATAAAATTTTAATAATATGGTTTTCCTTTACCCTTCGATGCTTTATGCGTTATTTTTAGTTTTAATACCTATTATTATTCATCTTTTTCAATTTAGAAGATATAAAACCGAGTATTTTTCGGATATAAGATTTATAAGTAGCATTATAAATACAAATAAATCAAGGTCTAAAATAAAAAAGTTATTATTATTATTAAGTAGAATTTTAGCCATAATAATGTTAGTTGTAGCATTTGCTCAACCAATTATTCCCGAGAAAGATACAATAATTGACACAAACAAAAAGTCGGTTGCCGTTTATATCGACAATTCATTTAGTATGGAATCTATTTATGAAAACAGTAGTTTAATAGATTATGCAAAAAATATTGCAAAAAACATTGTTAGTTCATACAATAATGAAGATAATTTTATTTTAATAACAAATAATGACTATCAGTCGAATTTAAACAAAGAAGAATTTATTGAGTATGTTAATAACGATTTAAATTATTCAAGCCATTTTAAAACTATTTCTGAAATATTAAAAATTCAAAATGCCGCTTTCTTACAAGTTCAAAATAAAACCAATATTTCGTATATTATTTCAGATTTTCAGAAAACAATTGTTGATATAGATTCATTAAAAATTAATAAAAACATAAACGTTAATTTTATACCATTAAAAGCACAAAATCAAAATAATTTATTTGTAAAAAAATGTGAATTTAATAAGCCTTACCGAAGAATTAATGAATACGAAGAATTAAAAGTAGTTATTGAAAATTTGTCAGAAGAAGATTATAAAAACATACCAGTAAAATTATATATAAATAATGAACAAAAGGCAATGGCGAGTATTGCTGTAAAATCTAAAGATACAACACAGGTAAATTTGAAATTTATTAATTCAAAAGAAGGAATGCAAAATGGATATATCGAAATAAAAGATTATCCGATAACATTTGATGATAAATTATATATTTCATTCACCTGCTATGAAAATATTTCAGTTTTAAATATATTTCAAGATGCTGAAAACGAATACATTAAATCATTATTTAAAGTAGATTCGGCTTTTAAATATTCAAGCATTTCATATGATAAAATTGATTATTCGAAACTTAGCACATACAATTTAATTATATTAGACAATATCAATTTAATAAATTCAGGGCTTGAGCAAGAGTTAATTAAATTTATTGCTAATGGAGGAAGTGTTTTAATAAATCCATCAGAAAAAGTAGATATTTCATCATATAATAAGTTTTTTATTAAAACCAACTGCAATTTATTTTCTAAATACGTTGAACAGCCTACTGAAATAAACTATATAAACTATTCAAATTCGATATTTAAAGAAGTTTTTGAAGAATTGCCAAACAAAATAGATTACCCTAAAATAAATTCATATTATTCGGTTAATGCAAATAAAAAAGCAAATTATGACGATTTAATAAATATGGTTGGTTCGGCAAAATTTTTAACAAAATACAGATATAATTCAGGAAGTATATATGTTTTTTCGGCACCTCTTGTTAAAAACAATACAAATTATGTTGAGCATTCATTAATGGCTATAACCTTAATGAGAATTGCCTTTAACAGTCAAATAAGCAAGCCATTATATTATAATATTGGAGAAGACAATATAATTAATTTGTCGGCAAAGGCTGATAATGAAATGAATTTTATTCAAATAATAAACTCAAATAAAGTTAATATAACTCAAAATATTAATAAAATTGGCAACGATTATAAAATTTTATTAGATACAAAAATTGACGAAGCCGGGATATATAAATTATGTTATAATAAAGACACTTTAGAAGGAGTAGCATTAAATTTTAACCGTAAAGAATCGGTGTTAGAATATTATAATACCAGCGAATTGTTGAATAAAATAACAGATAATAATTTAAATATAAAAACATTAGATGTGTCGAAGAAAGATTTGGAATATGAGATAACAAAAAGAATTTCTGGCACCGACCTTTGGCAAATATTTATATTATTAGCATTAATGTTTTTTATAATAGAAGCTTTAATTATTAGGTTTTTAGAATAAATTAGAATAAAATTAAATTTTAATATTTTTTTGTTTTATTGAAAATTACTGTTATTTTTGCAAAACCAAATTATTGGTAATCATGGTAGATGTAGCTCAGCAGGTTAGAGCATCAGATTGTGGTTCTGAGGGTCGTCGGTTCGAGCCCGATCTTCTACCCCAAAACAAAAAAAAGTGAGATATTATCTCACTTTTTTTTGTTTATATTAAGGCCATATTACTTTATTATTTTTCAATAAAGGTTCCCAAAACACTTCAATTAAGGTGTTATCTTCGAACCAAAAATTAAGGCGTTTAGTTTTAACAACATATAATTCAGCATTAAAATCCTCATCATCTTCTTCGTCAAGAAATTCTTCTCTCTCGATTCTACCAATGTGAATTTTTTTAAGTATATCAAAAACATCTTCTTTAGATTTTCCAAGAATATGATATCCATTTAGCATGTAATCTTCTGAAGTAACCGACATAGATGTAAGTTTCCAATCATCTTCTTCAGAGAATTCAAGCGACATACCTAAAGCATCATAATGGTATAATTCTGCTTTTTTATTAGTGTGCTCGTAAATAAGTTCTTCTATTTCATCGGGTTCATTTATCTTTAATATTAATTCTTCTCTTGATATTCCAAAATTAATATCACCTAACCCTATTCCGACTATAATTTCATTATGCATAAAAAATGTAATAAATTTTGCCATAAAAGTAAGTAAAAATATGTGTACTTGCAACTTTATATTAAAAAAAAATATTTTTAGTTTTAATATTTGAATAAAATATATTGAAAAATTATTATTAAAAAAACGATTATATTGGATGTTAATCTAATATTGTTTTTTTGTCATGCATTCATTTTTAGCTTTTTACTACAATACATAACCAAATCAAAGCACGACTTTGTCTCGCCACTCGATAAAAAAAGCGTAATTCAGAATTCGTAATTTTAATTTGTGTTTGTGAATGCCTTCGGTTTTGTAATTAAATCATATTCCAAAATGTTTTAATCAAAATAAATACAATAAATACATCAATATATATTATATAAAAAACATTTACTATTTTTGATAAAAAATTAGGACGATTATGGCAGAAGAGCAAAATAAGATTTTAAAAGACGTAACCGAAAAAGAATATAAATACGGTTTTTCAACCAATATTGAAACAGAATACGCTCCTATAGGATTAAGCGAAGATACTGTTAAATTTATTTCAGCAAAAAAAGGTGAACCCGAATTTATGCTCGAATTTCGATTAAAAGCATACCGACATTGGCTTACAATGAAAATGCCCGATTGGGCTCATTTAAGTATTCCTGAAATTGATTTTCAAAATATTTCATATTATGCGGCTCCTAAAGAAAAACCTAAAAGCCTCGATGAAATAGACCCAGAATTATTAGATACTTTTAAAAGATTAGGTATTCCTTTAGATGAACAAAAACAACTTACTGGAGTTGCTGTTGATGCTGTGTTTGATAGTGTTTCGGTTAAAACTACTTTTAGCGAAACCCTTGCAGAATATGGTATTATATTTTGCTCGATGAGCGAAGCAATTAAAGAACATCCCGACTTAATTAAAAAATATTTGGGCAGAGTTGTTCCTTATGGCGACAACTATTTTTCGGCTCTAAATGCCGCTGTTTTTAGTGATGGTTCTTTTTGTTATATCCCAAAAGGAGTGAGATGCCCGATGGAATTATCAACTTATTTTAGAATTAATGCATCTAATTCGGGTCAATTTGAACGAACTCTTATTGTTGCCGAAGATGATGCTTATGTAAGTTATCTTGAAGGTTGCACCGCTCCTCAACGAGATGAGAATCAGCTTCATGCGGCAGTTGTTGAAATTATTGCCGAAGAAAACGCCGAAGTTAAATATTCAACAGTTCAAAACTGGTATCCTGGAAATAAAGAAGGAAAAGGAGGTATTTATAATTTTGTTACTAAAAGAGGTATTTGTAAAGGTAATAATTCAAAAATATCTTGGACTCAGGTTGAAGTTGGTTCGGCTATTACTTGGAAATATCCTAGTTGTATTTTAAGAGGTCAAAACTCAATAGGCGAATTTTATTCGGTGGCTGTTACCAATAACCATCAACAAGCTGATACCGGAACAAAAATGATTCATATCGGAAAAAATACTAAAAGCACTATTATTTCGAAAGGTATTTCGGCTGGTAAAAGCCAAAATAGCTATAGAGGATTAGTTAAAATTATGAAAAATGCCGAAAATTCTCGAAACTTTTCTCAATGCGACTCACTATTATTAAGCGATAAATGTGGAGCTCATACTTTCCCATATCTTGAAGTAGCTAATAAATCTTCTATTGTTGAACACGAAGCTACAACTTCGAAAATTGGAGAAGATCAAATATTCTATTGCAATCAAAGAGGTATTTCAACCGAAGATGCTATTGGTTTAATAGTTCATGGTTATGCTAAAGAAGTTTTAAGCAAATTGCCTATGGAGTTTGCAGTTGAAGCAAAAAAACTGCTTCAAATTAGCTTAGAAGGTAGTGTTGGATAATATTTATAAACTGAAAAAATTAAAACAATGTTAAAAATACAAAATTTACACGCATCAATAAATGGTCAGGAAATTCTGAAAGGAATTAATTTAGAAATTAAAAAAGGTGAAGTTCATGCTATAATGGGACCTAATGGTTCGGGTAAAAGTACTTTATCTTCGGTTTTAGCCGGAAGAGAAATATTTAATGTTACAGAAGGTAAAGTAGAATATTTTGGAAAAAATTTATTAGATATGTCGCCCGAAGAAAGATCAAGAGCTGGTATATTTCTAGGATTCCAATATCCAATCGAGATACCAGGTGTTAGCATGGTTAATTTTATGAGAGCGGCTATGAACGAACATCGAAAATATAGAGGCGAAGAAGAATTATCATCATCAGATTTCTTAAAATTAATGAGAGAGAAAAAAGAATTGGTTGAAATAGATTCTTCTTTAACAAACAGAGCAGTTAACGAAGGTTTTTCGGGTGGAGAAAAAAAGAAAAATGAAATTTTTCAAATGGCGATGCTCGAACCTAAATTGGCAATTTTAGATGAAACCGATTCGGGTTTAGATATTGATGCTTTAAGAATTGTTGCTAATGGAGTTAATAAATTAAAAACAAAAGATAATGCAACTATAGTTATTACTCACTATCAAAGATTGCTTGATTATATAGTTCCTGATGTAGTGCATGTTTTATACAAAGGAAGAATTGTTAAAACTGCAGGAAAAGAACTTGCTTTTGAGTTAGAAGAAAAAGGTTACGATTGGATTAAAAGAGAATTAGGCGAAAAAATAAATTAAGAAAAATGGAAAATATTAGCAATAATAATATTGATTTTAATCTAATATATAAAAATATTTTCAATAATGATTTACCCGAAAATATAAAAAATATTAAAGAAAAATCATTCGAAAAATATAATAAAATAGGACTTCCAACAAAAGATATTGAAGATTATAAATATTCAAATATTAAAACCCTTTTTACCGATAAATATAAAATTCAAAATAAACCATATAGCTCGTACGAAAATTTAAAGGATATTTTTAAATGTAATGTTCCTGAAATTGATTCATATACAGTTTTTTTAATTAATGGTTGGTATTCTAAAGAAAATAAAATTGATAATAATGGGATAGAGGTTTGTAGCTTAAACGATGCCTTTAATGATAAAAATAAATTATTAGACAAGTATTTTAATTTAGAATCTGAAAAATATAATGATTCATTAATTAGTTTAAATACTGCTGTTTTTTATGATGGAGTATATATTAGAATTAAGAAAAATACGATAATAGATAAGCCAATTCAAGTAATTAATATTTTGTTGGGGAATGATGATTTATTAGTTATTCCTAGAAATATTATTATAGCCGACGAAAATTCTCAGGCTAAAATAGTTGTTTGCAATCACACATTAAATGAAAACAACTATTTAACTAATTCGGTTACCGAAATATATTTAAATGAAAATGCAAATGTTGATTACTATAATATGCAAAGTGAAAGCAATAGTGCAACACAATTATCTAGCGTTTTAGTAAATCAGAAAAAAAGTAGCATTTTTACATCAAATATAATTTCATTACATGGAGGTTATATAAGAAATAATTTAAAAATCTCGATGGATAGCGAAAATTGCGAAACAAATGCTTATGGTTTATATTTAATGGATAAAACACAACACATTGATAATAATACACAAATAGACCATAATAAGCCAAGTTGCACAAGTAAACAGTTGTATAAAGGAATATTAGATGATGAATCTAATGGAGCTTTTAGTGGTAAAATTTCGGTTAAAGAAAATGCTCAAAAAACAAATGCATTTCAGTCAAACAATAATATTTTACTTACAGATGAGGCACAAATGAATACAAAACCTCAGTTAGAAATATATGCAGATGATGTAAAGTGTAGTCATGGAGCAACAGTTGGTCAATTAAACGAAGATGCAATTTTTTATTTAAGAGCAAGAGGAATTGGTGTTAAAGAAGCACGAAAACTTATGCTAAAAGCTTTTGCGTCTGAAGTAATTAATAAGATTAATATTGTTTCGTTAAAAGAAAGAATATCAGATTTAGTTGATAAAAGATTGAATGGAGATTTAACTAAATGTGCTAATTGTAGTGTAAAATGTAGTTAATATATGATAGATATTGAAAAAATAAGGAACGATTTTCCTATCTTAAATGAAAAAATATACGATAAAAAGCTTGTTTATTTTGACAATGCAGCAACTTCGCAAAAGCCTTTAATTGTTATTGATGCTATTAATAATTATTATAAGCATATAAATAGCAATGTTCACAGAGGAACACATTACCTTAGCCAGAAAGCTACCATTGAACTAGAAGAAACAAGAGAAAAAATTAAAAGTTTTATTAATGCAAAAAGTGTTAGTGAAATAATTTTTACTAAAGGAACTACAGATTCAATAAATTTAGTAGCCCATTCGTTCGGTAAAAAGTTTATTAATAAAGACGATGAAATAATTATTTCATCATTAGAACATCATTCTAATATTGTACCTTGGCAAATAATAGCCGAAGAAAAACAAGCAAAAGTTAAAGTTATTCCAATTAACGATAAAGGAGAATTGCTTTTAGATGAATTTAAAAAATTGATTACATCAAAAACAAAAATAATTTCGGTTAATCATATTTCAAATGCACTCGGAACAATTAATCCTATTAAAGAAATTATTGAAATAGCTAAGAAAAACAATATAAAAATTTTAATAGATGGAGCACAAGCATCTCCGCATTTAAAAATAGATGTAATAGCTTTAGACTGTGATTTTTATTGTTTTTCGGCTCATAAAATGTGTGGTCCAACAGGAGTTGGAGTTTTATACGGAAAAGAAGATATACTAAACGAATTGCCTCCATACCAAGCAGGAGGAGAGATGATAGATGAAGTAACTTTCGAAAAAACCACTTATAATGTTTTGCCATATAAGTTTGAAGCAGGTACTCCAAATATTGCTGATATAATTGCATTTAAAAAAGCAATTGAATATTTAGAAAGTTTGGGTATGGATAATATAAAGGAATATGAAAATGAATTGCTAAAATATGGAACCGAAAAGTTAAGTAGTATCGAAGGTTTAAAAATTATAGGTACTTCTGAAAATAAGGCAAGTGTTATTTCATTTAATTTAGAAGGCATTCATCATTTTGATGCAGGAACATTACTTGATAGAATGGGTGTTGCTGTAAGAACAGGTCATCATTGCACCCAGCCATTAATGAAAAGGCTAAATATTGCCGGAACAATAAGAGCCTCTTTTGCTTTTTATAATACAAAAGAAGAAATAGATGTTTTGTATAATAGTATTATCAGATTAAAAGCGATGTTTTAAAAAAATAGATATGACAATAAACGAAATACAAGATAAAATAATAGATGATTTTTCGGTTTATTCAGACTGGATGGATAAATATGAATATTTAATTGAAATAGGTAAACACTTAAATCCGATTGAAGAAACAAGTAAAACGGATAATAATCTTATTAAAGGATGCCAGTCGAAAGTGTGGATTGATGCCAAAATTGTAGATAATAAAATAATTTTTGAAGCCGATAGCGATGCTATAATAACTAAAGGAATGATAAGTTTGTTAATTAAAGTATTATCAAATCAAACTCCTGATGATATTCTTTCTTCAAATCTTTATTTTATTGATGAAATTGGTTTAAAAGAGCATTTGTCGCCAACAAGATCAAATGGACTTGTTTCGATGATAAAAAAAATGAAAATTTATGCACTAGCTTATAAAGCAAAAGAAAATTTGTAAACAATGGTAGATAAAAACATAATAATTCAAGGCTTAAGAAAAATATATGACCCAGAAATACCTGTAAATATTTATGATTTAGGGTTAATATATAATATTGAAATAGATGAAAAAGGAGCTGTTAATATTTTAATGACTCTAACATCACCAAATTGTCCGGTTGCCGAATCACTCCCTATAGAGGTTTCTAGAGGAATAGCAGAAATAGACGGAGTAACAGAAGTGTATGTTAATTTAACATTTACTCCCTCTTGGAATCCTGATAATTTATCAGATGATGTTAAATTAGATTTAGGTCTGTTTTTTTAATAAAATAAATATATTTATATTTTTTAAATATTTTAACTTTAAAAATAAGTTTTATTAAAAATAGATTTTATAAATTTGTTCACAATTAATTTAATAAATAAAACAATTTAATTATGGAAAAAATAATAATATCATTAGTGATTATCTTTTTAGCATTAAATATTAATGCACAAACAAATACTCAACCTACAACACAACAACCTGCAACTACTCAGCCTGTTGTGAAAATTAATAAAAATGCTCCAATAATCGAGTTTGCTGAAATAGTTTATGATTATGGTAAAATTGAAAAAAATAGTCCTGGAACATGTCAATTTACATTTAAAAACAAAGGTAAAGAACCTTTAATGTTAGAAAATGTTAGATCTTCTTGCGGTTGCACAATTCCAAAATGGCCGAAAGAACCTATCTCTCCAAAGAAAGCAGGATCTATTGATGTGAAATATAATACAAATAAAGTAGGTGCATTTACAAAAACTATTACAGTTTTATCAAATGCTTCTAATCCTACTATTATATTAACAATAAAAGGAGAAGTTGTAGATAGTAATACTCAACCAGCTCAAGAAGAAAGCACAACACCAATAAAAACAGACGAAACTTTAGCTCCCAAAGCTCAATAAAATATAATTATTCATATATAAAAAAAGGGGGTTTTAAAAAACCCCCTTTTTTTATAATGTAAATCGTAGTATGTAAATTATAATTGTATATAATACCGAGAAAATTAATAATCCTCGAACAATTTCCCATTTTTCTTTTCTTAAAAAATAGTAAAAAGGAATTAAGTTAGGAATAATTGATAAACTTAAAATTCGGTAAACTAATTTATCGGTTCCAATTTCAACTATATTGCGAACACTCATAGGATAATACAAATAAAAATAAAGAATTATTATTGATAAAATTGGAACTGCGATACCAATCGAGAATCCAATTGACATTTGTTTAAATCTATCTTTATTCATTTTCAATTATTTTAAAATGATTAATTAATTCAGGGTTCGAAAAATCAGTTTTTAAAGGCACAACAGAAATATAATTTTGAGATAAAACAAAAGAATCATTATCAAAACATTGTTTATCGTTTGAAATAAAACTTCCGTAAAGCCAATAATAAGTTCTGTCAAAAGGATCTTTTCTTTCTAAAAACTCTTCTTTCCAATAACCTTTTGTATGAGTACAAACCTTTATTCCTTTAATTTCTTCTAATTTTACATTAGGAATATTAACATTTAAGCATGTATTGTCGGGAAATTTCACCTTTAAAACATCTGCAATAATTTTTCTTGCATAAAAAACAGAAGCTTCAAAATTTGCATCAGGGTCAAAATCTAAAAGAGAAAAACTAATTGCCGGAATATTCATTAAAGCTGCTTCAACCGCAACCGCAACAGTTCCAGAATAAATTGAACTTATAGATGCATTAGATCCATGGTTTATGCCAGATAAAACTAAATCTGGCGTGCAGTCTAAAACTTTATTTATTGCCATTTTAACGCTATCAACTGGTGTTCCCGAACATTTATAGGCAGCTAAACAATTAGCCATTTCTACCTTGGTTAAGGTTAAAGGATCTGATATTGTTATAGCATGAGACATTCCTGATCTGTGACTGCATGGTGCAACCACTACAATATCTCCAAAATCTTTAGCCGCTTCAACCAATGCTTTAATTCCTTTCGAATTTACTCCATCATCATTTGATATTAAAATTAATGGTTTCCTCATTTTTTAGTTTTTAGTTTATGCAAAAATATTATTATTATTTTATATATGTAATTTTTATAATGTCTTTTGTTTCATCTGTTATTTTAAATCTATTATCAATTCTATGTCCCACAATCCAAATAATATTTTCGTCAGAAGTTAAAACATAAATATTTTCTTTTTCAATTAACGAAATTTTATTGTCTATTAAAAAATCACTCATTTTTTTCTTTTTATTCATTCCAAGAGGATAAAAATAATCTCCATTTTCCCATAGCCTTAGCCTTAAAGGGAATTTCAATTTGTCTTTATCTAAATAAGCAATATTATTATTGGTTGTTTTAAAATCAACTTTATTGTTTTTTGATTCAAATTTTAGTTTTATTGGTTTTGAAATAGACTTGATGTCGGCTGAAATTATATTAATATTATTGTTTTTACTTTCAATTTTATTAATAATAAGAAAATCTCTGTCCTTATTTAAAATATGTGTTTTCGAATAAAATATTTTTCCTGATTGTGAAGTTAAACTGGCGTAAATATCATCAACATTGCTCGAATTAAAATTATATTCTTTTAAAAATTCATAAAGATATGTTTTACTTGCTTCTAAGTTTAATAATTTTTTGATGTCAATTTTAATTATATTTTTATTGGCTGTTATAATATTGTTTTTCTCAGTATTTATCGATTTAAAGTAAATTTTTTCAATGTCGTTAAAATTATTTATTGACTTTAAAATAGAGTTTTTAAAATTAGGGTTAATTTTTTCGAATAAAGGAATTATTTTATGTCTGAAGTTATTTCTAATTATTTCAGTATCATCGTTTGTGTAATCGTGTTTATAGTCTAATTTGTTTTGTTTTACATATAAATCAATATCATTTTTATTAGCAAAAAGCATAGGTCTAATAATAAAATTAGACTTGTTTTTAAAGCCTGTTAATCCAGAAATCCCGCAACCACGAGATAAGTTTATAAATAAAGTTTCTATTAAATCATCTTTATGGTGAGCAGTAGCAATAAAATTATATTTGTCTTTAATTCTTATTTTTTCGAACCAATTATATCTTAATTCTCGTGCAGCCATTTCAATTGAGATACCATTTTCTTTCGAATAATTTATAGTATCGAACGAAATTGTATAAAAAGGAGCATTGTGTTTTTTTGATAAAGCTTCAACAAATTCAGCATCTTTAACAGAATCGTTACCTCTTAAATTAAAATTACAGTGAGCAATTGCAAAACTAAAATTAGCTTTAGAAAATAAATCGAGCATAGTAATAGAATCTGCACCACCGCTAACAGTTAAAATTATTTTATCTTGTTTCGAAAATAAATTATTGTCAGAAATATATTTTATAAAATTATTTAACATTTAAAAACTCTTTTAATTTTTTAAAAGCAATTTGGTCCGATTTAAAAGTTAAATCAGAATCATTTATTTTATTAATATCAACAAATCTAAAAGATTGAGCACCTTGTTTTTCTACAGGATAATCATGATGCTTATCGCTAACAGTAAAATTATATTTATCATTAGTTTTAATTAAATAATAAATACAAATAAGCTGAGTATTAGAGATAAACTTAGAAGTATAAAAAAAGTCGGTAGTGTAAACATGGTTAATAACAGAAATATCTTGATTTAACTCTTCAATACATTCTCTTTTTAAACAATCAATTGGACCTTCTCCTTTTTCTAAACCACCACCCGGAAATTTGGTAACTTTTTCATTAAACCAAAATTCATCAGTTAATAAAATTTCATTAAATTCATTTAGTAAGAAACCGTAAACCCTAATATTAAATAAAGTTATATCCATAAATAAGTATAAAAAAAGAGGCTGTCTAAAAAGCGAGAAGGTGTCTTTCTGAGCAAAGCGAAGAATCTAATAATCAATATATTAAGATTTTCCACTTCGTTCAAAATGACAAAATTCTGTCCTTTTTAGACAGCCTCTTAACGTTTATTCTGAAAATGTTGTTCCTGTGGTAAATAAATATTTAACTTTAATACCAAACAACTTAGTAGTATCGTTTTCTAAAACTTTAAATTTAACATAACCATCTCTACATTTAGCAACAACAGTTTGTCCAATTATAAGAGGCATACAAACAGAGTCCCATGAACTAGGAATATTTGTAATGGTTTTGATATCAACAGCTCCATAGTTTTTGGTGCGGTTTAAATAATTAATGGTATCTAATTGAGTATTTCTCCACCATATATATTCTCCCCAAGAAGGATAGCTTGGATTAGTAACAGATGAAGATCCTTGATCAGGGTGCCAATTGATTGTTTCACCATCATTATTAGATTGATTAACAGTATCTTTAATTCCAGCAGAAAAATCAAATCCGAAATGTTCAATTGATGCCGTTTTGTAATTTGAAGTTACATCAGTTGGTGTTTTGTCTTCTGGTGTATTTTCGCTATCAGTTTTTTCGCAACTAGCAAATGCAATAAATGCTATACTTAAAAAAAATAAAAGTGTTTTTTTCATATAAATAAGTTTTAAATTTAGATTGGCAAAGTTAATAAAACTATTTAAAAAAGTAGCTAGTTTTTAAGTATTGTTACTTCAACACGTCTGTTTTTTTCTCGACCTGCTTTGGTTTTATTAGAATCTATTGGCATAAGACCACCATATCCTTTTGTTTGTAATCTTTCGGGTGCAATGCCATTATCAATTAAAAAACTTGCTACCGATTTTGCTCTTAATAATGATAAATTAATATTTTTTTCATAATCACCAGTATTATCGGTATGGCCAGATATTTCAATTTTTACATCACTATTTTTTTCTAAAAACACTTTTAATTTATTTAATTCTTTTCTTGACACATCATTTAAGTTATAATCATCAACTTCAAAATAAATATTATCTAAAATATAGTGTTCAAAGCTATTTATGTTTTTAGAAGAGCTTATGCTATTAAAAGACAGCCATTTATGTGAAATAGTTTTTGTTTTATTATCATCTTTACTATCAACTTTATACATATTAATATCATCAATATAATAATAAGTTATTGAATCGTTTTCGTTGAAATATCCAATAGTAACAAACTCTTCGTCGCCAATAGCTGTATAATACGAAGAAACTTTTACCCAATAGTTCGAGTTTTCGATAAATTCATATTTGTTAAATAAAATATTAGGCTTAACTTTTAAAGAAGTAGTTTGAGATGACTTAGTTTGGTTTTTCGAAAAATATATTCCAATTTCATTAATATCATCTTTTGTAAATCGCAAACCTTTACATAAATAAAATTCAATATAATAAATTTCCCATTTTTCTAATTTATTTAATAGTTTAGCTTGTAAAAACTCCTTCCAATCTTTGTCAGAATAAATACCAACGCAAGCTGAGCCACTATTAGGGTAAGTAAATCCAAATCTGTTATTAGGCAAATCCATTCCTTTAGAACCACTAATATGAAGATAATCAGGAGTTGCATCATTAGGATTAAACCAACCTAAAGCACATTCAGAAGCTTGTCCTTCGTTGTTTGGAAAATGATTATATTCTTCAAAAGAGCCATTAGGTATGTAATATTTTGTGGTGTCGTAGTTTTTTCCGTTAAAAACAATTGTTTTGTTTAGCCAATCTTCAGTGAAAAATTGTTCATTATAAACATTATCATTTTTATATAAAGCAATTCTTGCAATTTTGCTGTTTTTATATTCAATTTCTTTTTGTAAAATGTTGTTATCGTATAATTTAACTATATAATTTTTTCTGTTAATAATCTTTTTTTCAGATTTCAATAATCCATTTGAACAATAAAGTTTTTCTAAATCAATTTCATTAAAAATATATAAAGCATATCTAATTAAATTGTTTCGTTCATATTCTTTTATTTCAAAAGTATCTTTAGCAATATAATTTTTTTCGGAAACTAAAATTTCATTAATAAACTTTTTTTCTTTTTTTAATGTATCATTCGAATATTCGTAAGAAATATAGCTATATAATTCATTGTTTTTATAAATATTTTGTTTTAATAGTTTTTTGTTTTGTTCATCATAAATATATTCACTTTCGAGTTTTTCTTTTGAATTAGAATATAATGCATCATTTAAAAATTCGGGTTTAATAATTTCTTCATTAATAATTTTACCATTATCTAAATTTGTTATTTTAATAATTTCATCATTTACAATAGTTTCTGTTTTCGAAATTTTACCATTAGTATATAGCATATTTAATTTTTTGCCATTATTAAATAGCTCTTTTCTAACAATAACTTTTATATCACAATATTCGATAGAATCTAAGTTGCCTTTAGAATAATAATAATATTTGGTGTTTTCGATATTGCTACTTAAAAGGTCTAAATCTTTAACAATTTTGCCATCTTCGTAAACAATTTGTTTTATAATTTTATTGTCAATAGAAGTTCTGGTTTCTTTTAAGCCGGTGTTGGTATAAATAATTTTAGTTTCTTTTATCGAATTATTCGGTAAAATATCAACTTCTCTTATAAGGGTATTATTATCATATTCAGATTCTTTAACTAGATTTCCATTTTCATCCCAATTTTTCCAAATGCCATTTTTAATTTGACCAGCTTCAGCTCCTTTTTTTTCAGTACTCCAAGATTCAATTTTTTCTGTTTTACCATTTTTATAGTAGTAGGTCCAGATACCAAATTTCTTTTTTACAATTAAAAATCTTCCGGTTTTTTCCCCATTATATTTATATTTAACATACTGTCCTTTGCATAAAATAGAACCGTCAGGATGGTAATATCTGTATTTTTGCGGAAAAACAGAATTAGAAAAGCAGAATAAAAAAATAAATATAACTGTTAAATGCTTCATTAAAATTAAACCGATAAATATTTTAATAAAAAAGAAATCAATAATAAATAAATTTATTGATATAAATGCAATTTAAACACTATCAAATTAAATTTTCACTTAAAAAAAACAATAAAAACCATAAAGCAAATGAATAAAAAATAAACTTATATAAAATTAAAATGATTAAAATATAAAAGTTTACAATTTTTATTTAAATTTGCTAACCGAAAATTATTAATAAAATATTTTAAAATTATGGCTGTTATTGGGAAAATTAGAAGTTATAGTGGTTTGTTAATGGCAACAGTTGGTATTGCTATGGTTGCATTTATTATTGGCGATCCAAGTAACATTAAATGCTTAGGCGGTAATCAAGAAGAAAAAGTTGGTGAAATAGCTGGCGAAGATATTACATACAGAGAGTTTATCTTTAAAGTAGAAGAACAAGTAAATCAATATAAAAATGCTTATGGTGTTGAGGTTGATGAAAATGTTATGAAAAGCATTAGAGATGAAGTTTGGAATAATAAAATCAAAGAACTTGTTTACAATAAAGAATTTGAAAAATTAGGATTAAATATTTCTGAAGAAGAAATTGAAGATTTAGTTTATGGAGTATCTCCAAGTAATTTAATCTTAAGATTTTTCATGGGACAAGATGGAAAATTACCTGATTTTTTCATTGATCCAGTTACTGGTGGTTTAAGGCCAAATTCAATAAGAGAAGCAGAGAAAAATCTTTCGCAAAATTATCCGAGAGATTATGAAAAATTTAAATTATTAAAAAATATTGTTCCAGAAGAAGCAGTTCAAAATAAATATTTAAGCTTAATATCAAATGGTTTGTTTGTTACCGATCTTGAAGCTCAAAAAAGAAATGTTGAAGATAATGAAATTAGACAAATAAGATATGTGAGCAGAAGTTATGCTGCTATACCTGATAAAGATATAACTGTTTCTGATGCTGAAATAGAAAAATATTATAATGAAAATAAAGAAGATTATAAACAAGATAAAGAAAAAAGAGTTTTAAAATATGTTTCTTTTAAAGTTATACCTTCAAAAAAAGATAGTCAGTTAGTTATAAATAATTTTAAACGTATTTACACCGAATTGCAAAGTACTGTTGATGATAGTTTGTTTATAAACAGAGAATCAGAGGTTCCTTATTATGGAGCATATCAAAAAAGAGAAGATGTTTCGAAACAAATTGATTCAGTTGTTTTTAACTCAAGTATAGGAGCAATCATTGGACCTTATATTGAAGAAAATTCGATGAAACTAACTAAGTTGTTAGATAAACAATTAAGACCAGATTCATTAAGAGCAAAGCATATTTTTATTATATATGATAATCAAGAATTAGGAATTCAGGTTGGAATAAATAAAGAAAGAGCAAAAATAATAGTAGATAGTGTTTATGCTGCTATAAAACAAGACACA
The DNA here is from genome assembly GCA_964546655.1 of uncultured Bacteroidales bacterium. Lineage (GTDB taxonomy): Bacteria > Bacteroidota > Bacteroidia > Bacteroidales > CAZJKL01 > CAZJKL01. The sequence continues at coordinate 4,518 of CAZJKL010000021.1, read as the reverse complement.
AGCAAATTTAGTTTGTTAGCCGGAAAATATTCAATGGATCAATATAGACAGAGTGGTGGTGAAATAGGTTGGTTTGTAGATGGAACTATGATTCCTGAAATTAACAATAAATGTATTAAATTAAATAAAGGCGAATTAACAACTTTTGAAAGTGAAAGAGGATTTCATATATTACTGCTTGAGAACAAAACAAAAGCTATTGAAAAAGTTAAATTAGGTAATATTGTTAATGCAATTGAGGCAGGAAAAGAAACAATAGAAAAAGCATATAGTCAGGCAAGTAAATTCTCTGCAGAAAATCAAACTGTTGCTCAATTCGAATCTTATGTGATTGCTAATAAAGTTGATATAAGAGGACCTTATACTGTTTTTGTTGATGATGAAAGAATAGGAGGAATGTCTGATATAAGAACAATTATGCATTGGGTATATAAACAAGAAGAGCCTAGTATTTCTGATATTTTTGATATAAATAATGAGTATATTATTGTTGCTTTAACAAGTATTGTTCCTGAAGGATATTTACCTTTAGAAGAAGTGAAAAATAGTATAGTAGAAAAAATTAAAATTGATAAAAAAGCTGAAAGATTTATTAATGAGATGAAAGATATAAAAGATCTTGGCTCATTGGCTCAAAAATTCACTCTTAATGTTGATACATTAGATTTTGTTAACTATTCAAATAATAGGTTGTTAGGAATAGAAGAATTAGATGTTATTGGTAAAATTTGTGCTTTGAAAAACGGACAAACATCTAATCCTTTAAAAGGTAATAGAGGTGTTTTTGTTGTGAAAATAGATAATGTTATTGTAGCTCCAAAAGTTACAGATTTATCAAACTTGAAAATGCAAATAGACCGAGTTTATAAATACAATGTTAATAGTGTATTCGAAGCAATTAAGAAAGCAAGCAATATTGAAGATAAGAGAGCTTATTATTTTTAATAGAGTAGGAAGATAACCAAATAAAAAAAGCGACTAATTTTAGTCGCTTTTTTTATTTGGTATATAATAAGTTTTTTTTTGAAATTACTTTTTAAATTTATTCATAAACTTTTCAGCATCGATAATAAATCTTGAATGAGTACCTTTTCCTATAACTCCTTCTTCATCATGAGCAATAATATTAAATATTAGCTTTTTGCCATCGATAGAAATTAATTCAGATTCACATTTAACACTCATGCCAATAGGAGTTGCTTTTAAATGATCAACATTAACATTAATTCCAACAGTAGAAAATCCTTTAGGAAGATATTGTTCTACGCTTTGTAAGCAAGTATTTTCCATTAAAGCAATCATAGCTGGAGTAGCAAAAACCTCAACAAGACCAGAGCCATATTTAGCCGCAGTATCATCGTATTTAACAACTTGATTAATACAATGTTTTATTCCAATTTTCAAAGTATCCATAAAAATTATTTATTTTGCATAATTAACAGAACGGATTTCTCTAATAACAGTTACTTTTATTTGACCAGGATAAGTCATTTCGTTTTGAATTTGATTAGCTATTTTAAATGATAAATCATTAGCTTCAATATCAGAAACTTTATCACTTTCAACAATAACTCTTAATTCTCTACCTGCCTGAATAGCATAAGTTCTAATAACACCAGGATAAGCTAAAGCTAAAGTTTCAAGATCTTTTAATCGTTTAATATAAGATTGAACAACTTCTCTTCTTGCTCCAGGTCTTGCACCAGATATAGCGTCACAAACTTGAATCACAGGAGAAATTATGTCAGTCATTTCAATTTCTTCGTGGTGAGCTCCAATAGCATTACAAATTTCAGGTTTTTCTTTATATCTTTCAGCTAATTTCATTCCTAGTAAAGCATGAGGTAATTCTTCATCATCATCGGCAACTTTTCCTATATCATGCAATAAACCTGCTCTTTTAGCTATTTTAGGATTAAGACCTAATTCACTAGCCATTATAGAACTTAAATTAGCAACTTCTTTCGAGTGTTGCAATAAGTTTTGTCCATAAGAAGAACGATATTTCATTTTTCCAATTAATCTTATTAATTCAGGATGCAAGCCATGAACACCAAGATCAATGGTAGTTTTTTTACCTATTTCAACAATTTCTTGTTCAAGTTGTTTAGTTGTTTTAGCAACAATTTCTTCTATTCTTGCTGGGTGAATACGACCATCAGTTACTAATTGATGCAAAGAAAGTCTTGCAACTTCTCTTCTAATCGGGTCAAAGCTCGAAAGAACTATTGCTTCAGGGGTATCGTCAATAATAATTTCAACACCTGTAGCTGCTTCAAGGGCTCTAATATTTCTTCCTTCACGACCAATAATTCTCCCTTTTATTTCGTCATTTTCAATATTAAATACAGTAACTGCATTTTCTATCGCTTGCTCAGTTGCAACGCGTTGAATAGTATTAATAACAATTTTTTTAGATTCTTTAGTAGCTACTATTTTAGCTTCATCAACAATCTCTTTAATATAAGCAACTGCTTCTGTTTTCGCATCTGTTTTTAAAGCTTCAATTAATTGTTCTTTAGCTTTTTCTGCAGATAAACTAGATATAGCTTCTAATTGTGCAACTTGTTGTTTGTGAAGTTTTTCTAGTTCACTTTCTTTTTTATTAAACAAATCTAATTGATTGTTTAAATTTTCTTTTAAAGTGTCTAAATCTTTTTGTTTTTTAGCTATTTCTGCTGTTCTAGACGAAACACTTTGTTCTTTTTGTTTAATTCTATTCTCAGCAAGAGCAATTTGTTTGTTTTTTTCAATAATATCTTTATCATGCTCTGCTTTTAATTGTAGAAACTTTTCTTTTGCTTGTAGAATTTTTTCCTTTTTAATCACTTCAGCCTCATTTCTAGCTTCTTCAATTAATTTATTATTTTTACTTTCTACTGCTTTTTTATAAAAAACAGCTGTTCCTGCAACCCCTAAGGTTAAAGAACCAATAAATACACCTAATAACTCTAAATAATCCATAATTTAATTTAAATTTTTATTATAAAAAAACCCGCAAAAACTCTAGGGTTAAAACCCCCAATGAAATATTTATGGAGTTGCCAAATTCTTCGACCTTCCCCTGGTTTCAACTGAAATCTCCTTAAAAAGGACGGGGCCTGCTCTACAAATCTATGAGCTTCACTCCAATTTTTATAGTGTTGAGGTTTTAAACTAATAGAATCAATGCGGGTAACATTAATATTATTATCAAAGAACGTTTGTGTTAAAATGCTCTGTTAGAATTTTATCAAGTTCATTTATTGTATCTTCATTCGAATCACTCATCAATTCTTTTTCTGTATTAACTTTCAAATATTGCAATGCTAATTGCAAACTATTCATCGCAAACAAATCCTGATTGTCTTTGTATGCAAAACGTTTTTTATACTCATTAACGTTTTCATTAACTAGCTCTGATGCTAACCGATATCTTTCTTCGTCTTCTCTTCTTATCGTTATCGGATAAACTCTATCAAAAACCTTTAATTTTATTGAAAGTTGATTCTCTTCCATACTTTAAAAACTTATTCTAACGAAGCTATACACTTATCTATTACCCGTACTAAACCACTCACCTTTTGCTTCATTTTTTTAGATTCTTCTGTTTCTAAGTCTTCTCTTAATTTTAATTTAAGTTTTAAATTAGAATCTTCTAAATCTAAAATATTTTTATTCTTTTCTATTATTAATTCTTTTAATTTCTCATTATCTTCTTCTAACTTTTTATTAGTTTTTGATAATGATTCGTAATTATTAATTAACTTAATAACCTTTTCTTTAATTGTCAAAATTTTATTTTGCTCTTCCACAATTTATTATAGTTATTAATTTGCAAATTTAATTTTTTTAATTTAAAAAATGAAATTTTAGATGCTTTTTGTTTTTTAATTTTTAATTGTTCTCAAAATAAAACTATTTATTTTTAACTCCCAAATATAAAATAAGACTATATTCGCTATAACTCAACTTGGTGTTTAATAAAATATAAATTATCATTTGTAATATTTAAAAGGTAAACTTTATCATATACTAACTTCCATTATTAACTAAATTAAGGCCGATATAATTGGCAGTAAGGCCTATGCTTAAAAAATACTAATTATTTAAAATGATTGTTTTTTATTCCGTAATTTTGGTTGCAAATTACCTAAAATGAATTTTATGAAAGTAGTAAAACAAATAATTTCGCCAATTTTATTGGCTACAATTTGGATAAGTATATCTGAGTTTTTCAGAAATGAGTTTTTACTCAAATCTTATTGGAATGAACATTATCAAAAGCTTGGCCTTGAATTTCCATCTGATCCAATAAATGGTGCCGTTTGGGGTATTTGGTCGCTTTGTTTTGCCATAGCCATATTTATAATTGCAAAGAAATTCTCACTACTACAAACCACTCTTATTTCATGGTTTGTAGGGTTTGTATTAATGTGGATTAGTTTAGGAAATATGGGAGTACTTCCTTTTGGATTATTGTGTTATGCCGTTCCATTGAGTTTTTTCGAGGCATTTTTGGCAAGTTATATCGTAAAG
>CAZJKL010000020.1:36309-44735 GCA_964546655.1 uncultured Bacteroidales bacterium | reverse complement strand
ACAAGTCAATAATTGATTAAATATTTCGTTTTTACAAGGCAATAATTGATTAAATGTTTCGTTTTTGCAAGGCAATACTTTTGTTAAACTCAATTTTTAAAATAAAACAATTTTCTTCAATAATGCCATAGATTAAAAAGTAGCCTTAAATAATAAATTTTATATAATCTTTTGTAAAATACCTTGTTTTTTGTAAATTAACATTCTTATAATTATTTTATAATACTATTTATTTTCTATATCGCAATGTAATTGTATTTTTGAATAATTTTTAATTGTTAAATCTTAATGCAACTGAAAATAACGTTTACTTGTTTTTTTATATTATTTACATTAAATAATATTTTTTCTCAATTTAATATTTCTGCTCCTTGCAATAGCAATAATACTTTATTTGTAGTTACCGATTTTACAAATGTTGATTCAGTTGCTTGGCAGTTTGGAGATGCATCTCAAATTATTTATTCAAAAAATGATTCTATAATTCATAAATATAATTTACCTGGCAACTATAATGTAAGTTGCACTAAATATTCTTCGTTGGGGCCAGATGTTTATCAAGAAACCATAGCCATATTCCAAAGTGTTATAGCCGATTTTTCGTGGAATAATGTTTGCTTAGGTGCAAACACTTTTTTTCAAGATAAATCAAAAACCTATAATGACCCTATTGCTAGTTATTATTGGAGATTTTCTGATAGCACCTTTTCTTCTGATAAAAATCCTTCTCATTTATATAAATATCACGGAGTGTTTAATGTTTTTTTAACTGTTACAACTCAAAATGGATGCATTGATTCTATAAATTATAATTCAGTTAAAGTTTTTTTAAACCCTATTGTTGCAATTAACAATATTAATGACGCAACTTGTTTTGGGTATTGTGATGGTAGTGCAAATGCTTATGTTGTTGGTAATTCTGCTCCTTATAGTTATTTGTGGAACGACGAAAACAATCAAACAACTGCCATTGCTACTGGACTTTGTGCTAATAATTATAATCTTTTTGTTACTGATGTTAATAATTGTAAAGCTAATTCTTCGTTTGAAATAAAGCAAAACAAGAAAAATTTAATTTCTTCTTATGCTACACAACCTTCGTGTAATGGTAAATGTGATGGTAAAGCTTTTGTTACTGTTTCTAGTATTTATACTCCTCTCTCATATAAATGGAATAGCTCTATATTAGATACTAATAATTTAAGTGATCTATGTTCAGGTGATTATACTATTACTATTACCGATTCTGAAAATTGTTCAGATTCAGTTTTTTTAACTGTTCCAATCTCTGAATTTATTCCTTTTTTAGAAATTAATTCAGATAATAATGGAAGTGAAATTGAAATAGGGACATCTGTTATAATAAATGCAACAGAAAATTCAAATTATACTTATAGTTGGCAACCTTCGGAACTTTTTTCCGATAATTTAATACATTCTCAAGAAGTTAAACCTTATTTTACAACTTCTTATTCGCTTACTATTACCGACAATAAAGGCTGTACAAATTCAAAAAGTATTGATATTGTTGTAAAAAAAATAGAATGTAAAGAACCATATGTTTTTGTGCCTAATGCTTTTAGCCCTAATGGAGACAATAATAATGATGTTCTTTTTGTTAGGGGAGACTATTTAATTAATGAATTTAGTTTGTTTATTTATAATTATAATGGTGAAAAGGTTTTTGAAACTACCGATATTTCAATTGGTTGGGACGGAACCAATAAAGGTAAAACATTAGAACCAGGTGTTTTTCTTTATGTTTTAGAAGCTGTTTGTGTTGGGGGAGAAGTTTATAAAAAACAAGGTAATATTACATTGTTAAGATAATTGAGCAATTTTTATGTTGAAATTTTTTTACATATTTTTTTTATTAATTGTTATAAACTCAAGTGGTTTGTTTGCTCAAATTCATTATTCAAATTTTGATAATGCTTCAATTCAATTAAACCCTTCGTTAATCGGTAAATTTTCTGGCGATTATAGATTTTCTGGGATAAACCGAAATCAGTGGAAAAATATTACAACACCATTTTCTTACAATTATTTATCGTTTGATATGAATTTGTTTCGACATTTTGATCCTTCAAAATATAACGATTCGCTTCATAATAAAGAAGGTATTAGAAAACAGTATTTTAGTTTAGGAATTGTTTATAATAACTCTAAGGCGGGCGATTCAAAATTTGGAAAAGAATCTATAGGTGCTTCTTTGGCTTTTCATAAAAAATTAAACTATACCGAAACAAAGATTCTGTCATTTGGTGTTTTAATTAATAATGTTTCAACAAAAATTTCATACGATAATCTATATTTTGATAATCAGTATAATGGAATAAGATTTAATGAAACTTTACCGAATAATGAGGTTTTAATTAATAAAAATGCTTCTTATCTTGATGTTTCGGTTGGGGCTTCATATAAAAATACTTCTAATAGGCTTGTTTACGATGTTGGTATAAGTGCTTATCATTTAAATAGTCCTAAACTTCTTTCAATTAATAATGTTAGTTTGTATAAAACTTTTTCTTCTCACATTATTACTGAATATAAAATAAATAATTCTCATGAAATAAATCCTAAAATGTTTTTTGTTTATAATGAAAGTTATTTAAGTTTTACATCAGGCTTTACTTATAAATATAATATTGGAATATCCAAAGAAAAAGACAAAGTTTATAATTCAGGTAGCATTAATATTGGTGGGTATTACCGATTAAATGATGCTGTAATATTATTGCTAGGATATACTCATAAAAACTGGAATTTTGCTTTTAATTATGATATGACTATTTCTAATTTAAAAGGTGTTAATAATGGCTTTGGTGCCTATGAACTAAGTTTATGTTATATTATTGACAGAAAAATTGATTACCAACAGAAAGCATTAGATAAGCAAAATAAAAAAGAACAACGTTTAGAAGAAGAATTTGAAAAACAAGCAGAACAACAAAAGAAGGAGGAGCAAAAAGCTGAAGAACAGAGAATAGAGGAAGAACAAGAGCAAGAAGAATTGCAGCAAAAAGCTGAAGAAAAGCGAATTGCTGAAGAACAAAAGCAAGAAGAATTGCAACAAAGAGCTGAAGAACAGAGAATTGCTGAGGAGCAAAAGCAAGAAGAAATACAACAAAAAGCAGAACAAAAACTTGAGGAACAGAAAATTGCCGAAGAACAAAAGCAAGAAGAAATGCAACAAAAAGAACAAGAACTGAAAATTAAAGAAGAACAAAAACAAGCTGAGCAAAAGCAAAAGGCTGAACAAAAAGCAGAGCAAAAACTTGAAAAAGATGTAAAACCTAATAAAAAACCAAAAAAGAAAAAAACATTTAATAGAAAAGTAGGAACAAACCCAGTTTATTTGTAAATGACACTAGACCTTTAAGTGTGTAAGTTAAAAAGTTATGCTGAAATCTTAATTTAGCATAACTCTTAATTAACAAAAACTATTTCATCATTTACTATATCAACATTAACAATAGAATTAGTATTAACAATTCCTTCAATAATTTTTTTCGATAAATCGTTTATTAATTGTTTTTGAATAATACGTTTAATTGGTCTTGCACCATATTGAGGATCATAACCAATATTGGCAATTTTTTCAATAGCTTTTTCAGATAAATTCAGTTCAATGCCATTGTTTAAAAGCATTTTTTGTAAATTTTTAATTTGAATTTCAACAATTTCTTTAATTTCTTCTTTATTTAAAGGTGTAAACATAATAAGTTCATCTATTCTGTTTAAAAATTCTGGTGGAACAACCTTTTTAATTAATTCAAGAACTTTTATTTTTGTTGTTTCAAATAATTCTTCAATATTTTTATTGTTACAACTTTCATATTGTTCTTTAATAATATGAGAACCAATATTAGAAGTCATTATGATAATTGTATTTTTAAAATTAACCGTTCTTCCTTTGTTATCAGTTAATCTGCCATCATCAAGAATTTGTAATAAAACATTAAAAACGTCAGAATGAGCTTTTTCAATTTCATCGAGCAAAACAACCGAATAAGGCTTTCGTCTTACAGCTTCGGTTAATTGACCACCTTCATCATATCCAACATATCCTGGAGGGGCACCAATAAGTCGTGAAACCGAGTGGCGTTCTTGATATTCAGACATATCTATTCGGGTAATTAAATTTTCATCATCAAATAAAAATTCGGCTAAAGCTTTAGCTAACTCCGTTTTACCAACGCCTGTTGTTCCGAAGAAAATAAAAGAACCAATTGGTTTTTTACTATCTTGCAAACCAGCTCTACTTCTACGAATAGCATCTGAAACAGCACCAATAGCTTCGTTTTGACCAACTACACGTTTATGTAATTCATTTTCTAAATTCAATAATTTTTCTTTTTCGGTTTGAAGCATTTTAGAAACAGGAATACCTGTCCATTTAGAAACAATTTCTGCAATATCTTCAGCAGTAACTTCTTCTTTAATCAGCATAAAATCTAATTGTTTTAGCTTTAATTCTTCTTTTAAAGATTCTAATTTTAAAGAAGTTTCTTTTATTTTACCATAACGCAATTCGGCAACTTTAGCATAATCACTATTTCGTTCAGCTTGTTCAGCTTCAAAATTATAATTTTCAATATTGGTCTTATATAATTGAATTTCATCAATTAAAGTTTTTTCTTCGTTCCATTTAGCTTTAATTCTATTCTTTTCATCGGTTAAATTAGCTATTTGTTCCGATAAATCTTTAAGTTTTTCATTATCGTTTTCACGTTTTATAGCTTCTCTTTCAATTTCTAATTGCATTATTTTTCTTTCAACATCATCTAATTCTTCGGGAACAGAATTAATTTCAAGTCGAAGCTTAGAAGCCGCTTCATCCATTAAATCAATAGCTTTATCAGGTAAAAATCTGTCAGAAATATAACGGTTCGAAAGCTCAACGCTGGCAATAATAGCATCATCTTTAATACGAACATGATGGTGAGTTTCATACTTTTGTTTTAAACCTCTTAAAATAGAAATAGCATCTAAAACATCAGGTTCATCAATTAAAACATTTTGAAATCTACGTTCAAGAGCTTTATCTTTTTCGAAATATTTACGATATTCATTAAGTGTGGTAGCACCAATAGCATGAAGTTCGCCACGAGCTAAAGCAGGTTTAAGTATATTAGCTGCATCCATAGCACCTTCAGAAGCACCTGCTCCAACCAATGTGTGAATTTCATCAATAAATAAAATTATTTCACCATCAGAAGAAATAACTTCATTAATAACCGACTTTAATCTTTCTTCGAATTCACCTTTATATTTTGCTCCGGCTATTAAAGCACCCATGTCAAGTGAAAATATCTTTTTAGATTTTAAATTTTCAGGAACATCGCCTCTAACAATTCTTTGAGCTATTCCTTCGGCAATTGCAGTTTTGCCAACACCCGGTTCTCCAATTAAAATAGGGTTGTTTTTTGTCCTTCTCGACAAAATTTGCAAAACACGCCTTATCTCATCATCACGACCAATAACAGGGTCAAGTTTGTTTTGTAAAGCTAAATCATTGTAGTTTTTAGCATATCTGTTAAGTGAATCATAGGTATCTTCGGCAGTTTGAGAATTAACTTTTGAGCCTTTTCGTAACTCATTAATGGCAATTTTTAAATCTTTTTCATTAATGCCATTATCTTTTAATATTCTCGAAACTTCGTCGCCATTAAGCAAAATACCAAGTAAAATATGTTCTATTGAGATATAGTCATCTTTAAATTCTACAAGTAAGTTCGAAGCTTTATTTAATATATCATTAACCGACCTTGAATAATAAACTTCGCTACCGCTAACCTTAGGAAAACGTTGTAAAATAGCATCAAGAACTTGTGAAATAGAATTTATATTTGCACCTAATTTCTTCAATAAAAATGGGGCAACATTTGTGTCAATAATTAAAATAGCTTTTAATAAATGAGCCGATTCTATAACTTGGTGTTGCAATCCTTTAGCTATTTCTTGTGATTTAGCTAAAGCTTCTTGTGATTTAATTGTAAAATTATTTGCATTCATAGTTTTAATGTTTTCGCTTTATTTAACAAATTTTCAACCAATACAAAATTTTAATAAAAATACGACATTTTGACTTTGTGTTTTATTTTAATTCTGTCATTATAGCATAATCGATGTAAATTTTAATATTTTTTTAGGTAAAAACTAATAAAATTAGTTAATAATAATTACAGTAAAATTATAAGAAATACAATATCTTTGTTGAAAATTGAATTAATAAATTTACCTTATGAATGACTTTATTAACCATTTATTAAAAGAATTTGCATTACCGTTAAATAATCCTGTTTTAGTTTTTTCATTAATACTCTTAATAATTTTATTATCACCTATATTTCTAAAAAAACTAAATATACCTGGTATTATTGGTTTGATTATATCGGGTGTTATTATAGGGCCACATGGGTTATTTATTTTAGAAAAAAATTCAGCAATTGATCTTTTTTCAACAATAGGCTTATTGTATATAATGTTTATTGCTGGATTGGATTTAGATTTAAAAGAATTTAAAATTAATAAAAATAAAAGTTTGCTTTTTGGTGCTTTTACTTTTTTTATTCCTTTATCATTAGGCCTTCCTATTTGTTATTATTTATTAGGTTATAGTTTCAATGCTAGTTTATTAATTGCAAGTATGTTTTCAACACATACATTAGTCGCATACCCAATTGTTAGCAAACTAGGAGTTTCTAAAAACCAAGCAGTTGCGGTAACGGTAGGAGGAACTATATTAACAGATACGGCAGTTCTTATTGTTTTAGCAATTATAATGGGGCAACATTCTGGTCATTTAGACAAAGAATTTTGGATTAAACTTTTAATTTCATTAACAATTTTTTCGGCAATAATGTTTATAGCTATACCCAAAATAACAAAATGGTTTTTGCAAAAACTTGAAAGCGAAAAACATGCACATTATATTTTTGTTTTATCTGTAGTTTTTTTTGCAGCTTTTCTTGCAGAAGTAGCTGGCCTAGAGCCAATTATTGGAGCCTTTGCAGCTGGATTGGCATTAAATCCATTAATACCACATTCATCAGCATTAATGAATAGGATAGAGTTTATAGGCAATGCATTGTTTATTCCTTTCTTTCTAATAGCAGTAGGAATGCTTGTTGATTTAAGTGTTATAGCAAATGGTCCAACTGCTATTATAATTGCAGTTGTTTTAACAACAGTGGCTCTTGCAGGGAAATGGATAGCAGCTTTTTTTACGCAAATTATATTTAAATATTCGGGAGCACAAAGACGTTTAATATTTGGTCTAAGTAGTTCTCATGCAGCAGCAACTCTTGCCGTTATTTTAGTTGGGTACAATGCTAAGATTTTAGATGAAAATATTTTAAATGGAACAATTATTTTAATTCTTGTAACTTGTGTAGTTGCCTCTTTTTCAACAGAAAAAGCAGCTAAAAAAATATTATATTCACAACAAAGCAGTGATTTGAGTAATTCTGAAATATCAAATTTTAAAAATGAACATATTTTATTACCAATTGCTAATTTATTAAATATTGAAAAATTAGTTGAGTTTGCGTCTTTAATTAAAGATAAAAAATCTCCCAACCCAATAACTATTTTATCTGTTGTTCCTAATAATAATCAAGCAGAAGTTAATTTAATTAATACTAGAAATAAGTTAGAAGAATATATTAAACAAGGTGCTGCTTCTGAAACAAAAATAAATACAATTGCAACCATTGATCACAATGCTGCAAGTGGTATTGCTAGAACTACAAAAGAAATAATGTCTGATGTTTTAATTTTAGGTTGGCCAAGCAAAACTGGAATAATTGAAAAATTAATAGGAGATAAGAAGCAATCAATTATTAATAATATTGATAAAAATATTTTTATTACTTCTTTAGATAAACCATTAATTAGTCAAAAAAAGATAATATTAATTACTCCTCCTTTATCTGAAAAAGAAAATGGGTTTAATACTTGTTTAGATAAAATATTTAGACTTTCGCATGAATTAAGTTTGCCAATTATGCACTTTGGAAGACCTGATACGCAAGATAGTATAAATCACTTTGTTAATAACAAAAGTGTCTCAATAATGTATTATAATTTTAATGATTGGAAGGATTTTTTGGTTATAGCAAGACATATAAAAAAAGAGGATTTTATAGTGTTGTTTTCTGCAAGAAAAAAATCAATTTCGTATCTTGATATATTAGAGGATATTCCGGATAAATTAGAGAGATATTTTAGTTATAATAATAAAATTATAGTTTATCCTCAGCAATTTGAAAATACTTATTCTAACTTCGAAGATTTATCGTCGGGGCCACTTGTTAAAGGGATTGAAGTTATTGAAAACTTTGGAAAAGGAATCAAAAACATATTGAAAAAATAGATTACCTAGCATCTAAAAATTCTTTTTGTATTAAATTGTCGAACCA
>CAZJKL010000020.1:0-36209 GCA_964546655.1 uncultured Bacteroidales bacterium | reverse complement strand
TTCAAATTAAATTAAGTAGAATTAGGTTTCTTAAATTTATACTTAATCTTGCTTAATTAAATAAATCACAACTTAAATTTAAGCTTAAGTATTTGCTTAATTAAAATTTAAAATATATATTTACAAATTAAATTATTGCTTAAAATATGGGTAATAAAAAATCGCATAATAACTTATTAAATAAGGTCATTTTAAAGATACCAGAAATAATTCCTGGTATCGAAAAAGTGGTTTGTATTTACTTTGACAGTAGTTTGTCGAAGCTAAATGCGGTTTATTTTAATAATGACAATCAACAATTAGATGACCTAAATTTAAGTGATAATTTTCCTCAAATACAAAAAATACGAAGTCAAAAAAATATTTCTAAATGGTTTAAAATAAGTGATTTACCTTATGAAAGCAAAAGTTTAACTTTAACTGACATTAGTTTGTTTAATGAGGTTGAAAATATAGTTTTACTATTAAGGTTTTTCAATGAATATGATGGTTTAAATGATTTAGTTTATATACATTTTAAAGAAAATTTAAATGCTTTTGGAATTGAAAGTAATATTAAAAACATTACAAACGAAAGCAAACAAATGATTGGTTTATTAACTCAAAATGCAATAAATTTCTTACTTAAAAATCAAGAGAAAGCTATTAAAAATGAATCAATTAACGTTAATAAAGACATCGTTGATTCAATTTTTATTAAAGCCGATAAATATAAAAATGAGTTTAAAAAACTAAATGAAAAATATTCGAAAAGCATTATTAGTTTATGTAAGCATATTTTGATAAAAATAAACAATAATAATAATTCGAATTACATTTTTTCAGAGTCGGCTATTGAAAAATTAGCTCAATTTGATGGAGAACTCAATCAATTAGAAGATATCATAATAACAGCAGTTGAGTTTGCCGACAGTTATTATAATTTAAATGATGAATCAGAAAAAGAAATAAATGAATGGTTTATAAAAGATATTATTATTCCAAAAGAAAATGATACAAATAATCAAAGTATATATCAGTTAAAATACTCGAAAACAAGCGATTTGTTAGATAAGTTAGAATTAGCAACTCAAAAGGCTATGAAAAATAATTATGCTTTAACAAGTGCAATTATTGGTAATTTATGTCCAAAGCCAATCACAGCTCCTGCAATAACCGATGCATTGAAAAAACATAAAAATAAGATATTAGAATTGTTTGATAATTATCCCGAAAAATGGTTAAATATCAGAAATAATTTTAAGCCAATAATTAATATTATAAGCAATAAATTTGACAATAAATTAGGGAAAGTAGTTTAAATATCCTTAATGCATCTGATAGATAAACCGCTAGATTTGCTCATTGAATTTCGGTAAATGCCTATTTCTTGGAAGCTAATTTTTCTGTAATAAGCATTCATTAAATTATTATTTGAACTTGTCCAAAAATACATATTTTCTTCTTTCTCTGTAAATAAATTTCCAGATACATAACCACCAGGAATCCAATTTAAATTTGAAATAAAATCGCGACTTTCATTAGTCCCTCTTAATCCAATTAAATCAATTTGAGAGCTATTTATACCAAAATAAGATTCTAAAGTTTTCCATTCAGCATCAGTTGGTAAGTGCCACCCTTGAGGGCAAGTATTACAAGCAGTTTGATAATTATATAATCGGCCATATTTTAAATCATTTAGCGAATCATTATCATAAGACCAACTTCCAGATGTAGTTTTATAAGATAAATTTTCGGTCATCCAAGTTTGATTTCCAATAATTACTAACTTATAGCTTTTCCCGTCTCTTTTATCAACAAAAGTTTCTTGTTTAACAGTTTTCTCTTTAATAATTTCATTATCGGTTGTAGTTTCTTCTTTTTCGCATGAAACTAGTGCAATGCTTATTGTAATTAAGGCGATAAGATTTAATTTTATAAAGAATAAGTTTTTCATCTGTTTGTTTTTATTTTCTGTTTTAATGTTTTCATCAAAAATATTAAATATTTTTTTATAAAAACACAAATTTAAATATTTTCATTTTTAATAATTTCAAAAATGGAATTATACATAAAATTAATTCTTGATTTTGATAGTCCTATTCTAATTCCTAAATTAATAATATCATTTTTGTTTGGATTCCCTTTTCCTAATATTGTAGTTGTATGATTACCATTAAATCCTGTAGATTTTGTTATATCGTAAGCAGGAGAGAGTTGCCATTTATTGTTTTTATAAATAAATGAAAAGTTTTTTGAATGATCGTCTTTGTTTTCTATTAAAATATTGAAAATCATTAACTTATAAGCTTTTTCGACTTCTTCATTATTTTTTGTTAAAGCCAATGTTAGTTTTAAAATATCTTCATAATCTAATGATGGCAGACGATGGTCTGCGTATAAAAGTCCTGAAACAGTGTGAGTATGATATTTTTCATTATTTTTTCTGTCAAATAATTTTGAACCAAAATATTTATCTTTAAAAAGATATGTTTCAGGTGTTTCTATTCCACATTTTTTTGCAATTTGTGATATTGAAAACTCTGTTTTACCAATACTATCGTCATCATATAAAGCAGGGAATTTAACAAGCCACAATTCGTCCAAATAGTTTATAATTATTTTAGGTCTAACACCAGCCGAAGATCCATTTTTTGCAATTAATTGTTTTAAATCAGCATGGCTATCTAGTTTTATAACTTTGTTTATTTCTGTTGCGAAAAAATCAATATCATTAGAAAAAATATTTGGAATTATTTCATTTTCAGGAATATAAGATAAAGCCCCCATTCCATTTTTACCTATAATGCTTAATAAATCTAAAACATTAAGATTATTGGGATTAATACCACATTCTTTTAAATATCTATCAATTAAAAGCTTTCCCCAACCATCAGGTAAGCTATCATTAAAAACACCAAAAAGTCCGTTGAAAGGATTTGCTTTTGCAGTAAAGGCTCCACTTCTAAGTGGTAAATAAAAAGGAGATATAGAAAAACCTATTTCAATCCATTTCTTGTCGTATTCAAAAACAGCTAAATTGTTTTTATTTAAAACAAGTCTTCCAACAAAAATATCGTTAAGAAATACATTAATTAAATCAGTCTTTTTTGTCATTTTTTCGAGATCTTTTTCGATTAGTATTTTTTTTCTGTTTCAAAATATCATCAATACTTTCATAATGTTCATCATTAAAAATAGTTAGTAGTTTGTCGCTTATTTCGAGAATAACAGCGATTTTAATTAAACTTTTCAATGAAATTTCACTTGTAAGTTCAAACCTTTTTAAAGAGCCTAAACTAACACCGGACTTTTTCGCAACTTCTTTTTGTGTTAAGTTTAGGAAAAGTCTTCTGTTTTTAAAAAATGTTTTTATTTTTTCAGATAAATCATTTTGATTATATAAGAAAATATCCATAAGTATAATATATTAGATTTTAAATATTATTTTAAGAGATTAAAGATAATATATTATACTTTAAAAATAAAATAAAAAGTTGAAATATTTCAAAAAATAAGCAAGTAATAACATGTCTAATAAAGCAATGGAATAATGTAATTTTTAAAAAATTAATTTAGGTAAGTATTATTAATAAATTTATATTTGCAATAAAATATTTAATAAATGAGATTTGAATTAACCATTTTAGGGAGCACTTCTGCGATGCCAACTGTTAATAAACATCATACATCTCAATTGTTAAATATTCGTGAAAACTACATACTCCTCGATTGTGGCGAAGGTACACAATCGCAGCTTAGAAAAGCGAAATTTAAAATTCAACGTATAAAATATATTTTTATAAGTCATCTTCATGGTGATCATTATTTCGGTTTAATAGGTTTACTGTATTCGATGCACCTTTTAGGACGACAAAATGAATTAACTATTTATGGGCCTAAAGGATTAAAAGATATTTTACATGTTCAGTTCGATTATGCCGGAAGTTATTTTTCTTATAATATAAATATAGTCGAATTAACCAATAAAATAGATGAAGAAATAATTCTTGAAGACAATGCTTTTAAGGTTAAAAAAATTAATATGAATCATAAAATTCCTTGTTTTGGATTCGTTTTTTATGAGACTACTCCTTTAAAATCTATAATTAAAGAAAAAATAGAGGAGCTTGAAATTTCATTAGAACATCTTGCTTTAATTAAACAAGGAAATGATTATAAAAACAAAAATGGTGAAATTATTAAAAATGATGAATTAACCGAACAAAAGTATTTGTCAAGATCTTTTGCTTTTTGCTCGGATACTTTATTTGATGAAAAAATTGCCGAAAAAATTAAAGATGTTGATTTATTATATTTTGAATCAACTTTTTTGAATGATATGAAGTCAAGAGCCGAAGAAACATATCATACTACAGCAAAAGAAGCAGGTATTATAGCAAGTTTAAGTAATGTTAAACACTTAATTATTGGGCATTTTTCGGTAAGATATAATGATTTAAATCCATTGTATCTTGAAGCAAAAGCAGAATTTGAAAATACAAATTTAGCTTTAGAGGGAAATGTTTTTAATTTAGGTAATAAAATAGATAAAGAATTAATTATTGAAAATATTTTTTAATATGATTTTAATAGCAGATAGCGGTAGCACTAAAACAGATTGGATTTTATTAGATAAAGACACTGTAGTTAAAAAAATTAATACTATTGGTCTAAATCCTTATTTTTTTACAAAAGAAAAGGTTGTTGAAGTTTTAAATAATGAACTTATTCCTTCTTTAATCGAATACAAAAACAATATTAAAACTGTTTATTTTTATGGAGCTGGTTGTTCAAATGAAACAAATAATGGAATAATAAACTATGCCTTAGTAAATATATTTAAAAACACAAAAATATTTGTTGAACACGATTTACTTGCTGCAGCAAGAGCTCTGTTGTTGAAAAATAGCGGCATAGCTTGTATTCTTGGTACTGGTTCTAATGCTTGTCTTTACGACGGAAATGATATTACCAAAACAAATTTATCGTTGGGCTATATTTTAGGTGACGAAGGAGGTGGAGTTAATATTTCGAAAAACTTATTGAAAAAATATTTAAGCAATGATTTACCTGATGATTTAAATAAAAAATTCGAAGTAAAATTTAATTATAAAAAAGATGAGATAGTTCGAAAAATATACAAAGAATCGAATCCAAATACATTTATAGCTTCGTTTATGCCATTTGTTGCAGAAAATATTAATGATGAATTTTGTTTAAACCTTGTATTGGATTCATTTGATGACTTTTTCAAATATCAGGTTTCAAAACTATCATCAAATAAAAATATTGAAATAGGTTGCGTTGGTTCAATTGCTCACATTTTTGAAAAACAATTTAAAATAATTTCAGAAAAATGGAGTTATAAAGTTAATTGTATTTACAAAACACCTATTGATGGTTTAATTAAATTTCATAATTTATAACTATGTTTCTATACTTTTTCTTATATCCGATAATTATCTTTTTTTCAATACTTCCTAATAGGGTATTGTACTTTATTTCGGACCTTTTTTACTATCTTGTTTATTATATTGTAAAATATCGACGAGATGTTGTTAAGGGTAATATTTATAGGTCTTTCCCCGATAAAACCGATGATGAAAAAGATTTATTAGTTAAAAAGTTTTATAAGCATTTTTGTGATGTTTTGGTCGAATATATCATGCTTTTTACAATGAAAAAAAAGGATATTATTCAAAAATATAAATTCTTAAATATTGAAGTTTTTAATGAATATTATGACAAGAAAAAAAGTATTATAGCAATAGAAGGTCATTATGCTAATTGGGAGTGGGGTTTAGTTATGCCTTTAATTGCAAAACAAAAAGTATTTGCTGTTTATAAGCCATTGTCTAATAAGTATTTCGATAAAATGATGTTTAAATTAAGATCTCGTTTCGGAATTAATTTAATGTCGATGAAACACACATTTAAGCAAATGCTGAAAAACAAAGAGAATATTTCGATAAACTTATTTATTGCAGACCAAAGACCAATGAAAAATGATGTTGATTTTTGGACAAAGTTTTTAAATCAAGATACTCCAATAATTACAGGCCCTGAAAAAATAGCCAGACAATTAGATTTTGCCGTTGTTTTTTTAAAGGTTAATAAAGTTAAAAGGGGGTTTTATCAAGTAGAAGTTGTTAAAATTACCGATAATCCCAAAGAAGAAAAAGAATTTTATATAACTCAAAGACACGCCGAAGAATTAGAAAAAGTTATTATCGAAAATCCTGAGTTTTGGTTATGGTCGCATAAAAGATGGAAATTTAATAAAAAAGATTTTTAAATGAAAGAGTGTGCTATTGTTATATTAAATTGGAATGGAGAAAAGTTATTAAATAAGTTTCTTAAGTCGGTTATTGACAATAGTTTAGATACCGATATAATTGTTATTGATAATGCTTCAACCGATAATTCGGTTATTTTTTTAAAAGAAAATTATCCCAATATTAAAGTTATTGAAAATACCAATAATGGTGGTTTTGCTAAAGGCTATAATGATGGGTTAGCCCCAATAAAAGGCAATTATAAATATTATGCTTTATTAAACTCCGATATTGAAGTTACACCTAATTGGCTTGAACCTATAATTGAATTATTAAATTCTGATGATAAAATCGCCGCATGTCAGCCTAAAATTAAAGATTATAATAATAAAGATTATTTTGAATATGCCGGAGCTTCAGGTGGTTATTTAGATAGATATGGATATCCGTTTTGCCGTGGAAGAGTTTTTAATCATTTAGAAAAAGATGAAGGTCAATACGATGATATAAAAAAAGTGTTTTGGGCTTCGGGTGCTTGTTTGTTTATAAGAGCCGAAATTTTTCATGAATTAGGTGGTTTTGATGAAGATTTTTTTGCTCACATGGAAGAAATTGATTTGTGTTGGAGAATAAACAACAGAGGTTATGATGTTTATGTTTGCCCAAATTCTACTGTTTATCACGTTGGTGGCGGAACATTAAATAAAGCTAATCCTTTTAAAACATATCTTAATTTTAGAAACAGTTTATATATTGTTATTAAAAATGCAAATTCTTATGATTTAGCAGTTATTGTATCCTCAAGAGCAATTTTAGATTTTGTAGCCGCTTTTAAGTTTTTGTTTTTCGACAAACCTTCTAATTTTATTGCTATTATAAAAGCTCATTTTTCGGTTTATAAAAATCTTAAACTATTTGTAAGAAAAAGAAAACAAGAAAAAAATAAATATAATATCACGTGTATCGACGGTGTTTATTCTAGAAGTATAGTTTTTAATTTCTATATTAAACAAAATAAAAAATTTAACGATTTAGGTATTTCTAAGTGATAAAAAAATAAAAATTCGTTTACTTCTATCATAACAATTTATTATATTTGCGACTATAAGTTAATAATATGCGTTTATTAAATGTAGTTGATAAATTAAAAGACCGATTAAAATATCCTTTACCCGGTAAAGAGTCGCAATTTAAAATGGCTCCTTTGATTCGACGCCAAGAAAACATTGATTATGATACGAAAAATAGTATTAAAAGCAGTGTTTTAATATTGTTATTTGAAAAAGACAACAAAACTTATTTGGTGTTCGAAAAAAGAAATGATTACAATGGCATTCATAGTAAGCAAATTTGTTTTCCTGGCGGAAGAGTTGAACTGTGTGATAAATCATATTTTGAAACAGCTTTAAGAGAAACTTATGAAGAAATTGGAGTTGAACCTGATAAAATAAATATTATTGGAGAAATAACACAAATTTATATTCCTCCATCTAATTATACTGTTTATCCAATTATTGGTTATTGCACCGAAGAACCAAATTTTAATATAGACAAGCAAGAAGTTAATAATGTTATTATCATTGATTTAAACTATTTACTCGACGAAAACAGTATTAAAACAACAACAATTGAAACAAGTTATGGAAAGTTAATAAACACGCCATATTATGATGTTAAAGGTGAAATTGTTTGGGGAGCAACAGCAATGATTTTAAACGAATTTTTAACATTGTTCAGATAAAGATTTATTATAAAAGAAAATTTAATTAAATGCGAATAGAAAGAATTGAATCAGAAAAAGAAGTTTTAGCCGAACAATTAGCGGTTGACCTTAATCTATTAGACCCATTAATCTCAAAATATAAAAACAAACCTGGTAATATGATTCCTTTATTACAAGGAGCTCAGAATATTTATGGCTATATTCCGAAAGAAGTTTTTGTAAAACTTTCTGATGAAGCTGGTTTAAAATTAAGCGATATGTATGGCGTTGCAACATTTTATTCGCAGTTTAGGTTAAATCCTGTTGGAAAACATATTGTTAAAGTTTGTCACGGTACCGCATGTCATGTTCAAAATGCAGGTGCTATTACAGATGCAATTCAAGAAGTTTTAAATATTGAAGACGGTGGAACAACCGAAGATAAATTATTTACTTTAGAGTCGGTTGCTTGTCTTGGATGCTGTTCTTTGGCTCCGGTAATGATGATAGGAGACAATACTTACGGAAAACTAACTGGAAGTAGTGCCGCAAAAATTATTCGTGATATTAAAAATTCAGAAAAATAAAAAAATATACAGATGAAAAAGAAACAAGTAATTGTTGGTCTTGGTAGTTGTGGTATTGCCGCTGGTGCAAATAAAGTTTATGAAACTATTAATTCGTTATATAAAAATGAAAATTTAGATATTGAATTAAAGAAAACTAGCTGTATTGGAATGTGTTACAGAGAACCTTTAGTTGAAATTATCGACGAAAAAGGCTCATTCTTATATGGTTTAGTTGATGAGAAAAAGGCTAAAGAAATTATAGAAAAACATATAAAAAACAATAATCCAATAAATGAATATTTAGTTAAAAGCGATATTATTGAAACTGTTGATGATATTTTTTGGCAGGGTCAGGTTAAAATTGCTTTAAGAAATTGTGGTTTTATTGATCCTGAAAATATTGATGAATATAAAAAAAGAGGTGGCTATTCTGCTTTAAATAAGATTGTTAGTAATAAACTTTTAGATCAAGATGTAATTAAGACGGTAATTGATTCTGGTATAAGAGGTCGTGGTGGTGGTGGCTTTTCAACAGGTTTAAAATGGACTTTTGCCAATAAAAATAAATCTGATGAAAAATATATTATATGCAATGCCGACGAAGGTGACCCTGGTGCTTTTATGGATAGATCTATTTTAGAAGGCGATCCTCACTCTGTTATCGAAGGTATGATTATAGGTGCTTATGCTATTGGTGCTACAAGTGGCGTAATTTATTGCCGTGCAGAATATCCGTTGGCTATTAAAAGACTAAATATTGCTCTAAATCAGGCTCGTGAAAATGGTTACTTAGGTGAAAATATTTTGGGTATAAAAGGTTTTAATTTAGATATTTATGTTAAAGAAGGTGCTGGTGCTTTTGTTTGTGGCGAAGAAACTGCATTAATGGCTTCTATTGAAGGTGAAAGAGGAATGCCTCGTAAAAGACCTCCTTTTCCTGCCGAATCTGGTTTGTGGGGGAAACCTTCTAATATAAATAATGTTGAAACTTATGCTAATATTCCTTGGATTATATCTAATGGTGCCGATGCTTATTCAAAATATGGTACCGAAAAGAGTAAAGGCACAAAAGTTTTTGCTTTAACAGGTAAAATTAAACATGGCGGATTGGTCGAAGTTCCTATGGGTATAACTATTAATGATATTATTTTTAAGCTTGGCGGTGGTATAACCGATAATAAAAAATTTAAAGCTGTTCAACTTGGTGGTCCTTCGGGAGGATGTATTCCTAGTTATTTAGCTGATACTATTGTTGATTATGATTCGGTTAATGAAACAGGAGCTATTATGGGCTCAGGTGGTATGGTTGTTATGGACGAAACTACTTGTATGGTTGATGTTGCTCGTTTCTTTTTAGATTTTACTTGTAAAGAATCTTGCGGTAAATGTACTTTTTGCAGAGTTGGAACTAAAAGAATGTTAGAAATTTTAGTAAGAATTACCGAAGGTGAAGGAGAAGATGGTGATATAGAAAAACTTCAAGATCTTGCCAATCAAATTAAAGACAATTCGCTTTGCGGACTTGGTCAAACTGCACCTAACCCTGTTCTTACTACTATAAAATATTTTAGAGATGAGTACGAAGCTCATATTTACGATAAAAAATGTCCGGCTAAAGCTTGTAAAAAATTAGTAACTTATCAAATTAATGAAAATTGTACCGGTTGCACAATTTGTGCTAAAAATTGTCCGGTTAATGCAATTGTTGGAGATAAAAAGCAAATGCATCATCTCGACCAAAAATTATGTATTAAATGCGGTGTTTGCTATGTTAAATGTAAATTTAAAGCTATTGACTTGTTATAATTAAAAAGTATTATTATGAATTTTGATGTAAATGTTACCTTAAATGGGAAAAATATAAAAGGAGTAAAAGGTGAAACAATTCTCTCTTTGGCAAAAAGAAATGGTATTGAAATACCTACTTTATGTAATGATGATAGATTAGAACCTTATTCTTCTTGTTTTGTTTGTGTTGTAGAAATAAAAGGAATGAAGGGTCATCAACCGTCTTGCTCTACAAAAATTACCGAAGGAATGGTAATTACAACCGATAGCGAAGAAATAATTAAATCAAGAAAAACAGCATTAGAACTTATTTTAAGTAACCATTATGCTGATTGTTCTGCTCCGTGCAAACAAACTTGTCCGGCTGGGGTTGATGTTCAAGGTTATATTTCGTTAATTGATAAAGGTTTATACAGTGAAGCAGTTAAAGTTATTAAAGAAACTAACCCATTACCTGCAATTTGTGGACGTGTTTGTGTAAGACCTTGCGAAGTTGCTTGTCGCAGAAATTTATTAGATGAAGGAAATGCAGTTGGAATAGATTATATGAAACGATTTGCTGCCGACTATGACTTAAACTCTTCATCAAAATATAAACCTGAAATAAAATCTGAAACCGGAAAGAAAATAGCTGTTATTGGAGCAGGTCCTGGTGGATTGTCTTCTGCTTTTTTCTTGAGAAAGCAAGGTCATAGTGTTGATATTTATGAAGCTGCTCCTAATGCTGGTGGTTGGTTAAGATATGGTATTCCAGAATACCGTTTGCCAAATGATTTACTTCAAAAAGAAGTTGATAATATTTCTGAAATGGGAGTTAATATTTATTATAATAAAAAACTTGGCGAAAACATTTCATACAATGAAATTAAATCAAATTATGATGCTACAGTTCTTGCTATAGGTTGCCAAAAAGGAACTCTTGTTGGCTGTGAAGGTGATGATGCAAAAAATGTTTATTCGGGTATTGATTTCTTAAAAGAAATGGAGTTAACCGGCGAAAAGAAAAATTTTAAAGGTAAAACAGTTATTGTTGTTGGCGGTGGTAACACAGCTATGGATTGTTGTAGAACTTCGATTAGATGTGGTGCCGAAAAGGTTTATGTTGTTTATCGCAGAACCGAAAAAGAAATGCCTGCTAATCCTATCGAAATACACGAATCTAAATTAGAAGGAGTGGAGTATTTATTTTTAAATAATCCTACTAAAATAATTAAAGACAGTGAAGGTAAAGTTATTGCAGTAAGACTAATTAAAATGGGACTTGGTGAACCTGATTCTTCGGGACGTAGAAGACCTGTTCCTGTTGATGGTTCTGAATATGAGATAAATACTGATTATGTTTTGGCTGCTATAGGCCAAAAAACTGTGATTAATTTTATTGAAGACATTAATAATAGTAGCGAAGAAGGCAAATTAGAAGCTAATAAATGGGGTGATATTGATGCTAACTCAAAAACATTACAAACCGGAATACCTTCGGTTTTCGCAGCAGGAGATGGTGTTACAGGTGCAGCTACTTTAATTGAAGCTATTGCTCAAGCTAAAGTTGCCTCATTAAGTGCTCATCAATTTGTAATGGGATTACCAATAAAACCTATTAAAAAAGAGTTTTTAAGTAAAAAAGATAATTTTAAAAAACAAGTAAACGCAGATTATTTAGGCAAATATAAAAAACAAATAAGAGAAGAAATGCCAACTCTTGAACCTGACAATAGATCTAATTTTAATGAAGTTGAACTTGGATATATTTCAGAAAAAGTTGCTAAAAACGAAGCTCAAAGATGTTTAGAATGCGGATGTACTGAATATTTTACTTGCGATTTAAAAAAATATGCAACAGAATATGATGTTCAGCAAAATATTTATAAAGGTGAATTTAAAGAATATAATGTTGATTTTAGACATCAATATATCGAAATTGATAATAATAAATGTGTGTTATGTTCAAGGTGTGTTCGTGTTTGTAAAGAGGTTGTTGGAGCAAATGCTTTAGGTCTGGTTAACCGAGGTTTTAA
Source organism: uncultured Bacteroidales bacterium (assembly GCA_964546655.1). Lineage (GTDB taxonomy): Bacteria > Bacteroidota > Bacteroidia > Bacteroidales > CAZJKL01 > CAZJKL01. Next base: position 23,878 of record CAZJKL010000020.1, on the reverse strand, counting down.
TACATATATTGCACCTACAATGGGGAATTCTTTATCTGAGTCGAGCTGCGAGTCTTGTGGTCTTTGTATTTCTGCTTGCCCAACAGGAGCCATAACCGAAAATGTTACATTTAAACCAGGTCCAGTTAAACTTGATAAAGTTGATACAATTGATTTTTTAACTTCTGAAGGTAGCGAAATTAGCTTGTTTCACAAAGGTGGTTATTTTATTAAGGCTCAAGGCCGAAAAGGTGAAATAAATATTAACTCAAACATAAGCCGTCAGGCTAAATTTGGTTATCGTTTATTAAATGATAATAATAGAATTACAACTCCTTTAATTAAAAGAAATAATAAATTTGAACCTATTAGTTTCGATGAAGCTTATAAAATAATTTCAGATAAAATTAAATCGGTTAATGCTAACGAAAATATGTTTTTTGCTGGTGCAAGATTGACAAATGAAGAACTTTATTTAATCCAAAAATTAGCAAGATTAGCTGTTAAGACTAATAATGTGTCAAGTTTTCATTACTTAAATAGGGGGAAAGGTTACAAAAGAAATTCTGAAAAAAATGTTTCTTTTAATGAAATTAACGGTGCTAGTAAAATTTATATTGTTGGAACCGAAATTCAAAAAGATAATTCATTTATAAGTTATATAGTTAATAATACTCGTTTTAAGAAAAAAATTAGTGTAGAATTAATTACTAATAACAACGATAGTAAGCTTTTTAATAAAGTTGACAACTCAAAAATTATTAAATCATATTATTATTTTATTAAAGCTGTTAATTATTTCTTAATAGCTGAAAATGAGCAAAATATGATGTATATTAATGACAATTGTGAAGGTTTTGATGAATATAAAAACAATATTCTTTCAGAAAACTATAATGATTTAATTTCAAAATCTGGAGCAAGTAAAGAATATATCGAAGAATGGGCTAAAAATTATAATAATGAAATTAATGCTATTTTAATATATTCTGAAAAAGAGTTATCGTCTTCAACTTGTTTCGAAATCAGAAATTTAGCAAAAATTACTGGTAAGCTTGGTAAAATTTCAAATGGTCTAATTTCTATAAAAGAAAATAATAATTCGCAAGGTTTAATTGATATGGGTATAAACCCATCGAGTTTAGTTGGAGATAAGTGTAATGCCAATACCGAAGCTGTTGAAGCTATTTCTAAAGTTTGGAATAGTAAAATACCTTCTGCGGTAGATAAAAACACACTAAATTCGCTTACCGAAGGTAAATATAAGAATGTAATAATTTTCGACGAAGATCCAATTGGATGTGCTTTAGATAAGAATAAAATTAAAACTATTATTAAGAAAGCTGATTTTATTGTGGTTCAAGATTATTATATAACAGAAACAGCCGAATTAGCTGATTTAATTTTGCCATCTTCTTTAGGAATTGAAACGGGCGGAAGTTATACAAATACTCAAAAATATATTCAAAAATTTGATAAAGTTGTTGATTCAAAAGTTGAACATACAAATATTAATCAGATTGTAAATATTTATAAAAACCTTGGTATAACTCAAAGTAGCGATATTAACGATGTTTTAAATGAAATAATTTCAATACTACCTAAATCATCTAGTAAATTAAAATTTGATATAACATCAAATGATGATGAAAGTAGAATGTTTAACTATGGTTGCAATACAATGTTAAAACAGTTTGAAGAGAATTTTAAATGGTAAATTTAAGGGGCAAATAAGCAAAAAAGATGTCCTTCTGAGCGAAGCTAAGAATCTAATAATCATACATTAAGATTTTTCACTTCGTTCAAAATGACAAAAACGCAAAAAGATGATATTCTGAGCAATAAGTCTTGTCTTTCTGAGCGATAGCGAAGAATCTAACAATCATACATTAAGATTTTTTACTTCGTTCAAAATGACAAAGAAGCAAAAAGATGATATTCTGAGCAATAAGTCTTGTCCTTCTGAGCGATAGCGAAGAATCTAATAATAAATACATTAAGATTTTTAACTTCGTTCAAAATGACAAAGAAGCAAAAAGATGATATTCTGAGCAATAAGTCTTGTCCTTCTGAGCGAAGCTAAGAATCTAATAATCACACATTTAGATTTTTCACTTCGTTCAAAATGACAAAGAAAGAGTTCAAAATGACAGAACCTTTTTTTATATCTGAAATTTCAGTTTTAAACTTTCAATACAATTAAAAACAATAGGGCAGTAGTAAAGGTTGTTTTTATGAAGTTTAATGTTTTTAACAAATTCATAATTATTAGTATGAGGATATTCTCTACATGATTTTGGTCTTACTTCGTAAATAAAACATTTATTGTCATCGTCTAGAAACACACAAGGACTGTTTTTAAAAATCATATCCATATCTTCATCGGTAATAATATATTGTTCTTCAAAATCTTTAGGTTTAAGTTTTAAAAACTTTGAAATCCTCTGAATATCGGTTTTGTTAATAATAGGAGGGATTGATTTACAGCAGTTTGCACAGTCTAAACAATCAATTTTTGAAGTTATATCAATATTAATATCTTCGGCAACTTCTAAAATATTTTTACTCTTTTTTAATTTATCAAGTGTTTTTGCAAGAATTTGTTTTTTTGCATCTCTGTTCTTAACCCAATTGCCAATATAATCAACCATATTAAACAAATATAATTTCTTCAAAAATATAGATTCATAAAAAAAGGCTGTCTTGTTTTAGACAGCCTTTAAAGTTGTTTTAAGCCTGACAGCTACAAAATAAGTTTCTGTCGCCATAAGCATCATCAATACGGCTTACTGTAGGCCAATATTTATTGTCTTTTAACACTTCCATAGGATAAACAGCTTTTTCTCTTGAATAAGGATATTTCCATTCTTCAGAAGTAGCTTCAAATAAAGTATGAGGAGCATTTTTAATAGTATTATTATCTTTATCTACTTTACCTTCAATAATATCATCAATTTCTTTTCTAATCAAAATCATTGCATCACAAAATCTATCTAATTCCATTAATGGTTCACTTTCGGTTGGTTCAACCATTAAAGTTCCATGAACAGGGAAAGCAACAGTAGGAGCGTGGAAGCCATAATCCATTAATCTCTTAGCAATATCAATAACTTCAATATTAGCTGTACGTTTAAATTCATTGCAGTCAAGAATCATTTCATGAGCACATCTTCCTTTTGTTCCAGTGTAAAGAATAGGATAATATTTTTCTAATCTAGTTTTTATATAATTAGCATTTAAAATTGCAATTTCAGTTGCTTGTTTTAATCCTTTAGCACCTAAAAGTTTAATATAACCGTAAGAAATAATTGAAACTAATGGGCTACCATAAGGAGTAGCAGAAATTGCAGTTATACCTTTTTCGCCACCTGTTTCAACAATTGAATGTTTAGGTAAATATTTTACTAGATGTTCAGCAACACCAATTGGTCCCATTCCTGGTCCACCACCACCGTGAGGAATAGCAAATGTTTTATGTAAGTTAAGATGGCAAACATCAGCACCAAGGAATCCAGGGCTTGTTAAACCAACTTGAGCATTCATATTTGCACCGTCCATATAAACTAAACCACCATTTTCGTGGATTATTTTTATAATTTCTCTTATACCTTCCTCAAAAACACCGTGAGTAGAAGGATAAGTAATCATAGCACAAGATAAATCATTTTTATATTGTTCAACTTTAGCTTTTAAATCATTAATGTCGATATTACCTTTTTCATCACATTTTACAACAATTACTTCCATGCCAGCCATAGCAGCACTTGCAGGGTTAGTTCCGTGAGCAGAAGAAGGAATTATTGCGATATTACGATTAGCATTGCCTTTGTCTAAATGATAAGCTCTAATAACCATTAAACCAGCATATTCACCAGCAGCACCAGAGTTAGGTTGGAAAGACATCTTTTTAAAACCTGTTATTTCTGATAAATAAGCATCTAATTCCTCAATAATTTGTAAATAACCTTTAGCTTGACAATTAGGAACATAAGGATGAATTCCTGTAAACTCTGGCCAACTTAAAGGCATAAGTTCAACTGCAGAATTTAATTTCATTGTGCAAGAACCAAGAGGTATCATCGAATAATTTAAAGAAATATCTTTAACTTCTAATTTTTTAATGTATCTCATTAAATCAGTTTCAGAATGATATGAGTTGAATACTGCTTGTTTTAAGAATTCAGATTTTCTTTTTAAATCACCAAAAATACTAATATTCATATTTTTAGCTTCTTTAAATGAAATTTCAGGAACGTCTTTAGCAATAACTCTTGCGAAAATTCCTAAAATATCTAAAATATCTTCAATTTCAGTTGTTTCGTCAATACTAATACCTATCGAACCATTATTATAATATCTAAAGTTAATTTCACAATCAATAGCTGATTTTTTGATATCTTCTAATTCAACTCCTTCTGGAAGTTCAATTTTTAAAGTATCAAAATAAATTTCATTAGTTTGGTTATATCCAAGTTTTGTTAATTCAGTGCTAAGAATAGATGTGTATTTATTAATTCTTTCAGCGATGCTTTTTAATCCATCAGGACCATGATAAACAGCATACATACCAGCCATAGTAGCTAATAAAGCCTGAGCAGTACAAATATTAGAAGTAGCTCTTTCGCGTTTTATATGTTGTTCTCTTGTTTGAAGAGCCATACGTAATGCTCTTTTCCCATTTTTATCAACAGAAATACCAATTATTCTGCCCGGCATGCTACGTTTGTATTCGTCTTTAGTTGCAAAAAAAGCAGCAGATGGACCACCGTAACACATTGGAATACCTAATCTTTGAGTTGAGCCAAAAACGATATCAGCACCCCATTCTCCCGGAGGAGTTAAAATAGCTAGACTTAAAATATCGGCAGCTACAGATACTAATACTTCATTTTTATGAGCATTTTCAACAAAACTTGAGTAATTATAAATATTACCATCAGAAGTAGGATATTGGATTATTGCTCCAAAATATTCTTCAGTTAAAACGGCTGTTTTAAAATCACCTATAACTAATTCAATTCCAAGAGGATTTGAACGTGTTTTTAATAAATCAATAGTTTGTGGAAAAAGTTCATTTGAAACAAAAACTTTATTTGCATTAGCTTTAACTTTTTGTCTAGATCTTGCTCCATACATCATTGTCATTGCTTCTGCACCAGCAGTAGCTTCATCTAATAACGAAGCATTAGCTAAGTCAAGACCTGTTAATTCGGTTATAACAGTTTGATAGTTTAATAAAGCTTCTAGTCTTCCTTGCGAAACTTCAGCTTGGTAAGGAGTGTATGATGTGTACCAACCTGGATTTTCAAAAATATTTCTTAAAATAACAGCAGGTGCAATAGTATTATAATGGCCTAAACCAATATAAGTTCTAAATAATTTATTTTTCGATGCAATTTGCTTTAAATTCGAAATATATTGATATTCATTAACAGCTAAAGGTAAATTCATAATTCCTTCTAATCTAATAGAAGCAGGAACCGTTTCATTAATTAATTCATCAACTGAATTTACTTTAATTGTTTCGAGCATTTTTTTAATGTCGTTCTCTCTTGGGCCATTATGGCGATTAACAAATTTATATGTATTCATTTTTTTATTTTTTAAATTTTCACAAATGTAGTTAAGTATTTTTTTTTAATCATTATTTAATATGAAAAAGTATTTATTTTTAATTAACAAAAATTATTTAATAAATCAGATTCATTTTCATTAAAAAAATAAGTATTTTTGAGTTTTAATTAAAATAAAATAGATGAAGAAGTTTCAATTAATTGCAATTATAGCATTGTTAGTGTCGGTAAATACGTACGCTCAAGATACTATTAATTTTTTAAACGGTAAAATTAAATATGTTGAAGTTGTTCCTTTTGACAATGATTCGTTAGTTAAAAATGTTTTTATTAAGAAAAAATCAGGTAAAATTAAAGAAGTAAAAAAAGACAATGTTTTTAATGTTGTTTTTCATGATGGGAAAGAGGTTTTAATTTATAAACAAGATAGTTTAGACGATAACTATTTTACTGTTGAACAAGCTCGTATGTATTTATTAGGTGCTCAAGATGCCAGAAAACATTATCATTCACATTTTAGTAAGATATTTAGTGTAGGAGTAGGGGCTGCTGGTGTTTCTTTAGCTTGGTATGGTTTATCTTTTCCTGTTATATCATTAGCAGCACAAGATTTTTTATTTAAACCTAATTTAACTGTAAGAAAAGGGGTAAGTGAAAGTTATAAAGAAAATCAATATTATTTAGCTGGGTTCGAAAGAGCTGCGAGAAACAAAAAAGTAGCTTCTGGTTTCATTTATGGTTACATTGGCTATATAGCAATGGTTATTATTACTCAAAACACTAAATAAAAACATATTCTGTTTGGAATCTTCATTAATAGAAAAATATTCAATATTTTATTTTTCAGGTACCGGAAATGCTAAACAAATAGTAATTTGGTTTTCCGAATTTATTAATAAAAAAAATATTATTTGCGATATTTTCGACATTGCTAAAACTGATGTTAGAAAATTAGAAAAGTTTGAATCAAATACTACAATAGTTTTTATATCTCCAATCCATGGGTTTAATTTTCCTAAAATAACTTTGAAATTCATTAGTAATTTCCCAAAAGGCAAAAACAAAGTTGTTTTAATGAATACTAGGGCCGGAATGAAAATAGGCAACTTTGTAACACCAGGATTAACAGGTATTGCTTTTATGGTTTCTTCGTTAATGTTAATAATTAAGGGTTATAAAATTATAGGACAAATACCTTTTGATATGCCTTCTAATTGGATTTCAATTCATCCTGCATTAAACGAAAAAACTGTAACTTATCTAAATAAAGTTAATTATAATCGAGTTGAAAAACATGCAAACAAACTGTTGTCAGGGAAAAAAGATTTTATTGCATGCCGCGATTTAATTCAAGATATTTTAATCGCTCCAATTTCATTAGGGTATTATATTGTAGGTAGATTTATTATAGCAAAATCTTTTTATGCTTCGGTAGAATGTGATAATTGCAGATTATGCGAGAAAAGTTGTCCGGTTTCAGCAATTATTCAAGTTGAAGAACGACCTTATTGGACTTTTAAATGCGAAAGTTGCATGAGATGCATGAACTATTGCCCTAAAAAAGCTATTGAAACAGCACATGGCTTATTTGTAGTATTGTATGTTTTATATTCAATATTAATTTCTTACTTAACAACATATCTGCTATTCGACGAGTTTTTTGGTGATTTTAGGTTTATTGCAACAACTCTTATTTTTGTGTTTTTATTAATAGTTTTATACAAATTTCAACATAAATTATTAAGAAATAAGTTTATCGGAAAATTTATTTCTTACACTTCATTAACTTATTTTAAATTTTGGGGAAGATATAGGTCAAATAATAAAATAAAGTGAGCAGGGTATTTAATTGAATTAAAACATTAATATACAACATTAAACAACCTGTTTTTATGTAAGTTAACTCAAATGAATTTTAGCTAACTTTTATCTTTAAGCATAGGAACAAATCTGAAATCACCAAATTCGGTTTGAATAAATTCTGTTTCAGATTTTTTTGTTATTGTAGTCATTTTTTGAACATTGCCTTCGCCTAAAGGAATAACCATAATGCCTCCAATTTTTAATTGCAATAACAAATCTTGAGGAATAAAAGGTGCTGCCGCTGTGATTATTATTCTGTCGAAAGGAGCAAAAGAAGTTAATCCTTTGTAGCCATCGCCATAAAATAAGTTTATGTTTTTATAACCCAAAGCATTAAGTAGGTTTTTTGTTTTAATATAAAGTTCTTTTTGTCGTTCAATACTGTAAATTTTTACTTTTAATTCAGCTAAAACAGCAGCTTGATAACCCGAACCAGTTCCTATTTCTAAAACTTTATGACCTTTTTCAAGTTGTAAAAGCTCGGTTTGAAATGCAACAGTATAAGGTTGCGAAATTGTTTGACCAGCTCCTATAGGAAAGGCTTTATCTTCATAAGCATGATGAAATAAAGCACTATCACCTATAAATAAATGTCGTGGAATATTAGAAATTGCTTCAAGCACTAGTTTATTGCTTATTCCTTTTTCAATAATTATTTCAACTAACTTTTTCCTTAACCCTTTGTGAATATAATTGTCTTCCATTAAAAAACTTTAAAAACTTTAAAAAAATTGAAAAACAAAAATACTAAAATTATAATCGGTTAAATATAAAAAAAAGAGATTTTAAAAGATATTAACAATAAATATTAATAAATACGTTAATAATCATTATGAAAAATTTAGTGAAAAGAAAAATAAAAATTTATTTTTGTGAAATAGTTACAAATTTTAAAAAATAAGAAATAAAATGTTAAAAATAGGAGTTTTAGGCGCAGGCCACTTAGGCAAAATACACATTAGATTGTTAAATGAAATGCCAGAATATGATTTGATTGGTATATATGACCCAAATGTTGAGGCAGCTTTAACTGTTCAGAAAGAATATAACTTTAAAGTTTTTACTAGTATTGACGAATTAATAGACAATGTAGATGTTGTTGACATTGTTACACCAACATTATCACATTATGATTGTGCAGTTAAAGCATTAAAGAAAAACAAACATGTATTTATTGAAAAACCAATTACAAACACATTAGACGAAGCACGTGAATTAATAGAATTGGTGAAAGAAGCAAAAGTTAAATTTCAGGTAGGACATGTTGAAAGATTTAATCCTGCGTTTATAGCAGCAAGAGAATCAATAAAAGCACCTATGTTTATCGAATGTCATCGTTTAGCTCAGTTTAATCCAAGAGGGACTGATGTTTCGGTTATTTTAGACTTAATGATTCATGATTTGGATATTATTCTTAGTGTTGTTAAATCTGGCGTTAAAAAAATTAGTGCAAGTGGAGTACCTGTTGTTAGTGATACACCTGATATGGCAAATGCACGAATAGAGTTTGATAATGGTTGTGTTGCTAATTTAACAGCAAGCCGTATTTCAATGAAAAACATGAGAAAAACAAGATTTTTCCAAAAAGACGCTTACATTGCTGTTGATTTTCTTGAAAAGAAAGCTGAAATTTTAAAATTGCAAAATGTTACCGGTGAACCAGATCCATTAGCTGTTGTTATTGAGACAAAAGAAAAAGGTTTGAAACAAATTATATTTGATAACCCTGAAGTTAAACCTATAAATTCTATTAAAGAAGAATTAAGATGTTTTGCTGAATCAATTAATAATAATTCTGATATTATTGTAACAATTGAAGATGGCTACAAAGCTTTAATGTTGGCTCATAGAATTTATGATAAAGTTACAAGTTTGCTTAACTGTGAAAATGAGAAATAGAAAATTTAAATATCTTTCATTTCTAAGTTTTGTTTTATTTTTATGGCAATTTTATTCATGCGATATAATTAATCCTGACGAAGAAATTCCATCTTATATTTCGATAGATTCTATTAGTTTGAAAACTAATGATGCTAATATAGAAGGAATAGCCAGTGAAAGCATCCAAGATGCATGGATTTATATTGATAATAATTTGATTGGAGTGTATGAACTTCCAATTACATTCCCAATATTAAAAGAGGGGACACAAAATATTACTATTTATCCTGGTATCTTTTTAAATGGAATAGCTTCTGTAAGAAAATCATATAATTTTTACAAGCCTTATATTGTTACCACAAATTTAGAAAAAGGTAAAGTAACTAAAATTACTCCCGAAACAGGATATACCGATAATACTACTTTTATTATTGAGGATTTTGAAGACGTAGGTATAATGTATGATACTACGGCTTATTCTAAAGTATCTTTAGACAGAGCTACATCTGAAATCCCTTCAAAACAAGAGACATATATTGGTAAAATATCATTAACCACAGCTAAAAATTCATTTGATTGTATTACTTCCGAAGGTTATAATCTTCCGAGGTCAGGGGCACCTGTTTTTTTAGAAATTGATTATAAAAATGATATTGAATTTGTTATATTGTTATACGCTTTAAATAATAATGATTTAAGTTCGGGAGAAATTGTTACCATAAGAAGTTCGTCGGAGTGGAAAAAAATGTATATTAATTTAACTACTGTTATTGCTGACTTTAATAGTGCTGATAAATATTTCATAGGTATTTATGCAAAATTACCAAGCGACCAAACCGAAGCTAATATATTACTAGATAACTTAAAAATTATTCATACAAAACAATAGTGAAAAAAAATATTGAAATAATAAAATATTTAATTGCCGACTATTTATCTGCATCTTTGGCTTGGACTTTATTGTTTATTTATAGAAAAGCTTATGTAGAACCAAATAAGTTTGGGTATAAAATACCAGTTAATTTTGATGATAATTTTTATATAGCTCTTTTCCTTATCCCTCTACTTTGGGTTGTTTTGTATGCAATAACAGGTTTTTATAAAAATATTTATCGTAAAGCAAGACTTACTGAGTTAGAAAGTACTTTTTTTATCAGTGTTATAGGAACTATTACTTTGTTCTTTGCTTTTTTATTAGATGATGAAGTTGGTTCTTATAAAGATTACTACATAACTTTTATCGTGCTTTTTTGTCTGCATTTTTTTATAACTTATTTTTTTAGACTTGCTCTTACTTCGGTTATTATTTATAAGGTAAGAAATAAGATTATTTGTTTCCCAACAATTTTAATAGGAAGTAATGAAAATGCTCTTGATTTATATAATGAAATAATTAATCAAAAGAAATCAACAGGCAACAAAATTATTGGATTTGTTAATATTGAAGAAAACAATGAGTTTTTATTATCTCCATATTTAAAACATCTTGGTTCTTACAAAGAATTAAAAACAATTATTAAAGAAAATAATATCGAAGAAGCAATAATTGCAATTGAATCAAATGAGCATCAAAAAATTCATAAAATTTTATCGGAGCTTTATGATAAAAATGTAATAGTTAAAGTAATTCCTGATATTTATAATATTTTATCTGGTACAGTTAAAATGTCGTCTATTTGGTCTTTGCCTTTAATGGTTATTTCTCCTCAATTAATGCCTGTTTGGCAGCAAGTAGTTAAACGTATTATAGACATAGTTGGAGCTTTGGTAGGAATTGTAATACTATCACCATTGTTTTTAATTACTGCTATAGGTGTTAGGTTATCGTCTAAAGGCCCAATATTTTATTCGCAAGAAAGGGTAGGTTTACAAGGTGAACCTTTTAAAATGTTTAAGTTTCGTTCTATGATTGTTAATGCTGAAACTGCTACTCCAAAGTTATCAAGTAAAGATGACCCAAGAATTACTAATTGGGGAAGGTTTATGAGAAAAGTAAGATTAGATGAATTGCCTCAATTCTATAATATTTTAATTGGAGATATGTCTTTTGTTGGATATAGACCTGAAAGGCAGTTTTTTATTGACCAAATAGTAGAGAAAGCACCTCATTATAAGCATTTATTTAAAATTAAACCAGGCATGACTTCTTGGGGGCAAGTTAAATATGGATATGCCGAAAATGTAAATCAAATGGTTGATAGACTAAAATATGATATTATGTATATCGAAAATATGTCGTTGGCTCTAGATATTAAAATACTTTTTTATACAGTTCTAATAGTAATTCAAGGTCGTGGAAAATAATTTAAAATTAAAGTTGTTTATATTTCTTTGTTTAATTTCATTTAATAAAGATTTATTCTCTCAAAATTTTGATAAGTATTTTAAAAATAATACTTTAAGAATTAACTACTATCATTGTGGAAAACAGAATAATGAGAAAATTTATATCAATGATTATTATGTTGATACAACTTGGTCTGGACCTAAAAATAATTTGATTTATCCTTTTATTTATGGTGATTATTTTGTTAAAGTTTATGATACTATAAGTAATGAAGTTATTTATTCATACGGTTTTTGCACTCTTTTCAGAGAATATCAAACTACATTAGAAGCTAAAAGTATTGAAAAATGTTTTAGAGAAACTATAAAAATACCGTTCCCTAAAAGTACTGTTAAAATAGAACTCCTTTCTCGCGATTCACTCGGAAAGTTTAATGTTATTTACGAGTCAAACTTTAATCCTAAAAAAGAAATTATTAAAACCGAGAATTTAAGTAAGATTAAGTCTTATCCAGTATATTCTTCAGGTAAATATAATGAAAAGCTCGATATAACTTTTATTTCAGAAGGTTATACAAAAGACAATATTAAAGAATACAATAAATATGTTAAAAATATTTCAGCAAAACTTTTACAAGCAATGCCTTTTAGTGAAAATAAAAACGATATTAATATTTGGAGTGTCGAAGCAATTTCTGAAGAAAATGGAAGTGACTTTATGTATGGATATAATAATAAAGTAGTTAATACTGCCCTTAATTCAAACTTCTATACTTTTGGAACAGATAGATATGTAACAACAGAAGATTATTGGAGTGTAGCTAAATATGCCTCAGTTGTTCCTTCGGATATAGTTTGTGTTATAGTTAATAGCGATGTTTATGGCGGCGGCGGAATTTTTAACTTTTATGCAATTTATTCAGCTAATGCTGATTATGATTTTGTTGTTTTAATACATGAAATAGGACATCTTATAGCTGGTTTAGCTGATGAATATTATACTTCGGAAACGGCTTATGTTAATTTTTATCCTTTAAATATTGAACCTTGGAGTTCTAATATTACAACTATGGTCGATTTTAAAAGTAAATGGGCTGATATGTTAGAAAAAAACACACCAATACCTACTCCTGCTAATTATAATAAAATAGGAGCTTATGAAGGTGGTGGCTACAGTCCAAAAGGAATTTATAGATCGATGTTAAAGTGTTATATGAAGGATTTAAACGCTAAAGGGTTTTGTCCGGTTTGTGAAAAAACTATTGTTGATTTGATTAAATATTATTCGGATAAAAAGTAAAATTTTTATTGAATTTCTTTTTAAATTACAATATTTATTATAATATTGCATATAATATTCTTTTAGGTTTTAAGTAGCGGTTTTTTTAATATTTAATAAAATGAAGAAAGCATACAGAAAAAGCCATTTGGTTGGTCTTTCAATACTATTTGTTTGTGTTGCAGTTTTTGCTTCAATTTATATTGAAGCTTTTGCAATTGATAAAAAATCAGTAATAATTGTAAAATGGATTATAGTTATAGGAACTTTTATAATGGGAATTTCTGAATTTATTAGTCCTTTTGCTATAATTGACGATAATAATTTAATTCTAAAACAAGGAACATTAACTAGCAAAAAATATTTGCTTTCAGATATTATGATTGTAAACCACTCTTGTGAGAAAAATTTGCAAGTAGCATTAAAGTCTGGAGATGTTTTAAAAATAGGAGTTAGCTCTATACATAAAAAAGACAGGCAAAAATTTATAGACGACTTAACTGAAATTGCAAATAAGAATGGAGATTTAAGAGTATAGATTAGCTTGAATACCAATTACATACATAATATACCATTTATTAGATTTTTGATACCACTAATTTTGGGTATTGTATCATGGTTTTATATAAAATTAGATATTTATATTTTATCAACTTTATTAATACTTCTTATTGCAATAATTCATTTAATAAGTAAGTTTAATATTCTGTATCAATATAGTTTTCGTTGGATTTATGGTGTAATTATTACATTCATATTTTACATAATAGGTTTTATAAATACAAGTATTTACTCAGAGATTGATTCAAAAACACATTTTAAAAACTATATAAATCAAAAGCAAATAATTTATACAGCCCAAATAATTGAACCTATTATTGTAAAAAAAAAAGTTTAAAAGCAATAGTAGAAATTAAAAATATTTATAACAATAAATATATATCTACGTCGGGCAAAGCAATACTTTATCTTTCGAAAAAGCAAGATTCATGTGAATTAAAATATGGAGATATAATCGTTTGCAAATCAAAATTTAAAGGAATAAAAAACTTTAAAAACAGTTCAAATTTTGATTATAAACAATATTTATTTTATAAAAATATTTTTCATCAATCGTTTGTATATCAAAATAATTGGGAGAAAACAAATTTAAATAAAGCAAATATTATTTATGAAAATATAATAAAAATAACAGACTATTTAGTTGAACAAATAAATAAAGGAATAAAAGAAAAAACAACAGCAGCTCTTGTTGTTGCAATACTATTTGGAGATAAATCAAATATTGATGTAGAGCTTTTAGCATCATATTCAAATGTGGGAGTTATGCACATTTTAGCTGTTTCAGGAATGCATGTCGGAATAATTTACATTCTATTAAATACAATTTTAATTTTTTCGAAAAACAAATACGGGAAAGTAATTAAGGTTATAATAATTGTAATTTCATTGTGGTTATATGCATTTATTACAGGTTTAACACCTTCGGTTTGCAGGGCAGCATTAATGTTTAGTTTTATAGCAATAGGTTCAATTTATAGCAAACAAAACAATACATACAATTCAATTTTTTCGTCGGCATTTATATTGTTAATTATTAATCCATTTAACTTTTTCTCGATAGGATTTCAATTATCTTATGTTGCAGTGTTAGGAATAGTTGCCTTGCAGCCAATAATTTACAAATCAATTTATGTGAAAAATTATATTCTCGACAAAACATGGTCATTATTTAGTGTAACTCTTGCGGCACAAATAGCTACAACTCCGCTTACGCTTTATTATTTTCATAATTTTTCTACTTATTTCTGGCTATCAAATTTAATTATAGTGCCAATGATTCCTATTATTACATACTTAGCAATCTTGATTTTAATAGTTCCATTTTTACCAATTATTCAAGAATACACTTCGAAATTATTAATAATATGTATTGATATAATGAACTTTGTTGTTGCCAAAATCGAGGTTTTACCAATGTATTTAATTACAAATATTTATATTAATAAAATACATATATTATTAATGTATTCGGTAATAGTAATAGTGTTTTCATATATAACAATAAGAAAAAATAAAATGATTACAGTTTAAAATTTAATTAAATCTGTTTTTATAAAAAAAAGTATTATTTTTATAAGTGAAAAAATAGTTATTAATTTAAAAATAATAAAAAATGAGCAATGTTTTAAACGGTTTGAATCCACAGGAAATATGGAAAATATTTGGAGAAATTTGTAATATACCTCATCCATCAAAAAAAGAAGAAAAAATATCAGAATATACTGTTGCTTTTGGCAAAAGATTAGGTTTAGAAACAATTGTAGATGAAGTTGGTAATGTAATAATTAAGAAACCTGCAACAAAAGGCATGGAAAACAGAAAAACTATTATTTTACAATCACATCTTGATATGGTTCCTCAAAAAAACAGTGATGTAAATCATGATTTTGAAAAAGATCCAATAGTTCCAAGAATTGAAGGAGAATGGGTTAAAGCAACCGGAACAACATTAGGTGCTGATAATGGAATAGGAGCAGCTGCAACACTTGCAATATTAGAATCAAAAAATGTAGAACATGGCCCAATAGAAGCATTGTTTACTATAGATGAAGAAACCGGAATGACAGGTGCCTTCGGTTTAAAATCAGGATTACTAGATGGTGATATTTTATTAAATTTAGATTCGGAAGATGAAGGTGAACTTTATATAGGTTGTGCTGGTGGAGTTGATTCAAATATTTGCTTAAAATATACCGAAGAAAGTATTCCAAGTAATGTTACTGCATATAAAATTACTGTAAAAGGTTTATTAGGAGGTCATTCTGGATTAGATATTATTTTACAAAGAGGAAACTCAATTAAAATAATTAACAGATTATTATGGAATTCGTCAAATAAGTATCAGTTGAAATTATCTTCAATTCAAGGTGGTAGTTTAAGAAATGCTATTCCAAGAGAAGCTTTTGCAACAGTTGTAGTTCCAAACGAAAACAAAAGCGAATTCGAAAAATATGTAATCGAATATGAAAAAACTATTAAAACAGAATTAATTAGAGTTGATAAAAATGTTTCGGTTAAAGCAGAACAAGTAGAATTACCTAAAACAATTATTAACCCAGAAACTGCAAATAAATTATACAAAGGATTATATGCTTGTCCTAATGGCGTTTACGGAATGAGTAATGATATGATAGGATTAGTTGAAACTTCAAATAATTTAGCTCTTGTAGAATCAAAGAATGGTAAAATTATAATTCAAAATTTACAAAGAGGTTCGGTTGAGTCATTAAAAGAAGATTTATCTGATATGATTAGATGCGTATTTGAATCAATAGGAGCAGAGGTTGTAAACGAAGGAGCTTATCCTGGTTGGAAACCAAATGTAGATTCTGAGATATTAAGTTTAATGAAAGAAGTTTATCAAAAATTATATGGTAGAACTCCAGAAGTTAAAGCAATTCATGCAGGATTAGAATGCGGTTTATTAGGAAGTGTTTATCCAAAATGGGATATGATTTCATTTGGTCCAACAATTAGATCTCCTCATTCACCAGACGAAAGAGTTAATATTGAATCAGTTGATAAATTCTGGAAATATTTAAAAGAAACTTTAAAAAATGCACCAGTAAAGTAAAACTTATTTAAAAATATAATTTTAACTTAAAAGTCACACCATTATAAAAATATAGTGTGACTTTTTTTATTTTTGTGATTATATGAATAAATATCTTTTAAAATATCTTTTTTATACAAGTAATATAATATTTGCTTTACTTATAATAACTATAAGCTACCATAACCGAATAGCAACAGATGATTTTCATTTTTTAGATAATATTCTTAATTACGGAATAATAAAAGGAGTTGTTATCGAATATAATACATGGAGCACTAGGTGGTTGTCGGTTTTAATTAATCATGTTGTTCTCAGGTTTATTTTAATTAATAAAATCAGTTTATTTATTTTTAATATCATATCAATAACTTTATTTATTATAGCGGTTTATGTTAATGTAAATAAATTTAAAGGTATTGTAAAAACCGAAAAAATAAGTTCGTTTGATGTGTTAAATATTAGTGTATTTATTGTTTCAGCAGTTTTTTATACCACAATTGGCATAGGCGAAACATGGTTTTGGTTATGCAGTTCTTGCACTTATTTATATTCGGTTACAATGCTATTATTTGCAAATTATTGGCTGTTTAATAAAAACAGCAATGTGTTAATCGGAATAATTAGTTTCTTTTTTATAGGTTGCACATTAGAACCATTGGCTATACTTATAATTTTAACTTTAATATTAATATTTGCATATAATTATATTAAGAAACAAGAGCTTATTCAAAACAAAAAAATAATTATAGCCATAGTGTTATGCTCAATAGCTTTTCTAACTTTATATGGAGGCAAAGGAACTTGTAATAGAGAATTATTTTTTAAAAAAATAACAATATTCGAATCATTAATTTTAAACTTTCAATTAATGAAAATCATAATACATCAGTATTTAATTAAATTAATACCATATATATTTATTTTTTCAACGCCATTTATTTTTTTAGGACAAAATAGTAAAAACAAAATAGATGTTAAAAAATGGTTAATTTATTCATCAATATTAGTTGTTTTGTTTTTTGTAATATTCTATTTATATCAGTTGTCAATAACATATAAAACTCAAGATATTTCAGCAATTAGAGCTCTTTTTCCAGTAACATTTGTTTTGTTAATAACATCATTTACATTATTTTATTTGTTAGGAAGCCTTATTTTTTTAATTAAAAAAACGATAATAAGCACTTATATAGCTGTTGTTATAATAATAATTTTAAGTAGCTATAATTTAATAACACAATCTAAAATTTTAGAAAAATACACTTATTGTTATGATAAAAGAATCGAATATTTAGAAGCAAATAAAAACAACACTAAAACAATAATTTTAAAGCCATTACCTTATTCGGGATATTTATATTCGGCAGAAATATCAACCGACTCTACCTATTTTTCGAATCAACACCTAAAAAAAGCTTTAAGGCTTAAAGGAGATATAGTTTTAGAAAAAGAATAGTCAAACTACCATAAGTTTATAAGTAATTCCGCAATAAAGATACTGTTAAAAAAACGTGTATTTGTTCAATCACTAAACAATTACAGATTATCAATCTCTTCTTTAGATAAGCCTGTAATTTTTATAATTTGCTCAATATTTAAACCTAAAGACTTAAATTGTTTAGCCGATTCAATTGCTAATTTTTGTTTTTCTTGTTCGGCTTTTTGTTTTTCTTCCTCAGCTTTTTTTAGCTTTTCTTCAATTTTCAAGTTTTTTTCTTCGGCTGCTTTTAGCTGATCTATTATTTCATCTTCGGCAAGCATTGCGTTTTTTATTTCTTTTACTTCTATAGCCTCTTGCAAACGACGAATTAATGGCTTAAACTTTTCAGGAACATCTGCTTCTTTTATGTTTAAAATATGCTTGCTATTGCTTATATTGTCTTGGTTAAATAGGTCGAAGAGTTTTTCTAAGTCGCTTAATCTTTGTTTTTTATCTTCAACTTTTTGTTTTAGCTGAATAACATAGCAATCGTGACTTAATGCTTCGATAAATTCATTTTTATAGTCTAATTTTTTGTTTTTAAATCTATCAATATATTGTCGTTCAACAAATATCATTTTGGTTGGTTCATCGCAAATAATATCTTCGCCTAAAAAGTAAATTGGCAAAATAGGAAGAGCGTATTTTTTACCATCTTCGATATAATAATTATTTGAATTGCTGTAGTTTTCAGCTAAATATCTTCTAAAACGTTCTATTTCGTTTAATGCTTTAGCTTTTTGTATTTCGATAATTATTAACTTATTGCTTCCGTCTTTAGTTTTAATCTTTGCCGAAAAATCTATTCTAAAAACCGACAAAAAAAGCGGTTGTGTGGTGTTTTGCTTTTTCTTTGATTTATTATTAAAATTAGCTGAATTAATTTCGGTAGGTCGCAGTTCTAAGGTTTCAATTTCTTGTCCAATAATTGCCGAAATAAAAACTTTAGCAACTCGGTTATCATCAAGGAGATACTTGAAAACACTATCGTAAATTGGATTAGCAATATTCATAATTATCAAATTAACATGCAAATATACATATTTTTCTTATTTTATTCAATATGTTTATATTTTTTGAAATAAAATTTACACAAACAAACATAGCAAGCAAATTTGGAGTAAAATCGGGGTACGACTCAAAGTCGTGTCCCTTGTAAAAATGTATTTATTTATTAGTAAGACCCCCTCTGGGGTCAAAGGTTTTTAGCCATTAATTTGGCTACAAACCTAAGAGCTTCTTCGAAGTCCAACAGAACAAAAATGAGAAAAATATTAAGATGCACTAGTCTGGCTCCGACATGTTGTCGGTGCCTATGTGAAAAATCGTAATTACCGTCACTTTCTACGTACTTCTGCAATAAAAAGTAGCTAATATTACTCATGTATTAAATTATTTTCATCGGTATTAGTGAACCTTCGGTTTCGTTTTTTTTGAGAAAGGTTAGGTGAAAAGGTTTAAAAAACCTTAACACAACCTACAAAACTGCGAGTCAAAGTTTTGGTTTTCTTGTAATCGTAATTTTCTTGCTTGTTCAATTTGGTTTTTAAATATATTTTTATCGGGTATTCAGTCCTTGCAAAACCTATAATGGTGTTAAACCATTAAATTCAATCGGGAACCAATTGCAATTGTAATAATATTAAAATTCATTAAGTTTTGCAATAAGCTCGTTTTTGTTTTTAATAGTTTTAAGAAAATTAGGAGAGAGGTTTGTGGTAGTTTTTTATATATTATAATAGAAAAATTTATATGAAAATAAACACATTTTTGTTTAAAAGATATATAATCAATAAGAGCATTTATATAAACGTAAATACATAAATCAATACTTTACTTAAATTTTATAAAAAACTGATTTTCATATACTTGAATATTTTTTAATATTTCAAATACTATTGATTAGAAATGTGAATTACAAATGTAAACAAAAGCAGTATTAGTAGGTATTGCTATGTGGTTTACATCTGTATATAAAAGTAACTCACACGATTAAATCGGATTAGTTTACAAATGTAATTAAATTGATTTTGCACTTATTTTATGTATTAAACAAAAAAAATATATTTTGATGTTTTTTAAATCTATAATCTAATTTTAAAAATTAAAAACTGGAATATAAAAAAATGAAAAGAGACAAAGACAGCAAAAAATAAATTTATTTTTCTTATTATTGTAATATTAAAAATTGAAACTTATTATAATGAAAAAAGCATTTAAAATTATTCCAATAATTTTCACAATAATATCTATAACATTATTGTCTTCAACAAAAATTGCATCAGAAACCCCAATAATAAAATCTAGAAATAACAATGTGTGTAAAATTGTTTCGGGAGATATTTTGGTTTATGTTATTTTTACTAAAACAAAAGACTCTTATGATTGGAAAGAGTATGATTTAGCTTCTACCATAGATTCTTTAAATGTAGCCATAAATTGGATACAGCAAAAAGCTGAAAACAATAATATAAAAGCAAAATTAATGCTTGATTATTTTGGGAACGATTCAATAAAATCGATTTATTCTAAGATGGGAGGCAGTGTTAAAAAACTAATAACCAATAAAGATGGTATTGAATCAATTGAAAAATGGGGAGATAAAATTGCGAAAATTAGCTCACAAGAGAAAGATAAAGAAAGATTAATAGCTCAATTACGAGATCAAAATGGAGTTGAAAGCGTTGCCTTAATTTATATGATAAACAATTATTTTAGTTCTGATTATGCGATTTCGTTTAATACTACAAACCAAGAACAAGTTGAATATTCGATAATTAGCTCTAAAAAACCACAAATTATAGCACAAGAAATATTACATCTATTTGGTGCACCATACCTTGGAAATCATAGCTCTATAAAAAATGAAAAAGTTCAAGAAGAAATGAATAAACTTTACCCCAAAGATATTATGTTATCTAAGTATCAATCAAATATAAATAAATGCGAAATAAGTGATATAACAAAATATTATATAGGTTGGGCAGATTCGTTATCAACAGAAAATAAAACTTTATTAAAACAAGCAAAAGTTAAATCAAAACTATAATAGCCAAATATTACATTTATAAATATATTTTAAATAAATTTGTAAATCAAAAAACAAAAAAAGATGAAGACAGCTATAATTTTTCTAAATATACTTTTATTAAATATTGCCGTATTTTCTCAGAAAGTTAACCGAAAAACAGAAATGTTATTTGAAAAATACTTCGATCAATCATATCAATATTTAGTAGTAAAAGAATACAATAAAGCTCTTCCTTTATTATTAAAAATGGATTCGTTAAAACCAAATAATTCTAATGTAAATTACAAATTAGGTTTATGTTTATACAATTCTATAAATGCCAAAGAATCATTAAAATATTTTAAAATAGCAGTATTAAATGTTTCAGATAAATATAAAGAAGACTATTATAAAGATATTACAGCTCCTTTAAAATCATATTATTACTTGGCAAAATCATATAATCTTAATTATGAATTTAAAAATGCTATCGATTTTTTCGAATTATATAAAACAAATTTGAGTAATGATAATGTTGAATTAATTAATTCATTAAATAGAGATATTGAAATATGTTTATTTGCAGAAGAACAAGTTAAGAAACAAATAGATGTGAAATTTCATAATTTAGGAATTGGAATTAATTCAATTAATTCTGAATATGCACCAATAATTTCTAATGATGGCAACACTTTAATATTTACAGCCCGTAAATTTAAAAATGATAATACATTAGAAAATGAAGATATTTATATTTCTAAAAAAGAAAATGATAACTGGTCAAAAGCAAAAAAAATTGATTCATTATATATTAATACACCTTTAAATGAAGCTTGTTTAAGTTTATCTGCCGATGGACGAAAACTTTTAATATATCGTAATGATGGAAAAACAGGAGATTTATACGAAAGTTTATTAATTGGTGATAATTGGACTGTGCCTCAAAAACTTAGCGATGCTATTAATTCAGAATCTAATGAAATAAATGGATGTTATAGCCCAGACGGAGATATAATATATTTTACAAGCGACAGACCAGGTGGATTAGGTGGAACAGATATATATCAATCGAACCGTTTGCCTAGTGGAAAATGGAGCTTACCTGTAAATATGGGCGATAAAATAAACACGTCATATAATGAAACAATGCCTTTTATTGCAAATGATAAAGTAAGTTTGTTTTTTAGTTCACAAGGGCATGATTGTATGGGTGGCTATGATATTTTTAAAACAACACTTCAAAATGGAGAATGGTCAGAACCACAAAATATAGGCTTTCCGATAAACACAACAGGAGATGATTATTTTTATGTTACATCATCGGCTAATACTGATGCATATTATGCAACAAGCGGGAGAGGAGATTCTTATGGAAATTATGATATTTACAGATTAGAATATCCAAAAGCAATTAAAGTACCCGTTCAAATAGTTAAAGGAAGATTAAAAAATGTTTTAAATGAAGTAATTTTAGATAATGCTTCGATAAGTGCTTATGATTACAATACAAATGAACGAATAGGAGAATACAAACCAAATTCATTAAATGGCAAATTTTTATTTATTCTAAACAAAGGAACCGATGCAAAAGTTACATACAAAGCACAAGGATATTTAACTTTAGTAGAAAGATTGACCGTAAATAAAGACACTTCTTCAATGCCAATTATAAAAGAAGTATTTTTAAAACAAATAGAAAAAGGGTTAAAAGAACAATTAGATGATTTAGAATATGATGTTCAAACAAAGAATTTAACAAAAGTATCATATTTTAAAATAGATTATTTAGCCGAACTATTAAAGAATAATGCAAATTTGAAAATATCATTAGATATTATATCTATTGAAGATGATAAAGTATATTATATTCCAGAAATATCGAATATAGTTATAAAAGATTTTGCTGCTTTAGGCGTAAATACAAACCAAATAATTTTAAAAAAACAAAAATTAATCAAAAGATTAGACGATATTAAAGAAACAAAAAAAGTTAGTTTAATATTTGAAATCCAATAAAAAAAACAGAATAAATGCAATTAAATTTAAAAAGACCAATAGTTTTCTTTGATATAGAAACAACAGGATTAGATATAGTAAACGACAGAATAGTAGAAATATGCTTAGTTAAGATTTTTCCTGACGGAAACGAAGAAACAAAAACATATAAAATAAATCCATTAAAACCAATTCCAGAAAAAGCATCTAAAATTCATGGAATTTATGATGAAGACGTTAAAGATTGTCCAACATTTGAAGATTTATCAAAAGAAATTTATGAATATATAAAAGACTGTGATTTATCAGGTTATAATGTTAATAATTTTGATTTACCAATGTTAATGGAAGAATTATTAAGAGCAAATATCTTTTATAATATAAGAAATGTAAAAGTTGTTGATGTTCAGGTATTATATCATAAAATGGAGTCGAGAACATTAAGTGCAGCATATAAGTTTTATTGTAAAAAAGATTTAGAAAACGCACATTCGGCAGAAGCAGATACAAAAGCTACCTATGAAATATTAAAATCGCAATTAAGCCATTACGAAAACACCGAATATAAAGATTTTAACGGCAATATATGCGTTCCTGTGAAAAATGATGTAGATTCATTGTCAGAATTTACTACCCAAAACAAGAAAGTAGATTTAGCCGGACATTTTATTTATGATGAGAAAAACGAGATAATATTTAATTTTGGTAAATACAAAGGACAATCAGTTAAGAAAATTATAGCCGAAATACCAGCATATTATAGTTGGATTATAAATGCAGATTTTCCGGCATATACAAAAATGGTATTAAAAGTAATTAAAGAAGATAATTAAATTAGAAAATAATCTCTAATACCAGTCCTGTTTTGTGCGCGACGTGATCGCTCTAAAAAACACCCTTTGATAATCAATGA
>CAZJKL010000019.1:32388-46872 GCA_964546655.1 uncultured Bacteroidales bacterium | reverse complement strand
TGTTTAAATCTAACTCTATTGTTTTTGTTGAAAAAATTATTATTGCAGAGTAAAACTTTTTTATTAATTATCTTCAGCATACCATTCTGCAAAAGAACTAGCGGTCTCTCTGAGTTTTAATGAATAAAGTTGAGTGTTTTTAGGAAGTTTTGGAATGATTCTTTTCGAGAAATCAACAAGCATATTTTCACAAGTTGGCTGATAATCAACAAAAACTATTTTATACATTTCTTGTTTTTTGAATATTTCAACGGCTTTTTTATCGTTTTTATTTAGAACTAAAGCATGGTCAATTTCATTAATTATTGTCTCTTTAATTATTTCTTTTAGTTTGCCAAAATCCATTAACATACCATCATGAGGATTGTTTAATTCTTTTATTGGCTCTCCTTTAATTGTTACAGCTAATTGATACGAATGACCGTGAATGTTTTTGCAAAGACCTTCGTATTTATATAATGCATGAGCCATTTCAAATTGAAATAATTTTGTAATTCTTATTTGTGCCATAACTATTATTTTTTTACAAAATTAATAATAGTTAATGATATTTTTAGTAAATATTAAAAAACAAATTATTTTTGAAAAAAACTATAAAAACTATAAAATGAAGTTTATCGGGCCAATTATTTTTTTAGGACTTTTTTCAACTTTTTTCTTTTTAATGCAGTCTTTTATTTTTAAAAGAATAGCTATTTTATATAATTTCAACTATAGCTTTAAGCACACAATAGTTATTATATCTTTAATTATTTCAACTTTAATAGTTGCTATTGTAGCTCATGTTTATTGGAATTTAATTGTAAAAATGTTGTTTGTGTTTTTTACAACATACATAGGAATAGTTTGGGTATTGTTTATGATGTTTTTGGTATATGCTTTTCTAAATTTATTTAATGTAATTCCGCAACAAATATGGCAATATATTATGCCAATAGCCGCAATAATTATTATTGCATACAGTATAATTAATGCTAGTATAATAAAGATAAATGAGTTTAAAATTTATTCAAATAAAATAAAAAAAACATACACCTTTGCTCAAATTTCTGACACACATCTTGGTTCTGTTAAAGGGAAAAAGTTTTTTAATAATATTTTAGAAAAAATTGATAAATATAATGTAGATGCACTTTTTATTACGGGCGATTTTATTGATGATGTTGGGTTGATAGATGATAATTTAATTAGTGATATTAGAGATAAAAAATATGATGTTTTTTATGTTACAGGCAATCATGAAACGTATGGAAACATTAAGCATATATTAAATGTTGTAAAAAACACTCAGAAAATAAATCTACTATACAATGAATCAGTTATTTATAAGGAACTAGTAATTAATGGAGTTGAAGATTTAGGACATACCAGAAAAGAAAAATTTAACAAACTGAAAGATAGTTTAGTTGTAGATAAATCAAAATATAATATTTTTTTAACTCATCAACCGGTTGATTTTGAGTATTATAATGATTTTTATGCCGATTTACAATTATCGGGTCATACACATAATGGTCAAATTTTCCCATTTAATTATTTTGTTAAATTAATGTATAAATATAATAGAGGATTATACGAAAAAGATAATATGAAAATAATAGTTTCTGTTGGAACAGGAATTTGGGGGCCATTAATGAGATTAGGAACCAACAATGAAATTATTATAATAAAATTAATACCAGAAAATTAGATTTTTTGAAAAAATAAGAAAAAAATATGATATGGATAACAATGAAATTATTATATATAAAAATAGAGAAGGAAATATAAAAATAGATGTTCAAATAAAAGATGATACAGTTTGGCTTACTCAAGCACAATTATGTGAATTATTTAAAAAAACTAAATCAACCATAAATGAGCACATTAAAAACATATTTGAAGAAGGCGAACTAATTGAAGAATCAGTTATTCGGAATTTCCGAACAACTGCTTCTGATGGAAAAAAATATGATACAAAATATTATAATCTTGATGTAATTATTTCTGTTGGATATAGGATAAAGTCACTACAAGGAACGCAATTTAGAATTTGGGCAACTCAAAAACTTAAAAATTACATAGTAAAGGGTTTCGCATTAAATGAAGAACGCTTTAAAACCGGTAATTCAATGAATTATTTTAGTGAATTACAAGAGCGTATAAGAGAAATACGTTTATCTGAAAGATTTTTCTATCAAAAAATCAAAGATATATACACTACAAGTATAGATTATGATGCTAATGACGAGAAAACCATAAAGTTTTTTAAAATTATACAAAATAAATTATTGTGGGCCATAAGTAAACAAACTGCTGCCGAATTAGTATATCGTAGAGTAGATGCCTCTTTACCTTTGTTAGGAATGATGTCTTGTGATAAAAATGCAAGAAAAGATGTAAGAAAAACCGATTTAACTATTGCTAAAAATTTTTTGAATGAAAATGAAATTAAACTATTAGGGTTATTGGTTGAACAATATCTTGCTTTTGCTGAAACAATGGCTATGCAAAAAACTCCAATGTATATGGATGATTGGATTAAACGTTTAGATGTAATACTTCAAATGAATGGAAGAGAACTTTTAATACATGCTGGGAAAATTAGTCATGAAATGGCTTTGAAGAAATCAGAAGAAGAATATGAAAAATACAAAGAAAATCAAAAACAAATCGAGAAAAATCAAAATATAAAAGAATTAGAAGATGATATTGAAAAAATAAGAAAAAAAATGTAAGTTGTTTTATAGATAACTGTCTAATAAAAAAATGATTTTTGCTAATTAAAATAATTATTATAAATTTGGTGACAATTAAAAAAGTATTGAAGTAAAAAGTAAATCAATAAAAACCTGTTAATCGTTTTTATGATTTTTTTGTAATTAATAATAAAATATAAAAAGTTATGTTCAAAAAATTTCCACACACCTATGTTATAATTTTCTCGGTAATAATTATAGCGGCAATAGCAACATGGATTGTTCCTGCAGGTCAGTTTCAGCGAGAATTAAACAAAGAAACCAATAAAACAGTTATAGTAACAGGGTCTTATGAAAAAATGGAAGCACAGCCACAAACTTGGCAAATTTTTTCATCGTTTTACAAAGGTTTTGTTAGATCACCTCAAATTATTGTTTTTATATTAATATTAGGTGGTGCTTTTTGGATTATGAACGAAAGTAAAGCTATTGATGCCGGAATACATTCATTTATTAGGCGTTCATCGAAGCTCGAAAAATATAAAATAATTAAAAAAATAGGTATTCATAACATAATTATTATCTCGATAATGCTTATGTTTAGTTTCTTTGGAGCCGTGTTTGGCATGAGCGAAGAAACAATAGCATTTATAATAATTTTTGTCCCTTTATCTATTTCAATGGGATTTGATTCTATTGTTGGTGTTTGTATGTGCTTTATTGGTGCAGGATTAGGGTTTGCGGGTTGTATGTTAAATCCTTTTACATTAGGAATAGCACAACAAATAGCAGGAGTGCCTATGTTTACAGGTATCGAATACCGATTTGTTGTTTGGATAATTGTTAATATAGTTGGTATTTCTTATGTTTTAATTTATGCAAATAAAATAAAGAAGAACCCAACAAAATCTATCGTTTATAATGATGATGAATATTGGAGAAAATCAATTAGCGAAAATCAAGTTGTTGAAATAAAGAAAAGTTCTAAAAGAGCATGGTATTCGTTTTTTGCTTTAAGTTTTGTGTTTACATTATTTACTATTTATTCGTTTTTAAATATTAAAGAAAACAATTATGTTCCTTTATACTTTTTATCAATATCAACAATTTTATTCTTAATTACCGGAATGTTTTCATTAAAAAAAGGGACTCAATATTATGTTTTAAATGTATTGTTTTTTACAATTATTTATTTAGTTGGTGGAGTAGTTGTTTTTAAATGGGAATTATTAGAAATAGCTTCATTATTTTTGGTAATGGGAATAGTTTCAGGGGTTTCTATTGATAAAACAGCAAACGATATAGTAAAACTTTTTATTGTTGGAGCAAAAGATATTTTAAGTGCTGCATTAGTTGTAGGTTTAGCTGGAGGTATAATAGTTATTCTTGAAGACGGAAGAGTTATTGATACAATGTTGTATGTAATCGGAAATTCGATTTCAGGATTTGGAAAAATAACAACACTTTCGATGATGTACGTATTTCAATCATTTTTAAACATGATTATTACTTCAGGAACAGCAAAAGCGGCTTTGATAATGCCTATTTTATCTGATATTTCGGATATGGTTAATCTTTCACGTCAGGCTACTGTTACAGCGTTTCATATAGGAGATGGTTTTACAAATTTAATTACTCCAACATCAGGTGTTTTAATTGGTGTTTTAGAAATAGCAAGAATTCCTTTCGGAAAATGGTTTAAATGGGCTTTACCTTTTATTATAATTTTAGTAATATTAGGCTGGTTATTGTTAATACCAACTGTAACTATGCCACTTAACGGGTTTTAATAAAAAAATAGCAGTTGCTTTTCATTGGCTGTTTTCTTGTGTTTAAATATGTAATTAATATTCCTTATAAAGGTATTGTGTTTTGGTTTAATATATAATTATTACCTAAAGTAATAATGATGGTTAATTATTTGTTTATATTTGTTATGTTAAAATAATTTTAAAATTATATAATATGACAAATGTAAAATACATAGAAGATAGAATAATTAATATTAATAACACCAATTTAATTATTGATAGTGATGTAGCTGAATTATATGGAGTTGAAACAAAGCGTGTAAATGAAGCTGTAAAAAACAATAAAGATAAATTCCCAGAAGGATATGTTATAATACTCGATGATTTTAAACCGGTCGAAAATTTCGACCGGTTTCAGAAGATGAAACATTCTACGGTATTTCCAAAAGCTTTTACCGAAAAAGGTTTATATATGCTTGCAACTATATTAAAAAGTGAAAAAGCAACCGAAACCACAATTGCTATAGTTGAAACATTTGCTAGAATTAGAGAACTATCAAGAACAATTACCGAGATTTCAAATACTAAGAATGAAAATGATCAAAAGGTATTGATACAAAAAAGTGGAGAAATGATATCGGAAATATTAGATGATGGATTTAATACAAACGAACAAGAAACAACAATAGAACTAAATTTTGCTGTATTAAAATTAAAACATACAATTAGAAAGAATAAAAAATAAATTTGAAAAGGCTTAATTATCTAGCAAATCAGGTCTTAGTTCTTTGGTTTTTTTTATAGCTTCTTCGGTTTGCCATACTGAAATTTTTTCATGGTCACCAGACATCAAAATTTCAGGAACTTTCATCCCTTTGTATTCAGCAGGTCTTGTATAAACAGGGTATGAAAGCAAGTTGTCTTGAAATGAATCAGATAAAGCAGATGTTTCATCAGAAAGAACACCAGGAATTAATCTTATAATAGTATCACATAAAACAGAAGCAGGCAATTCTCCTCCTGTTAAAACATAATCACCAATCGAAATTTCTTTTGTTATAATTGATTGCCTAACTCTTTCGTCAATACCTTTATAGTGACCACATAAAATTATAATATTTTGTAAACAACTTAATTTATTTGCTTCTTTTTGAGTTAAAACAGGAGCATCAGGTGTCATAAATATTATCTCATCATAGTGTCGTTCTTTTTTTAATTTTTCAATACATTTATCAATAGGTTCAATCATCATAACCATTCCGGCTTCACCACCATAAGGATAATCGTCAATTTTTTTGTAATTACTATTTGAGTAATCTCTTAAATTATGAATATTTAAATCAATAATTTTTTTGTCAGCAGCTCTTTTTAAAATCGAATATTTAAAAATATCTTTTAACATTTCTGGAAATATTGTTATAATATCTATTCTCATTTTTGTAAATTTACCCAGTTAAATAATAATACAAATATAAATTAAATTAAGATGAAAGAAATAATTAATTCAGAAAAAGCACCGGCTCCAATTGGACCATATAATCAAGCAAATTTAGTAGATGGTAAATTATTGTTTGTTTCAGGACAATTACCTTTAAATGCAGCTACTGGTAGTTTGGTTACAGATACTGTTGAAAATGAAGTTAACCAAATTATGGAAAACATTAAAATGGTTTTATCTGCAGCAAATATGAGTTTAGAAAATGTTGTTAAAACAACAATTTTTTGCACTAATTTGGGCGACTTTAAAACTATTAACGAAGTTTATGGAAGTTATTTTACTGGTAATTATCCTGCAAGAGAAACTGTTCAAGTAGCAGCTCTTCCTTTAGGAGTTCATGTTGAAATATCTGTTATTGCTACAAAATAAAAATATTGCCAATATTAATTAATAATAAAAAAAGAGGCTGTATAAAAATGGCAGATTTTTGTCATTTTGAACGAAGTGAAAAATCTTAATGCATTGATTGTTAGGTTGTTCGCTTCAATCAGAAAGACATGTTTTCGTTTTTTTGGACAGTCTCTTTTTTTATTTAGTGAAAAGTAAATTCAATTATAAAGTTACTCCAATAACCATAAAAATTCTTTCTCTTTCAGGGTTTAATATTAATTGAGAATGTACTGGTAATGTGTGCTTTTTTGATATCTTTATTTCTTTTAAAAGTTTGCAACCAACATTTATAATTCCATTCGAATAATTTCCATAATACCCAATTTCACCTTTTTCTTCGTTTGGATCTTCAATTACACCACCAATAAATAAATTCATAGTTAAATCGTCCCATTCTTTTTTATATCCTAATTCAATATATTTACTCATGAAGATATCACCTTTTGTTCCATCGGTATTAATTTTTCGAGCATCCATACCTAGAAAATTCATTGCAAATAATAATGTGAAAGGTATTTTTTCTGTACCATTAAACAATAATCCCCCTTCTAATACATGACCTGTTTGGGTTTCGTATAAATTTCCATATCTTACAGAAGAACCATCGTCGGCAGGGAAAAAATAATCTGAAACAGAAATTGTAAACACCTCTTTTATAGTATAATTTAAAAATAAATCACACTCTTGAATTTGAGTTCCTCCAACCGAATATGCTCCCCAAGAGCCAATTGTTAAACTATGTTTTTTGTTTCCAATGCTATATTTAATTGTTGGTTGAATGCTTGGAGCGTTTCCGCCAAGATTAATTCCTCGCCATACATAACGACTCATAATATCGGCATTAAATGAAAAAGGAGATTTTTTAACTTTTGTTGAATCGGTATTGTTTATTATTAATGTAGTATCCTGACTATAAATATTTAAAATACTAAAAAACAAAATTGCAGATAAAATTAATAAGGTCTTTTTCATGATATTTTTGTTAAATTTTTAATTTGAACTAATAAGAATTCTTAATATTTAAAAATAATAATTAAATTTGATTTCCACAATTAATTCAAACTTAATAAATTTTTTATGTTACTTTTTCTGTATATTTTATTAGGATTAACCTTAGGGTCAATTACAACTTGGTTCATTTTTAAATACAAATCGAGCAGTACAAATCAACTTGAAAAAGATATTGCTCTGCAAAAATATAATGAATTAGAAAAAGAATTTATTGCTTATAAAGCTACAGCCGAATCTGAAAATAAGATTGAAAATGAGAACATTAAATTGAAAAATAATGAAATTGAAGAACTAAAAGAGAATTTAAAAAAGTGTAATAGCGATATTTCTAACGTTTCAAATAATTTATCGGTTTCTAATGCTAACCTTCAAGCTGCCAATCAGACTCTTGTTGATAAAAATAAAGAAATAGAAATTTTGAAACAAGATTTAAAAAAGATTAACGAAGAATTTTCTCAAATAAACAAACAACTATCAACTGAAACAGCTAATAATAAAGCATTAAATGAAAAATTTGATACCCAAAAAGAAGAAATAGAAGCCTTAGGGAAAAAATTCAATACCGAATTTGAGAATATTGCCAATAAAATTTTAGAAACTAAAACCGAGAAATTTACAGAACTTAATAAAAATAATATTAAAGATATACTAGAACCATTGGGGAAAAATTTAACCGAATTTAAGACAAAGGTCGAAGAAGTTTATGATAAAGAATCGAAAGAACGATTTTCATTAGGCGAAAAAGTAAAAGAATTAGCATTGCTTAATCAAATTATTAGCGAAGAAGCACGAAATTTAACCAAAGCCTTAAAAGGCGAAGCTAAAACACAAGGTCGTTGGGGCGAAATGATTCTTGAAAGCATTTTAGAAAAATCTGGACTTGTGAAAAACCGAGAGTATTTTATGGAACATGAGTTAAAAGATGAGTTTGGTAATGCTCTAAAATCTGATATTGAAGGGAAAAAAATGCGTCCAGATGCTATTATTAAATACCCCGACAATAGAAGTGTAATTATCGATTCTAAGGTTTCGTTAAATGCTTTTACTCGATTTATTGCAGCAACCGATATTGATGAGCAAAAAACCGAATTAGAATCTCATGTTACGGCAGTTAAGAGCCATATTATTTCGTTAAGTTCAAAAGGATATGATGATTATGATAAAGCATTAGATTTTGTTATGATGTTTATTCCAAGTGAACCTGCTTATATTGCTGCATTACAAGGAGATACTGATTTATGGAATTTTGCTTATGATAAAAGAATTTTACTTTTAAGTCCTACAAATTTAATTACTTCGTTAAAATTAATCGCCGACCTTTGGAAAAGAGAATATCAAAATCAAAATGCGATTGAAATTGCAGAAAGAGGAGCTAAGCTTTATGATAAATTTGTTGGTTTTCTCGAAAATTTAGAAAGTGTAGGAGATTATTTAGATAAAGCTCAAGTGAAATATTCAGAGGCATCTAAACAGTTAAGCACAGGAAATGATAATTTAGTTGCTCAGGCTACAAAACTTAAAAATTTAGGTCTAAAAACTAAGAAAGAAATAAATCCAGAAATTGCAAATAAGGCTTTAAATAGTTGAAAATTTGACCTAAACTAATTCCCAAAAGCCTAGTAGTTTTGAAGAAAATAATAATATAATAAAAATCATAAACCAGCGAATAAAGCCAGAACCAATATTAATAGAAAGTTTTGATGCAAAATATCCTCCTGTAACATTGCCTATTGCAGAGATTAATCCAATTTTATAATCAATATTTCCTGATAGCATAAAAATAAATAGTGCAAAAGGGCTGTAAAGAAGCACTATAAATACTTTTATTGCATTTGCTTTTACAAGGTCAAAACCAGTTACTAAAACCAAAGCCGAAAGCAAAAAAATACCAACTCCGATATGAATAAACCCACCATAAAAACCAATTATAAAAAATATTACATATTGTAAAATACTCGGTTTATCTTTAAATAATCCTTCTTGACCTTCAAGCCATTTTTGAGGTTTTATACATAGAGGTATTAGTAAAATCAATAACATTACAGCAATTATTGTTTTTAATAAATCTTCTTCAAGTTTAACCGAAATTATGGCACCACAAATAGATCCAATAACACTCGGAATAGAAATGCTTATGGCTGTTTTTAAATCTAGAACCTTATGTTTTCTGTAATTTAATGAAGCCACTAAAGTTTGAAAAATAACACCTAACCTCAATGTGCCATTAGCAATTGAGATTGGCAAACCAAGCATGTCAAAAAGTGAAAGATTTAAAACCGAGCCACTTCCGGCAAGAGTATTAATAAAGCCAACAATAAAACCAATTGAAATTAATATTGTAATTATTTCCCAAGAGAATACGTCTTTATTTTGTAAAAACTCTATCATTTATTATTTAATGCTAACAACTTTTTCTAAAATATTTTTACCACAAAATCTTAGTATAATTTGAGCTACTGTTAAAACATCTTTTTCACAATATTTCACAATTCGTTCTAAGTCTTTTTCTTCCCAATAAACTTTTGCAATATCTTTTCCGCAAATGTCGTCTTTAGGAGTTTTAATGTTTAATATAGTAGCAAGTAATTCTAATGAAGTATAACTTTTATAATCACCAAACTTCCATAATTCCATAGAATCCAATAAATTAACTTCCCACGGTTTTTTACCTGCAATATTTAAAATATGAGGAATTTCAACACCATTAATAATCATTCTTCTTAAAATATACGGATAGTCAAATTCTTTAGCATTATGTCCGCACAATAAATGCTCTTTGGTATTGTAATGTTTATCTAATAAATTTTTGAAATCTAATAAAATTTCTTTTTCATCATCACCATAAAAAGACTTTACTCTAAACTCATTTTCATTGTATGAATTAACTATGAAACCAACCGAAATACAAATTATTTTACCAAATTCGGCATAAATACCAGCTCTTTCGTAAACTTCATCGCTATTAGCATCAACTATGTTTTCGAAACGAGCAATTTTGTCGGCTTTTTTATCCCATAATACTTTAAAATTATCATCTAATTCATCATAATTTTTTTTAATAGGAACAGTTTCTATGTCTAGAAAAAGAATTTTATATAAGTCAATATTACTAAGCATTACATTACAATATTTATTATTCGTTTAGGAACAACAATAACTTTTTTAGGGCTATTGCCTTGAAGTACATTTTTAGTTTTATCGTTTTCAAGAACAATTTTTTCAATTTCTTGAACAGTTGCATCAGCCGAAATTTCAATTTTAAATTTAGTTTTTCCGTTAAACGAAACAGGATATTCTATTGAATCCTCGATTAGATAGCTTCCATTAAAAATTGGGAAGGCAGCATTTAAAACCGAATTTTTATTACCTAATAATAGCCATAATTCTTCGGCGATATGAGGAGCAAATGTTGAAACTAAAATAGCTAATTCACTTAAAATAGATTTGTTTTTACATTTTACATCGTTTAATTCGTTAACACAAATCATAAAAGTACTAACGATAGTATTAAACGAATATCTTTCGATATCATCTTGATACTTTTTAATTGTTTTATGTAAAATTGTTAATTCATTTTTTGTTGGTTCATTATCTTCAACATAAAAATTATTGTTGCTATCGTGATAAAGCCTCCAAAGTTTTTTCATAAATCTTGAAACGCCTTCAATTCCATTTGTATCCCAAGGTTTATGTTGTTCTAATGGACCCAAAAACATTTCATATAATCTTAATGTGTCGGCACCATATCTTTCAACTAAATAATCTGGATTTACAACATTATGCAATGATTTCGACATTTTTTCAACTTCATAACCACAATAATATTTGCCATCGTTTTCTAAAACAAATTCAGCATTACTGTATTCAGGAAGCCAATTTTTAAATTTTTCGGTATCTAAAATATCATTACTTACAATATTAACATCAACGTGAATAGCAGTTGTTTCGTAGTTGTTTCGTAAATTGTATGAAACAAATTTATTAGAACCCTTAATTCTGTAAACAAAATTAGAACGACCTTGAATCATTCCTTGATTTATAAGTTTTTTAAAAGGTTCATCTTTGCAAACAGTTCCAATATCATATAAAAATTTATTCCAAAAACGAGCATAAATTAAATGACCAGTTGCATGTTCCATACCACCAATATATAAATCAACATCTTGCCAATATTTATTAGCATCTTCCGAAACCAAGCAATTATTATTAGTTGGATCCATATATCTTATATAGTAAGCACTAGATCCTGCAAAACCAGGCATAGTGTTAAATTCGAGAGGATATCCGTCTTTAGTTTGCCAGTTTTTAGCTCTACCTAGCGGTGGTTCACCTTTTTCGGTTGGTAAATATTTATCAATATCAGGTAATTGTAAAGGTAAATTGCTTTCATCAAGCATATAAGGTATTTCGTTTTTGTAATAAACAGGGAAAGGTTCGCCCCAGTATCTTTGTCGGCTAAAAATAGCATCTCTTATTTTAAAGTTTACTTTTCTTATACCAATTTTTAATTCGGTAACCTTTTCGATAACTTTTTTAATTGCATCTTTAACATCAAGTCCATTAATAAAATCAGAATTTACAATTTTACCTTGTTTTTCAACATAAGCTGCAATTTCTAAATCACCACCTTCAACAACTCGGTTAATTGGTAAATTAAAGTTTTTAGCAAAAGCATAATCTCTAGAATCGTGAGCAGGAACAGCCATTACAACGCCAGTTCCATATCCTGCTAAAACATAATCAGCAATCCAAATCGGAAGTTTTTCTTTAGTAAAAGGATGTATAGCATAAGCACCTGTAAATACACCAGTAATAGTTTTAGCATCAGCGAGTCTATCAAGTTCGGTTCTGTTTTTAGTGCTTAAAATATATTCATTAATAATATTTTTTTGTTCTAAAGAAGTTATTTCAGGAACAAGTTCATGTTCTGGAGCAAAAACAACATACGAAACTCCAAAAATAGTATCAGGTCGTGTTGTAAAAACTTTAACAGAACTATTTATACCGCAAACTTCAAATTCGATTTCGGCACCTTCCGATTTTCCAATCCAATTTTTTTGAACATCTTTAATAGATTCAGACCAATCAATCATATCTAATCCTTCGAGTAATCTTTGTGCATAAGCCGAGATTCTCAAAGACCATTGTTTCATTTTTTTTCTTTCAACAAGGTAGCCACCACGAACCGATAAACCATCTTTAACTTCATCATTTGCTAAAACAGTTCCAAGCTGAGGGCACCAATTAACCATTGTTTCAGATAAATATGCTAAACGATAATTTAAAAGAAATAATTGTTTTTCTTCGTCAGAAAATGCTTTCCATTCATTAGCTGTAATTAAAGGTGTTTCTGGCGTACAACAAGCATTTATTAATAAATTACCATTAGAATCTAATGTATTAATTAGCTTACTAATTGGTTCAGCTTTTTCTGTTTCATTATCAAAATAATGATTAAATAACTGAATAAAAGTATGTTGAGTCCATTTGTAATAATTAGGATCACAAGTTTTAACTTCTCTTGACCAATCGAAGCAAAAACCTAACTTTCCAAGTTGTTCTTTATATCTGTTAATATTAACTTCGGTTGTAATTGCAGGATGTTGTCCTGTCTGAATAGCATATTGTTCGGCAGGAAGGCCATAAGCATCAAAGCCCATAGGGTGCAAAACATTATATCCTTTTAATCTTTTATATCTCGAGAAAACATCAGAAGCAATATATCCAAGAGGGTGACCAACGTGAAGTCCAGCACCCGATGGATATGGAAACATATCTAAAACATAGTATTTAGGCTTGTTTAAATCAATATTTACTTTGTAAGTATTATTCTTTTGCCAGTATTCCTGCCACCTTTTTTCAATTTCTTTAAAATGATATTCCATAATTCTTTAAAATTTTAGCAAACGAAAATACAAATTATTTTCAAAAATTATTGCAAAGGCATTCGCTTTTTAAATTTTATAGTTTTTTAATTACAAATTCAATAACCCAAAGGTTTTCGGTTTTTGTATTCAAGCTCTTGCTGTTTAATTTCTTCAAACTGTTTTATATATTCAAAAATCAGCATTATTTTTTCGTCATGTTCAATGTCTTTCTTTTGCAATTCGTCTAGCTTAATTAATATGTCTTTATTAGTTTCGAGCATTTCTCTAATTTTTGTAAACACTCTAATAATTTTGATATTTACTTGTATGGCTATTTTACTATTTAAAATACTAGATAACATTGCTACACCTTGCTCGGTGAAAACCATATAATTATATCTTGTGCCACCCCAACTTGAGGTGCCAATTTGGTACCTCAAGTTATCAAATTCGTTTTTTGTAATATCAAACATAAAATCATCAGGAAATCTTTCAATATTTCGTTTAACTTGTCTCTTTAAATGTTTAGTTTCAATACAATATAATTCAGCTAAATCTCTGTCGAGCATAACTTTCTTACCTCTTATAAAGTAAATCTTGTTTACAATAACTTCATCGGCTAAAGAAATTTTATTTTCTATCATATTACATTATTTTTTTATTTTAATTTTTAATAATCCAAAGGTTTTCGGTTTTTAACATCGCTACACCTTGCTCTGTGAAAACTAATGGTAAATATTTTGAATGACTTCCTTTTTTTAAGGTACCAAATTGGCACCTTAAAGCATCATATTCATTTTTTGTAAGAATAAACATAAAATCATCAGGAAATCTTTCAATATTTCGTTTAACTTGTCTCTTTAAATGTTTAGTTTCAATACAATATAATTCAGCTAAATCTTTGTCTAGCATTACTTTTTTGCCTCTTATAAAGTAAATTTTGTTTACAATAACTTCATCAGCTAAAGAAATTTTATTTTCAGTCATATACATTATTTTTTTGTTTTAATTCAAAGGTTTTTCTGAATTTATAAAGCAAAATTTAGAATGTCTTAATCCTTTTTTATCATTTTTGGAGGTAACAAAATGTGACCTCCAAATTTCAAGTTCATCATTTGTCATTTCGAACATAAAATCATCAGGAAATCTTTCTTTATTTCTTCGAATAGCTTGTTTTAATGCTTTGGTTTCAACACCATAAAATTCGGCTAAATCTCTGTCGAGCATAACTTTTTTACCTCTTATAAAGTAAATCTTGTTTACAATAACTTCATCGGCTAAAGAAATTT
>CAZJKL010000019.1:0-32288 GCA_964546655.1 uncultured Bacteroidales bacterium | reverse complement strand
TTATAAAGTAAATCTTGTTTACAATAACTTCATCGGCTAAAGAAATTTTATTTTCAGTCATGGTAATATAAATTTATTTCACTGCAAATATATTAATAATATATAAATGAATAAATAAAAGAATAAAAAATAATTTAAAATGGTAAATACGGTGTCTTAAATGGATATGATTTTGGAAATGATACATTTTGTTTTAATCTAGTTTAACATAATTATAAAATTAATATCTTGTTTATAAGTGATATTAATGATATTTGTAAATATTAAAACTAATTCTTAATTTTGAAAATTCTAAAAATCAAGATAAAACCAATAATTAGTAAATTTTTATAAATCATAAAAAATAAAAATATGAGATACAATATAATAATAGCAATTTTAATTTCAAATTTTCTTGTTAGCGCTAATAGTTATAATAATATGATTGGAAAAAATAAAAAAACATTAGTTTCATCAGTTAATAATGTTGATCAAAAAGTTAATGAGTTTGCTAAAGTTCCTTTAGATGCAGATTTAACTTATTTAACCCCAAATCAAAAACAAATTATTCCGATACTTATAAAGGTAGCCGATATTATGGATAATATTTTTTGGAAGCAAACTTTTGGAAGTAAAGATTCATTATTAAACTACATCGAAGATGCGAATTTAAAACAGTTTGTTGAAATTAATTATGGACCATGGGAAAACTTTAATAATAATGAATCGTTTATTTCAGGAATAGGTAAAAAACCTCTTGGATCAAGATTTTATCCTGAAGATATGACAGATGATGAGTTTGAAAAATTAAATGATGAAAGAAAAAATAGCTGGTATTCGATAATAGTTCGAGATAAACAAAATAATTTACAAGTTATATCTTATGGTGAAGCATATAAAGAAGAATTAAAAAAAGCTTCAGATTTATTATTAGAAGCTTCAAAATTATGTGAAGATATTGAATTAAAAAAATATTTTGAATTACGTTCAAAAGCTTTATTAACAGACGATTATCTTGAAAGTGATTTAGCATGGATGGATATGAAAAATAATGTTATTGATTTTGTTGTTGGACCTATTGAGCAGTATGAAGATGCTTTATATGGTACAAAAACAGCATATTCAGGTCAAATTCTTGTGAAAGATATTGAATGGAGTAATAAGTTATCTAAAATAAATTCATACTTGCAAAATTTACAAAAAACATTGCCTGTTGACGATAAATATAAAACAGAAAAAGTTAACGATAACTCTGATATAAATGTTTATAATTTAATTTACTCAGCAGGAGATTGTAATTCAGGAGGTAAAAATATAGCTATTAATTTACCAAATGACCCAAGAGTTCATGAAAAAAAAGGCACAAGAAAGCTACAACTTAAGAATGCAATAAAAGCGAAATTCGATAAAATTTTATTGCCAATAAGCAATATTCTTATTGCCGAAGAACAAAGAAAATATATAAAATTTGATGCATTTTTTGAAAATGTTATGTTTCATGAAATAGCTCATGGAATGGGAATTAAAAATACAATTAACGGCAAAGGAACTGCTCGTGAGGCACTTAAGGCAACTTATCAGCCAATAGAAGAAGGTAAAGCAGATATTTTAGGATTATATCTTATTACTAAATTAACCGAGATGGGAGAGATGGGTGAAAAAGATTTAATGGATAATTATGTGACATTTATGGCAGGAATCTTCCGTTCGGTTCGTTTTGGTGCTGCAAGTCCACACGGTAAAGCAAATATGATACGCTTTAATTATTTTCAAGAATGTAAAGCTTTTACAAGAGATAGTGTAACAGGTCTTTATAAAGTAAATTTCGAAAAAATGAAAGAAGCGGTTGTTTCATTATCTAAAGAAATTATAATAATTCAAGGCAATGGAGATGTTGAGGCTGCACAAAAATTAATAGATGAAAAAGGAAATATTAAAGAAGAACTTCAAAAAGATTTAGATAAAATAGCTAAGTCGGGTATTCCTAGAGATATAGTTTATGAACAAGGATTGAAATATATAAAATTATAAGAAATATGAGTGATACAATAGAAAAAGTAAAATGCCTTATAATAGGCTCAGGACCTGCTGGTTATACTGCTGCTATTTATGCAGCAAGAGCAGATTTGCAACCAGTTTTATATGAAGGATTACAACCTGGTGGTCAATTGACAACAACTACAGAAATTGAAAATTTTCCTGGATATCCAGAAGGTATTACCGGACCATTGATGATGGAAGACCTTAAAAAACAAGCTCAAAGATTTGGTACTGATATTAGAAATGGAATTGCAACAACAGTTGATTTTTCTACTCCACTTGCACATAAAGTAACTATTGATGGCTCAAAAGTGATAGAAGCAAAAGTTGTTATTATTGCTACTGGAGCAACAGCTAAATATTTAGGATTAGAATCAGAAACAAAATTTAAAGGGCTAGGAGTATCAGCTTGTGCTACTTGTGATGGATTTTTTTACAGAAAAAGAGATGTTGTAGTTGTTGGCGGAGGCGATACAGCTGCCGAAGAAGCAACATACCTTTCTAATATCTGTAATAAAGTTTACTTAATTATTAGAAAAGATTATATGAGAGCATCTAAAGCAATGATAAAAAGAGTTGAAAATACTCCAAATATCGAAGTTTTATATAATCATGTAACGCAAGAAGTAATTGGTAGTGACGGAGTAGATGGAGCAAGAGTTAAGAATATTGTATCAGGAGAAGAAAGAGTTATTAATATTCACGGCTTTTTTGTGGCAATAGGACATACTCCAAATACCGAAGTTTTTAAAGGTCAAATTGAACTCGATGAAGATGGTTATATAGTTACTAAAAAAGGTTCAACAAAAACAAATATTAATGGCGTTTTTGCTGCCGGAGATGTTCAAGATAAAGAATATCGTCAGGCAATTACTGCTGCCGGAACAGGATGTATGTCTGCAATAGAAGCAGAAAGGTATTTATCTAGTATTTAAAAAAGCAAAAGTTAATTAGGTAGTTGGTTTCTAAAACTATCTAATTAACTTTATCTACAATTAAATTTAAAAAATTTTCAAGAGGTTTGCTTGCAAGTAACTGCAATGTGAAATTTAAGTCAGCTTCAAAAACATATTTAATTTTACAGCTGCTTTCGTTAATTTCATTAATATTTATTATAAGAAAGAATTTAAAAGGTTTGCCATTAGTATCTTCATGAACTACTTTTGAGTAATTAACTCTTTCGGTTATTTTCATTGATAATACCGCCAAATTTTTAATGGTAAAAGAACAAGTATCAGTTGTAGATTCCCATTGTTCAACCTGAGTAGGCATATAATCTTTTAGATTATTTAAATCAGAAAAAATATCAAAAATATCTTTTTGCGATTTATTAATAACTTTTTCTTTACTTTCAATTATTGTCATAAGTTTTTATTTAGCCTTCCAATTAGCTGGATTAATTCTCCACTCTGATAAAGAATTAATATATTTTTTTTGAACAAAACCTGTTTCGGTAGCAATTGATATCAAAGTATCATAATCGGTTAAACTAACAACGTCGCAATTTTCAGCTTCAAAGTTTTCTTTAGCAACTTCAAAACCATAGTTGAAAATAGAAACCATTCCTTTAACCACACAACCACCAGCTCTTAATGCTTTAACTGCATTTAAACTGCTTTGACCTGTAGAAATTAAATCTTCGATAACAACAACCGATTGACCCTCTTCGTAAAAACCTTCAATTAAGTTTTCTAATCCATGGTCTTTCGCTTTTGCACGAACATAAATAAATGGTAATCCTAATTCTTGTGCAACTAATGCTCCTTGCGGTATAGCACCTGTAGCAACACCTGCGA
Organism: uncultured Bacteroidales bacterium; assembly: GCA_964546655.1. Lineage (GTDB taxonomy): Bacteria > Bacteroidota > Bacteroidia > Bacteroidales > CAZJKL01 > CAZJKL01. The sequence continues at coordinate 28,473 of CAZJKL010000019.1, read as the reverse complement.
TTACATCAGGTTTTCCATACATATCAATAACTGCATTAGTTAAACATTGACGAATGTATGTTCTTATTTTTGGATAAGAATTAATTTTTCTATTGTCGCAGTATATTGGTGATTTCCATCCAGAAGCCCATGTAAATGGCTCAGCAGGGTCTAATTTTATAGCTTTAATTTGCATTAAATAATTTGCAACATTACTTTTTGTTTCTTTACTAATAATTCTATCAATCATGAATAATATTTTTTAAAATAATCAATAATTTTTTTCGAATGCCAAATTAATAATTATGTTTATAATAACAATGATAATTATACAACAAATAATTCACAAAATTTATTTAATATCGTTTTAATCTGATTTTTAGATAAATAACCATGATTTTATTTATTCAATAATTAAGTTGTTTCTTGATTTTAAGGTTTCAGGTATAATATTAAAAGCTATTTGAATATTATTTATGTTTCTTAATTTTTTAATGTAAGAATTAATTTCATCGTTCGAGATAGGTTCTTTTATCATTAAAAGAAAGTCAGCTTCTTTTCTTTCTGGCAATAAATTAATGTTTTTGTTATTATTAGAAATTAAATAAAAAGAAGTAAAATCTTCTTCTATTTCATATTTATAAACAGCAAAATGAATTGACATATCTTTTTTTATTAATTCAATATCGTCGTATCTTATTAAATTAAAATTTAGAAGATTATTTATTTCCCAACATAATTTATATCCTTTTAAACTTGTTGAAATTCCTATTAACGAAAAATCATCATCACAATCATCTAAACTTAAAGTAAGATTTTTCATGCTAAAAAAGTATTATTATTTAGGCAAATATATGTATTTATTATAATTCTGTGAAAATAAATTTAAGAAACGTCTGTGATTTTAAAGTGAGCTTTTTTACGATTTAGAATTTATTATCGTAAACATGTGATTTTCTTTAGAAATAGTAAAATCATCCATTAATTCAATTTCTTTTAAAAAATCTTCAAAATTAACAGGTTTTGTGATGTAACAACTTGCTAATAAGTTATGTGCAGTTATAATATCATTAGAATCATCAGAGCTGGTTAATATCATAACCGGAATATCTCTTAAGTTTTTATCTTTTCTAATCTCTGTAAGAGTATCTATTCCACCCATTAAAGGCATGTGAAGGTCTAATAAAATTAAATTAGGAGTTTTACTGTTGGCGTAGTTACCTTGTTTTTTTAAAAACTTTAAAGCTTCTTTCCCGTTAGTTACTCTTGAAACGTCATTTGTAATATGATTGTTTTTTAAAGTATCAAGTATAAGAATAGCATGAATATCTTCGTCTTCTACGATTAAAATTGATATTTCATTTTTATTCTTCATTTTATTTAAGATGAAAAGTTTAAGTCAGCAAATTTATCAAAAAATAAATATAAATCAAATACATTTATTAAAATTTATAAAAAAAATAAATAATAGTAAGTAATGATTTTATTAAATATAAAAAAAGTATAATTTTGAAAAATAAAAATATCCTTAATTATTAATAAGTTCTAAAAGTTAAATTATGAAAATCAAAATTTTAATTTTAAGTGTATTATCCGCTTTTTTGTTTTCTTGTAATAATAATAGCTTAAAAGAGGTTGATGAAAATGCTAGTAAAAATGATTCTAATGAAATCTCTAACGAAAAGCCCGAAAGAAACACAATTTATAAAATTCCTTCACCATTCGAACTTTACAATCTTCTTGAAATTGCTGATGTAAAGTATAATAGTGCTTTAATGAATAAAAAAGAAAATATTAACAATTATCAGACACAATATAAACAAGCTTTAAACCTTGGTATTTATGCTTCTGATGTAGCTTATAGCGTTATTTATAAAGACACAAAACTTACTTTAGACTATTTTAATGCAGCTAAAACATTAGCTAATAATTTAAATTTGATTGATGGTTTTGATGAAAATCTTACAAAAAGAATTGAAGCTAATATGAATAATAGCGATTCTTTATATATTATTACAACCGATTCTTACCTTGAAATTAGTAATTCGTTGCAAGCAAAAAATAATAACACCTTACCTTTAATTATTGCTGGAGGATGGGTTGAAGAACTTTATATTGCTACAAAAACAATTAATAACTATACATTAGACAACCCAGTTATTACTGTTATTGCCGACAATCAATTAACTTTAGATAATTTAATTAATTTTATTAAAGGCTCAACTTTAGACGATAATACAAAATTAATATTAAAACAATTAGTTGAACTTCAAACTATATATGATGAAACTTATGAAAATACAGAAGATGTTATATTAACCGAAGGTCAACTTAAGAAAATTTCAAAGAAAATAGAATTAATTCGTAATGAAATAATTAAATAAAATATTATTGTAAACTTCCAAATTTTAATAAAATGAAAAATATCATAATAAATAGCTTAATTATCGTTTTTGTTTTTACCTCGGTTATTGCTAATGCTCAATGTGATAGAAATAAATATTGTAAAAAAGAATTATACGGAGACTATAATTATAAAGGTCAATCTAATTATGCAGTATTATCTCCAGGCGACACATCAATTATAAGTGTTATTTTGTATTCTAATCAAGATTATAGAATTATTGTATGCTCTGAACCACAAGTTGGAGTTATTAATTATAAAGTTTATGAAACTAGAAAAATAAAAACTAGATCAATTAATAGAGTTGAACGAAGTGAATACAATGGCGAAGGCAATGAAGCATCATACGATACGGTTTATATTACAAATGTTGAAATAAAGAAAGAATTGTTATTTGATAATTTAAAAGCAGTTAAAAGTAATTATTACGACATATCTGTAAAAGGAAAAGCAAGAAGAGTTGACGTTGAAGTAGTTGTGCCTAAAGATAATGGTGGAGCAAAAGGTTGTGTTAGCGTTCTTATTGGAGTTAAAACAACACAATCAACTCAATTTAAAAGACAATAATTAAGTTTAAATAAACATATATTATCAAAACATATTTTGCGGATATAATTTTACCTATTTCTATTCCCAAAATATATACTTATCGTATTCCAATAGCTCTTAATGATATTATTAATATTGGGCAAAGAGTTATTGTTCAGTTTGGAAAACGAAAAATATATAGCGGACTAGTTTATAATATTCATTCAAATCCACCAGAATACGAAACAAAATACATTTTATCTTATATAGATGATTATCCTATAATTAGCTTAAAGCAAATTAAATTATGGGAGTGGATGGCTTCGTATTATATGTGTAATTTAGGTGATGTAATGAATGCTGCAATGCCTTCGGGGCTTAAATTAAATAGCGAATCAAAAATTGTTTTAAATAATGAGAATAACGGAGAATTAGATTTGTTAAATAGCAAAGAGTTACTAGTTGTTGAAGCTTTAGCTAATAATAAGTCACTTTCTTTAACCGAAATTTCTAAATTAATTGACCAAAAAAGTGTTTATAAAATAGTTAATGACTTAATCGAGAAAAATTTTGTACTTCTCGAAGAAGAACTTGTAAATTCGTATAAGCCTAAATATGAGACATTTATTGAGCTAAATGAAAAATATGCTTCTGAAGATAATATGCGTTTGCTTTTTGATGAATTAAAAAAAGCACCCAAACAACTTGATATTATAATGGCTTATATTTATTTAAACAACAATAATATAGGTGTTTATGAAATTAAAAAAAGTGAACTATTAGAGAAATCTAATAGTAACAATGGTGCATTAAATTCTTTAATTAAAAAAAATATTTTAATTTCTTTTGAGAAAGAAACAAGTCGGTTTTTACCTTATAATAAAGAAATTTTGCCTTTAAACGAATTAAATTCCGAACAACAAAATGCATTTACTTTAATAAAAAATCATTTTAATAATAATAAAACAGTTTTACTTCACGGTATAACTTCTTCTGGGAAAACCGAAGTTTATATTAAACTTATTGATGAATATTTAAAAAACAATAAACATGTATTGTATCTTTTACCTGAAATAGCATTAACAACTCAAATTATAAATAGATTAAGAAAGTTTTTTGGTGAAAAAGTTAAAGTTTATCATTCGAAATTTAACCAGAACGAAAGAGTTGAAATATGGGAAAACCTTATTAAATCAAATAATAAAAATGAAGCTCAAATAATAATAGGGCCTCGCTCGGCTTTGTTTTTACCTTTTAATGATTTGGGGTTAATAATAGTTGACGAAGAGCACGATACTAGTTACAAACAACAATCACCGGCTCCTAGATATAATGCAAGAGATACTTCTTTGTTTATGTCAACATTATATAATGCTAATGTTTTGTTAGGTTCAGCTACACCTTCGGTTGAAACTTATTCGAATGCTTTTTGGAAAAAATTCGAGAAAGTTGATATTAATGCAAGATATGGAAATATAAAGCTACCAGAAATTTTAGTTGTTGATTTGAGAAAAGAATATTCAAAAAGCACTATAAGATCACATTTTTCAACCGAATTGTTAAATCAAATTAAAGAAACAACAAGCAATGGAGAGCAGGTTATTTTATTTCAAAACCGAAGAGGATATTCGCCTATGCTCGAATGTGCAGTTTGTGGTTGGGTGCCTCATTGTAAACATTGTGATGTTAGTTTAACTTATCATAAAGGCATAAATTCGTTAAAATGTCACTATTGTGGTTACACATTAACAACTCCAGAAAAATGCAATGCTTGTGGCAGTAGTAATATTGTAGTTAAAGGTTTTGGAACCGAAAAAATTGAAGATGAATTATCTATAATGTTTCCTGATTTACGAATAGCTCGAATGGATTTAGATACCACTTCAACAAAAAATGCACATCAAAAAATTATTAACGATTTTGAAGATAAAAATATTGATATTTTAATCGGAACCCAGATGATTACCAAGGGGTTAGATTTTGATAATGTCGGATTAGTAGGAGTGATGAATGCCAATCATATATTAAATTTTCCTGATTTTAGATCGTTTGAACGCAGCTTTCAGCTTATGGTTCAGGTTAGTGGCAGGGCAGGTCGAAAAACAAAACAAGGCAAAGTAATAATTCAAACTTATACACCATCTCATCCTATTATTAAATATATTGTTAATTATGATTATGAAAATATGGTAAAAAGTGAACTTATTCAACGAAGTCAGTTTAAGTACCCGCCATATTATAAGTTAATTCAGCTAACATTAAAATCAAACACAATAGAACAATTAAATTTTGCTTCTAATGATTTGGCTTTATTATTAAGGAAAAAATTTGAAGATAGAGTTTTAGGTCCTGAATTTCCGTTTGTTACACGAATTAAAAATATGTTCCAAAAACAAATATTAATAAAAATTGAAAAAGAAATATCTTTAAATAAATCTAAAGAAGTAATTTTGCATTGTATCGAATTATTGAAAAAACAAAAAAGCAATAGTTCTATTCAAGTAATAATTGATGTTGATCCTTTATAAATTGGATTATGAAAATTAATGAATTTGTATTAAAACTATGATTTACAATATAATACGAGTTGTAAGCAATTGCAGGACAGCTCCAAATTTACGAATTAGCTAAATAAAAAAATATGACAAACAAAATTTACCAAATTCAAATTGCACTGAGAGAGTTTAAACCCAAGATTTGGAGAAGAATATTGATCCCATCAGACATTCTCTTATCGGATTTTCATAAAGTTATTCAAACAACAATGGGTTGGACAAATTCTCATTTGCATCAATTTATTAAAAATAGAACTTTTTATTCTGTTAAACATCCTGATGACGATATGTATAGTGATATGGATAATGTTGACTATAAGAAGAAAAAGACACGCATATCCGAATTATTAAGTACTGAGAAAGATAAAATTATATATGAGTATGATTTCGGCGATGGATGGGAACATGATATAATATTGGAAAAAATACTTCCTTTTGATGGTAAAATAAAATATCCAATTTGCGTGACTGGTAAAATGAATTGTCCACCAGAAGATTGTGGAGGAGTTTGGGGATATGCTGATATACTTGATATATTAAAACAACCAGATCATGAGGAGTATGAAAGCTTTATTGAATGGTTAGGAGATGAATTCGATCCTATGTATTTTGATGAAGTTGAGATAAACGAATTATTGAGAGAAAAGGATTATGGATGTATAGAATTTTAATTACGAAAATGCAACTGCTTACAAATGTAAGTGCGTTTAGAAGTCCAGTCCGAAAGAAAAGTTGAGTACTTTTATAATAAATATAATTAGTGAAAATGGATAAATGTTGTATTGTAATACCTTGTTATAACGAATCAAATCGAATTAATAAAGCCGAATATTTATCTTTTTTATCGAAAAATAATTTTTTTACTTTTCTTTTTGTTGATGATGGTAGTGCCGACAATACACTTGAAATTTTAAAAGAATTAAACTCTTCTTGCCTACAAATTAAATATATTAGATTAGAAAAAAATAGTGGCAAAGCCGAAGCGGTTCGTTTTGGAGTTACCGAAGTATTAAAAAATGATGAATACAAATACATTGGATTTTTAGATGCCGACTTAGCTATACCTTTAGAAGAATTAAAAAGGCTTTATGATATTATTTCTTCCGAAAATAAATATACTTTAACTTTTTTATCAAAAGTTAAAAAGAAAGACTCAGAAGTTAATCAAAAACTTGAGCGATTTATTATTGGCAGGATATTGTCGTTAATGACTAGAATTAGCTTGAAGTTACCTATTTATGACACTCAATGCGGTTGTAAGTTAATGCATAAAACAGTTGCCGAAACTGTTTTTAATCAGCCATTTATAAGTTCATGGTTGTTTGATATTGAAATTTTTTGGCGTTTTATAATTAAATATAAAAGAGAATTTTTTTTAAAGTATGCTCTAGAGGTTTCTCTTCAAAAATTAAATAATACAGGAAAAACAAAAATTAATATTAAAGATTTATTAAAATTGCCTTTTGAATTTTTAAAAATACATTCACATTATTCGAAAATTAATGAAACTAAATTATAATATTATATTAGATTTTTTTAAAAAATATAAATATCAAATTTATCTCTCGATATTAATTTTACTGGTATTTTACCCTATCAGTTTGTTTATTTATATACCAAAATGGGACAATATTAATGGCTATTTACCTTATCGTTATTTTATAAGCGATTATATTTGGAATGGTGCAATGCCTTTTTGGAATCCATTTCAGTATTTTGGCTATCCTGGATATGCTGATTTACAAAGCGGATGCTGGTATCCTATAGTTTGGATTCTAAATTTGTTCGGAAAATATAATATAACATCATTGATGATTGAACTATTATCGTGTTTTATTATTGCTGGTTTAGGTATGTACAAATTGAGTTTTTATATGCATAAATCTGACAAAACAGCTTTTATACTAGGGTTAAGCTATGCAACTTCAGGTTTTATGATGGGCTCAACTCAATTAATGGTTTTTTTGGTAGGAATTGCTTGGTTACCATGGTGTATGTTTGGTTTGCTCAATTTTTTTGATTCACTAAAATACAGGTATATAATATTAACTGCTGTATTTGTTTCATTACAAATTACATCAGCAAGTCCTGCTTTTACAATTGTTCTTGTTTATTTATTCTTATTTATCTTCGGATATTTTATTCTAAAAAATATAAAGTTTACCCAAAATTTAAAGAAAATATTAATAGGAGGAGGTTTATTAATTTTATTTATAACAATACTAATACTTCCTTATATTCAGTCATTTATTGATTTTGCTCCATATTTTAACAGAGCCGATAAGTTAGAATATCAAAGTTTTTTATTAGCTGATCCTTTTACTTTTCCAAGTTACATTTCGTTTGTTTTTCCATACACTGTTATTTCAAATACCGAACTATTTAACATTACCGATTTATCGTTAAGAAATGCTTATATTGGAATAATTGGAATTATAGGTTTTGGCTTTGCTGTTTTTAAATACAAATCAAATAATAAATATTATTGGCCATTAATAATAGGTGTAGCAATTTCTCTTCTGCTTGCTTTAGGCGATGATTTTTTTATGTATAAATACTTATATAATTTACCCGGTTTTGGGATTTTTAGACATCCATCTTTTTTTAGAGGTTACACTATTTTATGTTTATTATTATTATCTGGTTTTTATATTAAATCTGTTTTTTCGGATGAAAAAACATTATTAAAAGGTAAATATTATTATTTGTCTATCTTATTAGTTTTAATATTATTATTAATTTTTTCATTCAATAAAAGTTCAATTGAAGAAATTAAAGCAAATATTTCGGAAATAATTAAACTTCAAGAATTTAGAACAACTAGTTTTTATAGTCATTTATTTCTAAACATATTAATAATACTTACATTAATTACATTCACATTTTTATTAAAGAAAATAACAAAAATTTCGGTTTTTAAAGCTTTGATTATTTTTGTTTTTCTTGATTTTGCTGTACAGGCAAGATTAACAGCACCAACAACAATTCATTATAATTTTAAACATTCAAAAGTTAAAGAGTATTTTAACGCACTACCAGATGGAAACAGTCAACAATATAATGAAACACCTTTTAAGTTATTAAACGATACACAAGGACTTTCTTCAACCGATGGTATATGGCAAAATTTATCAACTTTAAACAAATGTTTGTCAAGCACAGGTGTTAATCCGGTTAGATTTGCAACTTACGACAGTATTAAAAATACCGACAAATTAAACTTTATTTTAGAAAACCCATTATTGTATTTTCCTACTCGTTTTTATAGTAAAAATGATTCAGCTGCTATTGGTTATATTTGGGGCACTCCATCTATTCCAATATTTGATTCTGCTAATAATAAAATTAGCGATATTGTTGTAGGTTACAATCAGTTTAGAGCAAACATAACAAACAATTCTAACAACAAACAATGGTTGGTTTTAAATCAAAATTATCATCATTTATGGAATGCTTATTATAGTGGAAATAAGGTTGATATTACAAAAGTTAATGATATGGTTATGGGAGTTGAAATGCCCGCAAATTCAAATGGAGAGATTGTTTTTACTTATGATTCAAATAAAATAATTTGGTTTTTCTTTATAAGTTTAATTTCCTATATAACTATAATTATGTATTTTATAAAAAGAAAATTTTATAAAAAGTTTAATTAGATTAAGTTTTATAAATTGTTGATAATTAATATTTTAAAATCACAAACAATATATTCTATAAACATTACTTAATCTTATTTCTATTTAATGCTCTTTGGTATTTTCTTGCATTTATTTGATGTTCTGCGTAATTTGTAGCAAAAACATGGTATCCCGAAAAGTCTTCTTTAGCACAAAAATAAAGATAGTTGTGTTTGTTTCTATTTAAAACAGCATCAATTGTAATTGAAGTCGGAAAACAAATAGGTCCCGGAGGTAATCCAGTGTACATATAAGTATTGTAACGAGAATTAAATTCGGTATGTATTTTCATAATTCTTTTTATTGAAAAATCACCTATTGCAAATTTCACTGTTGGGTCGGCTTGCAATCTCATATTTCGTTTTAATCTGTTTAAATAAACACCAGCTATTTGCGATTTTTCATCATTTTTGTTTGTCTCTTGCTCAACTATTGATGCTAAAACAGTAGCTTCTGATTGAGATAATCCTATGTTTTGAGCTTTTGCACGCCTTTCTTCGTTCCAAAATATTTTATATTCTTTTGCCATTCTTTCGAAAAACTGCTCTGCTGATGTGTTCCAATAAAACTCATATGTGTTTGGAATAAACATAGTTCCAATAGTATTAACCTCAAAACCAAAGGTTTGAACAAATTCGGTATTATTAAATAAATCAATAATACTATCCTTATCGGCTTCAATTTGTTTCGAAATAATATTAGCTAAATCTTCTTTTGTTCTAACCGAATTAAAAGTTAATTTAACCGGATATTGCCTTCCTAACTTAAGAGTATTAATAATTCCATTATATCTAATAGCTTCTTTTAATAAATCATTATAATGTACATTATTTAATAAATAGCGACCTGGTTTAACCGATGTTTTATATTCTTTTTTTTCTAATAACCATTCAAAAACATTATTATGAACAATAATATCTTTTTCTTTTATAGTTTTTAGAACATCTTCATAACTTGAACCAGTTGGAACATAAATAATTACTCCATTTTTTTCATCAGCAGGATAAGATGTTTTTTTATAAACATAATAACCATAAATTCCTAAACAAAAAACAATTGTAATAATTATTGAAACGGTGATTCCTATTATTAACGATAAATTAAATTTGCCTTTCTTTTTTGTGCTAGCTTTTGCTTTACCTTTGGCACTAGTCGTCTTTTTCTCAGCCATTTTTATTTATTTCTTTTAATGCTTTTTTAGCTTTTATATTATTTTTATCTATTTGCAAAATTAAATTTAAAGTTTTAATTGCTTCATTTTTTTGTTTTAAAAATACATATAAACTTGCTTTATTTAACAAAGCCTGGATATAATCGGGATTTAATGATAATGCTTTGTCTAATAGTTTATTGCACTCTTTGGGGTTGTTTTTTAATAATTTTATATATGCTAAATTTGAGAGTGCTTGAATGTTTTTAGGATATTCGTTTATAATTATTTCATACTCTTTTTCGGCTTCATCAATATTATTAATATACAAATAGCAACTAGCAATTTTGTTTTTAAATTCTAAAACATAAGGGGCCAATAATATTGCTTTTTTAAAATAATTAATTGCATTGTCAAAATTTTGCAAATGCATATAAGCATCGGCTATTTGTGATAATGTTATTGCATTTTCGTTGCCCCACGAAGTTTTATTTAAAATTTCATTTATTAATTGTTGTTCCGAAATTTGATTAACATAATAAATAAGTTTATTGAAATCTTTTTTTAAATAGCACCAATAAACAAGGTTTTCGATATTAGCTCTAATTTCTTCATTATTATTGTCGGGTATATAAAGTTTTGCTGAATCTAATAAATATTTATACGAATCAAATTTTTCGTATTGATAAAGAAAAGCACGAGCCATTGTATAGTTATCGGGATTTTTATTGTGTGCCGAATACAATCTTATAAACTTTGGATTACCGCTTTCTTTAATCGGTTTTCTTATATAATGATCTGTAAATGTAATGTTTGGAATATCAATACTTTCAACTTTTGGCATGTGGCATTTTACACAATCCGAATTATTTTTTGTCATTTCTTTTTTCGGAATTGTACAAACCGATTTACTTTCATTACCATGACAATTTAAGCAAACATTATTAAAATGGTTTTTCTTCTCTTTAAAAACACTTGTATGAGGCGAATGGCAAGTTATACAAGTAAAAGAATCCTTATGTTTGTACGGTCTAAATTGTTTTTTTATGTCTTCACTTTTATTACTCATGCTATAACATTTGCTCATAAACATTCGAGGAGAATGCGATGCCATTAAAAATTTTGATTCGCCTGAATATAAAGGTAAAAATGTGCTCATAATATCTGAAAGTCTCATTCCTGGCTTAAAATCATAAAAAGATTTACCTTTTTTAAGAACAGCATTTCCTTGTAAATGACATCTTGTGCAAACATCATTTAAAAGTTCTAAAGGCAATTTACCCGGAGTAACAATAGAAGAATCGGTTGCAATGCTTTTGTCAATAACCTTACCTTCGAGCATTAATTTGCAGTGTAATTCACCCGGACCATGACATCTTTCACAGCTTATACCTTTCGGAATTTCGGTGTATTTATTTTCAGAACCTTTTACCATAGTAGGCAAGCTATTATGGCAACCAAGACATTCTAAACCAATTTTTCGGTCATATCTTGAGCTAAAACCTTTTTCGAAGCCAGGAGGAGTTTCCCATAGCTTTTTTTGAACATAAAAAGTAGCCGGAATTTGATGCAAATAACCATTAATTTGAAACATGTGCGAATTAGTATGATGGCCTGAACCCACAATATTGTTAATAGTTTCGATGTGTTTAAAAGTAGTATCATTGTTAACTATTCTAAACTCCATCAATTTCATTGTATCTAATTTCCAATAAATTTTATAATATAAGTTTGTGAATTTATCGTATATAACCGATTTTTCACCAAAAAGAGCAATACTCTTTTCTTTAGTAGCCAAATCAAAAGATTTCCCCATGCCTGTATTTTTATAAAGCTTATATTCATCAGGATGGCAATCTTTACAAGCTTCTGGACCAACATATTTAACTGTATCGTTCCAATTCCAATATTTTGAAGGCTCTTGATTGTATTCTACCGAAAATAAATTTGGATATAACTCTTTTGAGTTTTTATTAGAAGCATAAAGAAAATAAATAATTGAAAATATTATAACACCACATAAAAGCCATAAAATAAAAGCAGTTTTATTTAGTGAAAATATATTTTTAATTTTTCGAAACATCAGAGGCAATAGCTATAAAATTTATTATTATCAAATAATATCTTGATTTATAAATTGAAACATAAGTTCATCATTCCATTTATTAAAATCAACTTTATTCCATTGTTTTTTTGTCCCAATAAGTTCGAAACCTGCTTTTTTAAACAAATTAATGCTTTTCTCATTATCAGAAGAAATATTGCAAAATACTTGTTTAAGGAATAAAATTTTAAAACAATAATCTATTACTAATTTAATCGATTCATAAGCATATCCCTTATTATAATCTTTTTCGTTAGCAATCATAATACCTAATCCAACTCTTTTATGATGAGGGTCAAAATCAAACAAGTCAATTAATCCAACAGGAATATTTTTATCAATTGTTTCAATAACAAATCTTATTTGTTTTGCCGAATAAATATCTAAATGAGCTTGTTCAAGATATTGAGATAAAACATATTGAGACCAAGGTTGAATAGTATTGCTAACCTTCCAAATATTGGTGTTATTTTCCCATTGATATAATAAATCAATATCACATTTTTCTATTGCCCTAAGTTTAATTATACTGCCTTTCATAGAAACTATTAAATAGTTAATTCGCCATAAAAAACTTGAGTAGCCAAGCCTTTAAGCCAAACATTATGATATAAATTATTATTAATTTCAAAAGTAATATTTAGTTCACCGCCAGGCATAATTATATCAATGCTATTAGAGTTAATTAAATTAGTTTTATTGGCATATATTGCCGATGCAACCGAACCCGTTCCGCACGATAAAGTTTCATCTTCAACACCTCTTTCATAAGTTCTAACTTTTAGTTTATCACCAAATTTTTCAACAAAATTAATATTAGAGCCTTTATTTTCGAATATTTCTGATTTTTGAAGATTTTTACCAATATTAAAAACATCGTATTTGTCAATATTTTCAACATATCTAATATAATGAGGAGAGCCTGTATTTATAAAATAATCATCGTCAATTTTTTTAATTTCATCAACATCTTTCATTTTAATTTTCACAAGAGAATCATTGTTTTTCGATGAAATTATGAGTCCTTCATGAATACCGTCAATAGCATTAAAAACAGTTTTTTCTTTTATGATATTAAGGAAAGAAGCAAAAGCAATAGAACATCTTCCGCCATTACCACACATACTGCCTTCGTAACCATCAGAGTTGAAATATTGCATATTAAAATCAAAACGGTCAGAATTATTAATTAAAATAAGACCATCTGCACCAATTCCGAATCTTCTGTTGCATAATTTCTCAATTAAAATATTATTATTGCTGTCAAAGTTCAGATTTCTATTATCAATCATAATAAAATCATTTCCAACAGCCTGATATTTGTAAAATTTTAAAATCATAAATTTTAAATTAAAAAATAAAAATAGTTAAAGAAACAGATATTAGCAAGTTTTTCTAATATCATAATAAAAATTTTAAAATTTAATATAATTTAAATCGAACACGAGTAACAAATTTTCACTAGTGTTCGATTTATCAAAATCTAAATTTTGGTTTTTTTGAAAAAATAAATTATCTGCCTTTTTGCTTTGCCAACTCTTCCATTTTAAGTTGCCATTTCGACTTAACAACAGGTTTCTTTTGATTTATTCTAATTTGCTTTAATATTTTAGCCTCATCAACAAAAAATTTCTTAATAGCCCATTGTTGTCCAAATGTTATCATATTAGCTAAGAAATAATAATAACTTAATCCTGCTGAATAACTATTTAAGAAAGCCATAAACATAACAGGCATTAAATACATCATTGTCTTCATTCCAGGTAATTGTTGACTAGACGACATCATTTCATTATTCATTTTTGTATAATAAATCATCGAAATGGTCATTAATATAGTAAACAAACTAATGTGGTTTCCGTAAAAATCTGAGATACCCCAAATATATGTACTCCAAGAATAAATAGAATCATAACTAGATAAATCTTCGGCCCATAAGAATGGTTGTTGCCTTAATTCAATTGAAGCAGGGAAAAATTTGAATAATGCATATAAAATTGGCATTTGCAACAACATAGGTACACATCCTGCTAATGGATTAACACCAGCTCTTTTGTAAAGACCCATTACTGCTTGTTGTTTTTTAGCTGCATCTTCGGTTTTAGGATATTTTGCTGAAAGTTCATCAACATCTGGTTTTAAAACTTTCATTTTAGCCGAAGACAAATATGTTTTATAGGCAATAGGGAATAATATTAATTTAATAAATATAGTTAAAAGTAAAATTATAATACCATAATTTAAGTTAAAGCCATCTAAAAAATTAAATACAGGTATTACAATCCATTGGTTTACCCATGATATTGGGAAAAACCCCCATCCAAGTGGGATTTGACGTTCTAGTTTTATATCATAATCAGAAAGAGTACTATAACGATTTGGTCCAAAATAATAAGAAAGATTTATTTTCTCATTATTTTTTTCTGGGTTATAAGGGAATGTTATTTTTGAACTAAAATCTTTAACATAACTTGTTTCTGTCTTTTCTGGGACAGCTATTTCAGCTTGACAATCCTCTAATTTTGTTTCTCCTTTTGCAATTAAAACTGTTGTAAAAAACTGTTGTTTATAAGATATCCATTTTAAATTTCCTAAATTATCATTTTTTTCGCTTTCAGTTTCACTCAAATAATCTGTTTCCATATCATTGTAAGAACAATAGTAAACAGTTGATGCATTTCTTTCATTAACAAGACTTTTTTCTAATGAATGAGTTTTCATATTCCATTCGGCAAGTAAATAGTTTACATTTCGTGGAATAACTTTGTTTAAGCCTACTATATTAATATCAAAATCAACTATATAATCATCATTTTTTAGAGTGTATTTATATTCGATATATTTATTTTTATCAATTGCAATTTTAAAAGATATAATACCACTTTTATTTGTTTTATCTAATATTAATTCCGTTTTGTCGGTAGTAAAATATAAATCTTTAGTGTTTATTATAGTGTCCTGAATTAAAAATGAAAGGTTAAAACTTGTATTTTCATTATTAAAAATAACTAAAGGTAATGAATCGTATGTTCTGAATTTTTTAAGTCTAACTTGTGATATAAACCCACCTTTAGCCGATATTTTTGCTTCTATTAAATCGTTTTCAATTGTAATAAATTTGTTTTCGCCAACTGTTTTGTCAGCAAAAACACCCATTTTTTTATTTATTCTGTTTTGTTTTAATGAGTCTGTATTTAAACTTTCGGTAGTATCATCAATTATTGCAGAAACAGTATTTAAGGTATCAATATTTGTATCATCATACTGTTTTATGGTATCATTCGCAACATTATTACTAGCTAATAAAACAGAATCTTGTTTCCTTTTTAATTCATCTTTCTCTTTTTGTGTTGGAGAATTGTAAATACTAAATAAAACTAATATTAAACCTATTAATACAAATCCTATTATTGTACCCTTATCTATTCCACTTTGTTTTTGTTGTAACATTTTATTTCTTTATTTAATTTTAAAAGTGCAAAGATATATCAAATGTTATACTATGCAAAGATTTTTTTTTATTGTTAATTTAAATTTTGTTTTTTTTATTGATTTTTTAAATTTAAAGAATAATTTTAAACTTTATTTTAAACTTATTTGTCTATGAAAATTAAAATATCGTCAATTTTATTTATTGTTATCTCGGTAATAGCTGTGTTATACGGAATGCTTTATTTGTTTAGTGGAAAAATAATGGGCTATCATGAAGCCTTTATTGGATTAAGTTACGATGAACTTTGCCTACAAAACCAAAATATTGCAAAATTAATAGTAGGTTTAATGCATATTGTTGGTGCTTGTTTTGTTTCAATAGGAATCGGTGTTTTTATTATATCGCAACAATTAAAAAAACAATTTTCTAAATCTCTGTGGTGGGCAATTCTATTTTTATTACTTATTTCATTAAGTGTTATGCTTTATGTTACTAGTTATATTGCATCTAACATAGCTAGTGGCGTTAAACCACCTTGGTATTTGGTTCTTTTTTTAATTATAACAACAGTTATAGCATTAGTTTTATCGTATAAAAACAAGTCTATACAATAAAAAACATTTTGTTTCGTTTTCAATTTTATTAATCACATTTATATAGTTTTATAAATAAATTTTATATTTTTATTTTTTTTATAAATTTAAAAGCAGTTAAAGATGAAAAATGTATTATTATTTTCGGTTTTTATTTTTTTATTATCAATATCATTACAATCTCAAGATAATAATTCAATCACAGAATATAAATCTAATGACTCTATTCCTGGTAGTTTAAAGCTAACAGGGTTGAAAATTACTAGAAATACATTAAGTGTTTTAAACAGAGAACTTAAATTCGATAATTTTGTTAGGATAATTCACCGAGATGAAAGTTTTAATACTATGAATTTTAATGCTTTTGATGAATATATTAATTCAAAATTTAATTTACAACAAATTCAATTTAACCTTTGTTTTACACCATATAGTTTAGATAAGAACAAATACATTTTTAATCAAGAGTTTAATTTAGGATTAAATTTTACATCAGGAACAAGACAAAAATTTGTTTATGATAAAGAAGACGAGTTTCACTTAGACACAATTGAACTTAATGGATTTACTGTTTATAATGATTCAACAATAAAATCAACTTATACTTATTCTGAAGTTATTGACGAAATATCAATAAATATAATGTATTTATTTAAATCTAATCCAAAGAAAGTAATTACTTTTTATACTGGTTTAGGGTTAGATTTAGGGTTATCAATTTACTCAGGAACAAAATTAAATATTGAAAAAGATACAACAAACTACATAACAACTGTAAGCAATAAATCTGATGGAAGTACAACAAATTTAGCTAATCATAATTATTCAATAACCACTGAAAATTATCAAAACAATGCAAGCTTTTTTGCAAGAGGCTTTATTCCTTTGGGTATTGACATCAGATTGTCTAATAAAAAGGCATATTTAAATCAAATACACATTTTGGCTCAATCATTATTAGGTTTGGAATACCAACAAGTTGGAGCTAAATTGTTTTATGTTCGTGCTTTTTCTGCTTTTGGTGGCGGTGTAAAGTATTGTTTTTAAAATTTATCTTTAGAAATTGACTATATTTCAAATACTTACCAAATATTGGGGATATAATAAATTTCGCCCTTTACAAGAAGATATAATAAATTCTGTTCTAGAAGGCAAAGATACCCTTGCTCTTTTACCAACAGGCGGAGGAAAATCAATTTGTTTTCAGGTTCCTGCTTTATACAAAGAAGGTATTTGCATTGTAATTTCACCATTAATTGCATTAATGAAAGATCAGGTGCAAAACCTTGTTAAAAGAAATATACCTGCTATTGCTATTTATTCAGGCCTTTCAAATAAAGAAATTGATATTGCTCTTGATAATTGTATTTATGGAGATATCAAATTTTTATATATGTCGCCAGAGAGGTTATCAACAGACATTGCGAAAGAAAGAATTTCTCGAATGAATGTAAATCTTATTGCTGTTGATGAATCGCATTGTATTTCACAATGGGGCTACGACTTTCGACCTTCATACTTAAATATTGCCGAAATAAGAAACATTCTTCCTAATACAACTATTTTAGCTTTAACAGCAACAGCAACGCCTAAAGTAGTTGAAGATATTCAAGATAAATTAAAATTTAAAACTCAAAATGTTTTAAAAAATAGTTTTGAACGAAAAAATTTAATTTATTCTGTTCTATTTGAAGAAAACAAACTTAATCGTGTTTTAAGAATAATTAATAATGTTAATGGCAGTGGACTTATTTATGTAAGAAACAGAAAAAAAACCAAAGAAATTGCCGATTTTCTAATTAGAAATAAAATTCCATCTGATTATTATCACGCAGGATTATCTAATCTTGAAAGAGATATAAAACAAGACAAGTGGATTAAAGGAACTACAAAAGTTATTGTAGCTACAAATGCTTTTGGAATGGGTATCGATAAATCGAATTGTCGGTTTGTTATTCACTACGACCTTCCTGATAGTATTGAAGCATATTTTCAAGAAGCTGGCAGGGCTGGTAGAGATGGAGAAAAATCTCACGCTGTTTTATTATATAATAACTACGATATAGCACAAATTAAAGAAAGAGAAATAGTTAATTTCCCTGAAATAAAAGATATAAAGAGATACTACCAAGCTCTGGGTAATTATTTTGGTTTGGCTATTGGTTCTGGTAAAAACTTATGTTTCGATTTTAATTTACAAGACTTCTGTAAAAAATATGAATTTAATCTTTTGTCGGTTTATAATGGTTTAAAATTTATTGAAAAAGAAGGATTAATTTCAATGACTGATTCGGTTTTTTTATCATCAAGACTGCATATTGAAGTTACTAAAGAAGAACTTTATGATTTACAAGTTCGAAACAATTCTTTAGATTTATTTATTAAAGAAATTTTAAGAAATTATGGTGGGTTGTTTAATGATTTTGTAATAATAAACGAAAAACTTATTGCTAACAGATTAAATGTTCATGAAGATATTATAATTAAAGGTCTTACAAAACTTCATAATAATAAAGTTGTTTCTTATGTAAAGCAATCTAATGCTCCTAAACTAACCTTTATTAATGAGCGAATTGATGAAAAAAATCTTTTAATTAGTAAAGAGCATTATGATGAGCGAAAACAATCATATCAAGATTATATAAATGCTGTTATAGATTATGTTACTAAGGATAGTAAATGTAGAAGTCAAAAATTATTAGAATATTTTGGAGAAACAGACTCGTATCGTTGTGGTTTTTGTGATGTTTGTTTAAAAAGAAACAAATTAGAATTAAGCAAATATGAATTTGATATATATTTAAATGAAATTAAAAATATATTAAAAATGAAACCAACAAAACTCGAAGATTTAATAGATAATATTGATATAAATAATGAAGAAAAAATTGTAAAAGTTATTCAGTGGCTACTTGATAACAACAAAGTTTTTTATGACGAAGAACAAAAACTTAAATGGATTTAAATAAATTAAATTTATGAATTCAATTTATGCTATTAAAATATTAAACACAAAAGAATATATCAATATAAAAGATAAGTTATTTAATTTTTTATCTAATTCTTCAAAAGAAAAACTAAGCAATTATAAAAATATAATTTGCCAACAAAGGTCTTTATTAGGAGAAGTAATTGTACGAAATTATTTTAATAAAAAGCATAATATACCTTTCCAAAACATTGATTTTAAATACAATAAGACAGGAAAGCCTCATATAAAAAACATCAATGATTTCAATTTCAACATATCTCATTCGGGTGAATGGGTTGTTGTGGTTTTTTCTGATGATGAAATAGGTGTTGATATCGAAAAAATTAAAGATATTAATTTTGAAATAGCCCAAAGGTTTTTTTCAGAAGAAGAGTGTGATAATATTTTCACAAAAAATGAAAAAGAAAAACTAGAGCAATTTTTTATTTACTGGACTATAAAAGAAAGTTTTTTAAAAGCGATTGGTACAGGTTTAACAAGACCGCTAAATACATTTACGGTTAAATTAATTGATAATAAATACCACATTTTTGAAGACACAAAAAAATTAGATTGGAATATTTATTTAAATAAGTTAGAAAATTATTTCATTTCAGTTTGTTCTAAAGCAAATGAAAAATATTTAATTAAAGAGATTAATATTAACGACCTATAAAAAAAAGGGCTGTCTAAAAAGGACGGATTTTTGTCATTTTGAACGAAGTGAAAAATCTTAAAGTGCTGATTGTTAGATTCTTCGTTTTGATCAGAAACACATATTTTAACCTAGATTACGCAATAGAAAAAAACCATTAAACATCGAATCATTAACTCTGTTTTTTTATTTGTAATCCTGAACTATTGACAAAATTACCTCTAATAACAAGTCGCGTAGCGACGACATTATGGTAATAATTGGATATCCTATGCCAATAAAGCCACAGAGTGGCGACATTATAATGTGTTGCTCCTACGGAGCTTTAATATATTTTCAGTATTTGTTTATTACCATAATATCACACCTACGGTGTTTTTATTTAAAAATTAACCAACATAATATATATATTAAACATCAATTATTTGACTCTAATTTTCTCTAATGCATAATCTGGGTTTAAACAAAAAAAGACCAACTTGAAAAAGTTGGTCTTTTTTTGTAAGTAAATTTTATATAATTACTATTTTACAATAGTCATTTCATCAACTAAATGAGTAGCACCAGCATATTTATCAACAATAAATAATATATATCTGATATCGCAAATAATTGTTCTTTGTAATTCAGGTTCAAAAGCTATATCACCACTCATAGCTTCCCAGTTTCCGTCAAAAGCAGTACCTATAAGTTCGCCATTGGCGTTAATTGTAGGGCTACCAGAGTTGCCACCAGTAATATCTGTATTAGTTAAGAAACAAGTTGGTAAATAACTTTCACCTGTTTTTTCGCATTTAACACCATATTGTCCATAGTTTTGAGTTAAATATAAATCTCTTAATTTTTTAGGAACAATAAACTCATCATTAGTAGGATCTTCTTTTTCGATAACACCTTTTAAAGTTGTAATATAGCTATACTTAACAGCATCAGCAGGAGAGTAGCCTCCAACTTTACCATAAGTGCAACGCATAGTAGAGTTAGCATCAGGATAAAAGTTTTTATCTGGTTGCATTTTTCTTAAACCATCAATAAATAAACGATAAGAATTTTTTAATTTATCATCAGCATTTTTTCTTGCAGGATTAACTCCATTTATATAAGACTTTAATATTGAGCCCATAGCAATGTAAGCAGGATCTGCTTCTAATACTTTTTTACTAGGATTAGCTAAAAAAGCTTCTAACTTTTCTTTTGAAACAAAGATTGATTTTTTAAATACATCAGCTGCATATTTATCAAAATCACCTTTATATTTCTTCTCAATAATATTAGGAATAATTTCAGGATGATATTCAGAAGGGATTCGTTCTGAATACATTTTTAATGTAGCTGCTAATATTTTTTGATCTGTCGCAGCATTATAGTCTTTAAAATGACTTTCGATAGTTTCTTTTAATCCATCAAAAGCAGTTTTATCGTTTGCATAAGTATCTACTCCTGTTTTTAACCCATTAGCTACTAAAAGATAAGGAAACATAAGAACTTCGGCACCAGTGAATGTTTCATTAAAATACCATTTTGTTAAATCATATTTTTTATCTTTCAATTCAGCATAAGCCTCTTTCATATCTTTTAAAACATTTCCATAAATAGCTTTTCTTTCGGCATCTTCATTAGCCCATTTATCAAATTGAGTTTCTAAAGCTTTCTTTTTTCCAATTACATTTAAATTTTTAAGACCATTATTTTGACCAATAAAATATTTCCAATAATTAGCTGTTGAAGCATATTTAGAAGCATATTGAATTCTAACTTTAGGATCAGCTTTCATATCTTCATCCATAATATCTAATTTTTTTCTTCTAATATCAATAATGCCAGGATTAGTTTGTTCTAAAGCTAAATCAACTCCATAAGAAGATAAATATCTGTTTGTTCTACCAGGATATCCCCAAATCATTGCAAAGTCACCTTCGCTAACACCTTTTAAAGAAATTGGTAAATGATGTTTTGGTTTGTATGGAACATTTTTTTCTGAATATTCAGCTGGTTTGCCGTCTGGTCCCATATAAACTCTAAAGAAGCAGAAGTCACCTGTATGACGTGGCCACATCCAGTTGTCTGTATCGCCACCAAATTTACCAACTGATGATGGAGGTGCTCCAACTAATCTAATATCTTTAAATGTTTCATATAAAAACAAATAATATTCATTACCACCAAACATTTCTTTTACATCTACTTCATAATGAGTATCACCAATAGCTTCTTTTTTAAGTTTTTCTGATACTTCATTTACTTTTGCTAATCTTTCAGTTTCTGTCATACTTGGTGATATTTCAGCTAATATTTTTGCTGTTACATCATCAACTCTAACAAGAAAAGAAACTACTTTACCCGGATTTGGTAATTCTTCTTTTTTGCTCATAGCCCAAAAACCATCGGTAAGATAGTCGTGTTCTGTTGAACTATGTGATTGTATTTCGCCATAACCACAGTGATGATTTGTTAGCATTAATCCTTCTGCCGAAATCATTTCTCCCGAACAACTGCCATAATCTAAACGAGCTATAGCATCTTTTAAACTATTATTGTTAATATCATATAACTGTTCTTGGGTTAATTTTAAGCCTTTACTTTGCATATCGGCATAATTCTTTTTACCTAACAATAATGTTAGCCACATCCCCTCATCTGCTTTCGAAAAAATATTTAATCCAAAAACGATGATTAAAATAATTGATAAAAATTTACTTTTCATAAGAGTTGTTTTTATTATTAATAAACCAAATTTTAACTTGCAAATATATAATTTTGAAATTTATATTACATATTATTTGTAAATATATAAATTAAATATTTTTATGAATATTGTTTTTGTATAAAAGGCAATTTAATTTTATAAATGGTTTAACCAGCTATACTTATTGCTTTTAATAAATCCATATTAGTTATTTCAATACCTGATTTAAGTATTTTTATTATCTTATCTTTTTTAAAATCAGATAAAATTCTTACCGTGCCTTCGTGTGACAGTCCCGACATATTAGCTAAATCTTTTCTAGTAATGGTATTATCTATAAAATTTGAATTGAAAACATTTTGAGTTAAGTATAATAATACTTCGGCTATTTTACCATTTGATTGTTTATTTGCCAAATTTGATAATTGATTATATAAATGCTCAATATTATGGCAATATAATGTCATAATATATTTTGCAAATTCAAAGTTTGTTTCAATCAAATTTTTAAAATCTTCAATTTTAATTAAGTAAACTACTGATGGGGTTAATGCAATTGCCGAAAAATGATAATAACCATTGCCAAACAATTCTGATATTCCCATAAATGAAAATGGTTTTGTTATTTTAAAATTATAATGCTTTTTATTATTATTTTCAATTGTAGCTTTTGTATATCCTTCGGCCACTAGCATTATATATGTTGTAAAAGCTCCTTGTTTGCAAATTGTTTCTCCTTTTTTAAAATGTAGTTTTACTTTCAAAAAGTTTTCAATATTTTCGTCGTTTAAAGATTTTGACTTAAGCCAATTACTAATATTATTAACTAATACACTTTCGTTTTTATCAATAAAATTGTATTTTTTGTCAACATTTTTCTTTAATATAATTATTTCGAGATGTTTGCTAATTTTTTCAGCAATTGAATTTAAAAGCAGATTATCTTCTTTAAATGTATTTTTATTTATTGTTTTAATAGAATAAATAATTAAATCACCTTCTTTCTTGTTTTTTATAATAATATCTGAGGTTAATAATAATTTAAAGTCTTTATATTCACAAGTTTTAGCAGAATAATCTGAATATTTAATTTCACAAATATATTGTTCGGGATTACTCCAAATTAAAGGTATAATTTTAACTACTTCTTCAAATATTAATTTAATATTATCGCCATATTTTTTAAGAATAACGTCAATATTATATATGCAATTTAATTCTTTCGATATTTCACTGTTATTAATCGAATCTTTTTTAATTTTAGCCATGTTTTTTTATAAAGGACAAACAAAAATAAATAAAATTATGTTCTTTTCTTATTTGTTTTAATAAATTGTATTTTTAAAAAAATATTTTAATTTAATTATTTGTATGGCTCAATTAAATATTTACAAAGCTTCGGCTGGTTCAGGTAAAACTTTCAGATTAACTTTAGAATATATCAAGCTTTTATTTATTAATCACGATAATTTTAAATTTATATTAGCTGTAACTTTCACTAATAAAGCTACGGGTGAAATGAAAAACCGTATTATTGAGCAATTATACGATTTGTCAAAAAAAAACACTAAAAATCCTTATCTTCAAATAATTAAAGAAGAAACTAAATTTAAAAATGATGATGAAATTTTTATAAAAGCCGGGTTAATTTTAAACAAAATTTTGCATAATTTTTCTTTCTTTAATATTTCAACCATAGACTCATTTTTCCAGAAAATATTACGTTCTTTTATAAAAGAAATAGGTATAAACTTTGGCTATGATATGGACATGGATAAAAACAAAGCCATCGAAGAAGCCATTGATAATATGATTCAACGTTTTGGAAAAGACGAGCAACTAACCGAATGGATACTTTGGCATATTAATGATAAAATTTCGGAAGGTAAAACTTGGGATTTATCTTTTGTTATAAAAAAAATTAGTGATGAAATTTTTAAAGAGAAATACAAATTAATTGAAGGTAATTTATTTAGCAAAATTGAATCTAAACAAAACTTAAAAGAGTTTATTGATGATATTAATAAAAATTATATCAAAAAGTTTGAAATAGAAATTATTGAGAAGGCTCAAGAATGTCTTAATATATTAGATAAAAGTGGTTTAAAAACCGATGATTTTAGTGGTGGGAGCAGGTCTTTTGCTAATTATTTCAATAAAATTTTAAAGAAAGAAGAATTTACTCCTTCAAAAACTAATATTGACGCTATAAATAATGTTGAAAAATGGTATGCTAAAAAATCTACTAAAATTGATGAAATTAAAGCTTTATATGACTCCGAATTTCGAGAAAAATATGAAAAATTAATTGAATATTATTTTATTAATATAAAGTTATACAATACCGCTTTAGCAGTTAATGAGAACATATACACATTAGGACTTTTTCAAGATATATCCGAAGGTATTAAGAAATATAAAAACGATAATAATAAGTTTTTAATTTCAGAAGTTGGTTCTTTTATAAATGAAATTATTAGAGATAACGATACTCCTTTTATTTACGAAAAAATTGGTAATGTTTTTAAATATTTTATGATTGATGAATTTCAGGATACATCTGAAATTCAATGGAGTAATTTCCTTCCTTTAATTTCGAACAGTTTAGCTCAAAATTATGATAATTTAATTGTTGGTGATATTAAACAATCTATTTACCGTTGGAGAAATGGCGACTGGAATATTTTGTTAGAGAAAATTTATGATGATTTAAAATACCAAAAAGATAGTTTAGTTGATAATTACTTGATTCAAAACAGACGAAGTAGCAAAAGTATAATAGAATTTAACAATGCTTTATTCAATTATTCTAAGCATATTCTTAAAGACTTATATTTAAATAACAATTCTGAAAACAGCAATAATATTGACCTTATTAACAAAAATGCCGAAAAAATTATTGTTGCATACAAAGACGTTGAGCAAGAAATTATTAAAAAAGATATTGAAGGTTATGTTAATGTGAGTTTTTTTGAAAAAGATAAAAATGAAGATGAATTGCCAGAATTATATAATATGGTTAAAAACATCGAAGAATTACAATTGAAAGGATACGATTTAAAAGACATAGTTATTTTAGTTAGAAGTAATAAAGAAATTGAATGTATTGCAGATTATATAAACACATATTCTAAATCAGAAAAAGCAAATCCTAATTTAAAATATGATATTATTTCAAATGAAGGGCTAAAACTATCGAATGGAAAAGTTATAAAACTTTTAATTAGTTTATTAAAATATATTTATAACCCCGAAGATATTATATCAAAATGTTCTGTTGTTTACCATTATTCGAATATAATTAATGATAAAAACAATAAGTTAAACGATATATTTAACCTTAACAATAGTGAGAATTATTTTAAAACATTTTTACCGAATAATTTCACTAATAAAATTTATGAATTACAACGCTTATCTCTGTTTGAACTTATAGAACAATTGATTAAAATTTTTGGACTAAATTCGGTTAAAGGTGAATTTATGTATCTTCAAGGTTTTCAAAATAAAATTCTGGAATACCTAAGAAATAGTACAGGAGATATAGGTGCTTTTATTGAATGGTGGGAAGAATATGAATCTAAATTTAATATAATTCTTTCGGAGCTACAAGATGCAATACAAATTTTAACTGTACATAAATCGAAAGGATTAGAATACAAAGCTGTTTTTATACCATTTTGTAATTGGAATTTAGACGGTCGTCATGATAATACTTTATGGGCAAGTGCTGATATTGAACCATTTAATTTATTTGAACAATTACCAGTAAAATATAATAAAATTACAGCTAACTCATATTTTGAAGTTGATTACTTAAATGAGGCTCTTTATAATTATATCGACAACTTTAATGTATTATATGTGGCATTAACACGTGCCGAAAATGTTTTATTTATATCGGCTCAAATTAATAAATCCGAGAAAATAACTCAGATAGGACATTTAATTTATAATACCGTTAAAAACAATGAAATTTTAACTTACAATAATGAAAAAGATTTTTACTATAAAGGGCAATTAATTGAATTATCTAAAAAACAAGAAACAACTAATAACAACTATGATTTAGATGAATATATTTCTGAAAACTGGAGAGAACGAGTGTATTTTAGCCAAAAGAGTTCCGATTTTTTTAAGTTTTTTAATAATGATATCGAAGAAAAAATAAACTACGGAAAGCTAATGCACGATGTTTTTTCGAAAATAAAAACTTTAGATGACATTGATTCAACTTTGACTAACTATATTTTTGAAGGTTCATTAATCGCAGAAGAAGTAGAATATTTAAAATGTGAAATACAAACAATATTAAACATACCAAAGGTTAAAGAATGGTTTAACGATGAATGGATAGTGAAAACCGAAAAATCATTAATAACAAAAGACCGATTAATAAAAATACCCGACAGAGTTTTAATTAAAGATAATAAAGCTATTATTATTGATTTTAAATTTGGAGAAGAAGAAACTACCGAACATATTAAACAAGTTAGAGAGTATATGGAAAACATACAAGAAATGGGATATAAAGAAGTTGAAGGGTTTCTTTTGTATGGAAAAAGCAAAGCGATTGTTTGTGTAGGGTAATTACTTTTAAATTAATTTTTCCTCATTGGTATGTATTCAACACGCACGCATGTTTTGCCCTGGCCTACACACTTTTTAATTAATTATAAAATGCAGAAGGTTCAAAGACACAAATTAAAATTACGAATTACGAATGAGTAATTACGAAGTTATGGCTGGCACTAAAATGCTCAGTTATGCGAAGTTTGTAACTTCGCATTTAATAAACTGTAGTTTTTAACTACACTTTTTGTTAGTTTTGGAAACTAACTTTTACTTGGTGCGAAGTTAAAAACTTCGCACAACTGGTAAATAACCTAATTGCTAGATGTAATTAAAAGCGATAACCGTAGCTGTGAGCTATATCAACGGTTCTCCTATAAACAATGTAATTCGTAATTACTTTGCTGCTAATGCCTGAATCTGTTTGGTTTTGTCTCCAAAATTTATTTTTTCGTTCACAAAATCAAATTTGTTAAAAATATTCTTTGATTTAAAGTTATATAGCTATGCTTTTCGAACAAATTCGGACTTTAAAGCCATTGAACCAAATTCATCAATCTTACAGTCAATGTTATGGTCGCTATCAAAGTTTAGACGAATATTTTTAACTTTTGTACCTGCTTTAATTGGTTTAGGAGAGCCTTTTACCGGTAGATTTTTAATTACAACGACACTGTCTCCGTTTTGAAGTTCGTTTCCATTGGCATCTAAAATTTTTTCACTCGCTGTCTCAATTATTTCATCGGGGTTCCACTCATTTCCACACTCAGGGCAACAATATAATTCGTTTCCCATTGAGTAGCCATAAGGTGATTTACAATTTGGACAAGGTTTCATATTTATATTATTTAATTTGTTTTAGATTACAATTAAGCATAACGGTCGAGGATTTTGTTGGTGCGGTTTTTTTGAAATGCTACACTTTCCTACCGCTGTTTTTTATTGTTATATTTTAGGTGTCATACCACAAGCCCTCATGACGCAAAACCGTTTTTGGCATTTGTTATTTTTCTTTCAATGATTCAATAATTTCTTTTGAAAGTCCTGTGTATTTTTCTATTTTTTCTATTGGTTCATTGTTTTTCAACATCTCTAATGCCATTGCTCTAGCTCCTTCTTCTCTTCCTTCTTCTCTTCCTTTTGCAATTCCTTCTTCACGTGCAGTA
>CAZJKL010000018.1:0-47589 GCA_964546655.1 uncultured Bacteroidales bacterium | reverse complement strand
GTCAGTTATTTATATAGTTTTTTAATGTTTTTTTGCCCTGCAACATTCTCAAATTATGAAGTAGAATCGGTATCATGTAAAAATGATGCAATTGCAAAACTTAAAAGTGCAATTGGAGAGTATTGCTAAATTAAGATTTTAGCAATACTCTCAATATGTAGTTTGTCCAATAACAATATAATTAATTGTTAATAGTAGTATTATAATTGAAAATCTTAATTGTATATAATTCATCTTTAATTTATTGTCCTATTAGTGTTGTAGTTTAACGGACTAATTAGTTAGAAGTTACATTTTTGCTGTGTTTTCAAACTTTATATAGACAATGAACTTAATTGGTATGAGAATATTTCATTGCAAAAAGCTTTTAAAATATATTTATTTTCTTATCAAGCTAATATGTCCTTGCATTTGATGTATTTGATTATTTAAATCTATTAGTTTTATATACCAAACATAAGTTCCTTGAGGTAGTAGATCTTCGTAATTATTAAACCTTCCATTCCACTTTTCATAAATATCATCGGTGAAATACACCAAATAACCCCATCTGTCATATATTCTAAACTCATATCCTACTTCATCAATAAAAGTCATTGATGGCCCTAAGTTTTCGTTTATTCCGTCTTCGTCTGGTGTAAATGCATTTGGCATATAAAAAGTAAAATTGTTTTTTACCTCAACATTCTTTATTGCAGTATCACTACAATTAAATTGGTCTATTACAATTAGTTTTACATTAAATATTCCTAAATCTTTATATTCATGCACAGGATTGCTTTCAGATGAACTAGATTTATCTCCAAAATCCCAATATGTTGAAACTATATTTGAATTATCCCAAGTTAAAGGAGTTTCATAAAAATTACAAAACGGATTGCTAATACTTAACAAACTTGGGTAAGTATAAAAATCGGATTTTACACCTCCATTGTTTTCAACTTCAAACATTGTCTCAACTATACATCCATTATCATTAATTCTTAAAGTGTATTCTCCAGCTTTTAAATTTGAAATACTTGATGTTGTTTCTTCCTTTTCTAGCCATAAATATTCGATATTATTGTTATTTGATTGAATATTTGTTGTTATTGAACCTATTGCCGAATTGCATCTATCGTGCGTTATTATTCCATCTATTTGGGGTTTATCAATAATTTCAACTTCAATACTATCTTGCTTAATACAATTATTATTATCGGTTATTGTTATATAATAAAAACCTCCTTCTAAATTATTTGTTGCTGCATTCCATATTGTCTGATAAGGAGTAACTCCTCCTTGTATATTTGAAATACTTACACTTCCATCTTTATTGTTTCCGCACGTTTCGGGAGTTGAGTTTAACTGATAGGTGATTTCATTTGGTGAAGCTAAGATATAATTTTCTGAAGTAGTACAGTCATTAGCATCTGTAACCGTAACAGAATAGTTGCCATCGCATAAATTAGAGATATCTTGATTTTGGCTGTTATTGCTCCACAAGTAACTATAATTTAGTGTTCCTCCATTTACATTAGCAATTATTTGACCTGTACACTCATTATAACAATTAATATCTGTATGTGAAAGATTTATTGTAAGTTGCAATGGCTCTTGAATTTGTATTGTTTCACTTGCTGAACATAAATTATCATCTGTAATTGTTAAGCTATATGTCCCGGCTGTTAAATTTTGAATTTGATTTTGATTTGAATTAAATGAGTTGCTTCCATTCCAATTATATTGCACAACACCTGTTGCCCCAGTAACAGAAGCTATTGCACTTCCATCTTGTATTCCAAAACATGAAATATCTGAATGATTTACATTTAACTGTGGGTTTTGTGTATTATTAATATTTGTTTGTGATATTACACTGCAACCTTCATCATCGGTAACTGTAACCGAATAAGTTCCATTACATAAATTACTAATAGTTTGGGTATTTCTACTATTGTTCCAATCATAAATATAATCGGTTGTTATTGTACCTCCACTTGCAATAACATTTGCCGAACCGATACACTTCCCGCAAACATCATCTGTTTTATTAATATTTGCTGTTGGTCCTGCAATATTATCTATTATTACAGCCGCTGATACTGTGCACCCATTATCATCTGTAACTGTAACCTGATAATTTCCTCCGCACAAAGTTGTTAAGTTTTGATTTGTATTTGAATTATTCCACAAAAAGCTGTAAGGAGTTATACCATTAGAAACTACTATATTAGCTTCTCCAATACATTTATTACATTTATCATCAATTTTATTTACAGTAACAGTTGGATGTTCAAATACTGTTATATCATAACTATATGTATCTGAGCATCCTCCAAGAGTTATGGTTTGAGTAACAGTATATGTTCCTGCATTTGACCAAGTTATATTAGTTGGATTTTCATTTGAAGAACTTGCAGGAGTTCCATTTGCAAATGTCCATGAATATATTTCGCCACCTATAGAGTTTCCTGTATTTGTAAAATTAAAACTATTGCCTTGAAGACATTGATTAGATGATGCAGTAAAATTTGCAGTAACTGCTCCAATATCATTAATTGTTGTATTTGCTGTAGCCGTACAATTATTATCATCGGTAATAGTAACCTGATAATTTCCTCCACACAAATCTGTTAAGTTTTGACTTGTGTTTGAATTATTCCATAAAAAGGCATAAGGCGTTGTGCCGTTAGAAGGCACTAGATTCGCTGCCCCTATACATTGACTGCAATTATCATCTGTTTTATTAATTATTGCCGAAGGATGTTCAAAAACAGCAATGTTTTTAGAAAAAGTTTCGGAACAACCATTTAAAGTAATTGTTTGTGATACAGAATAAGTTCCTGTTCCTGCCCAAGTTATATTTGTCGGATTTTCATTTGAAGAAGAAGAAGGTATTCCGTTGGTGATTGTCCATGAATATGTTTCACCACCAATCGAGCTTCCTGTATTTGTAAAATTAAAACTATTGCCTTGAAGACATTGATTTGGAGAGGAATTAAATCCAACATTAACAACATAATCTGTTAAATTAAAAGTAGCAGAAATAGTACACCCAGCATCATCAGTAGCTGTTACGCTATAATTACCTTGTGCAAGGTTTATTAAAGAGTTTGTTGTTTGACCAACTGCACTTCCTCCTGCCCAAATGTAGGTATAATTCGGAATGCCATTACTAACATTAATTGATGCTGTTCCATTAGCTGTTCCTGCACAAGGATTTGTAGAATTTGATGTTAACGACAAAGCACAATTTGGTTCTGTAATAGTTACATTTTTATTTAAACTACATCCTTTACTATCTGTAACTGTAACACTATAATTTCCTGCGGTTAAACCAGTTGCAATTGCTGTAGTTTGGTTGTTTGCATTAGAATCCCATAAATAATCATAATTTAGTGTTCCTCCACTAACATTTGCAGTAGCTGTTCCGTCATTGTTTCCATGAACAGAAACATCTGTTTTATTCATATTAACTTGCAAAAGACTTGGTTCTGTAATTTCAAAAACTTTAGCCGACGTGCAATTTGTAGAAGTATTAACAATATTTATATAATAATCTCCACCTGTTAAACTACTAATATCTTCGGTATTATATAAACCATCATTCCAATCATAAGTATATGGGCCAATTAATGGATTAAGTGTTATATCAACACTTCCATTATTATCGCCATTGCATGAAATATTTACAACAGTTTCTGAAATAGTTGGACCACCATTATCGCTAACACACACAATCGCATCAGCGGTATTTCCGCTATTATTATCGGTAACTGTAACATTGTAACAACCACCACACAAGCTATTAGCAGTAGCAGTAATTTGCGACCTTGCATCTGTGTCCCATAAATAGCTATAATTTCCAGAGCCACCTGTTACTGTCACAGATGCTGTTCCTGTGCACGAATTAAAAGGTGTTGCACAAGTAGCATTGCAATTATCTGGAGTTCCAGCAGATATTGCTTCATCTTTATAAACAAAACTACCAGTTCCATCAACACTTCTGCTCCAATTACCATACGTTTTGTTAAGATAAATCATTCTTGCAGAGCCGTAATTATTGTATATGTTTTTTGCCGATTGAA
The DNA here is from genome assembly GCA_964546655.1 of uncultured Bacteroidales bacterium. GTDB lineage: Bacteria > Bacteroidota > Bacteroidia > Bacteroidales > CAZJKL01 > CAZJKL01. The sequence continues at coordinate 43,519 of CAZJKL010000018.1, read as the reverse complement.
GTAAAGGAACGTTAGTGCAACCGTCAGAAACAATACCCGGGGCAATTCCTGAAGGTTGATGCGAATATTCAGGTTCAACATTTAAACATGAGATATTGTCAGAAAAACTTCCCCAAGCTAATGCACAAACAGGGCTACCAGAGGCATTATATAGAGCTTTCCAGTCTCTATCATTTTTTAATAGGGTTAATGTTGAGCCATAATCTAAAGGTGTTCTAAAATTACCTGTCCAAACAACAGGTGCACTACTTGAGCCATATCCTGAAACGTAAAAATTATGAATTAAAATATCTGGAGTAGGAACAACATCAGTTCCTCCAATAGTTAAAAAACCAAGAGGTGCTATTTTTGTCCCTTTAGGAAATCTTAATGACCAGGTGCTTTCTTCGTCATCGTTGTCACTTGCAAGAATATAACATGAAATATCTACTGTGTCACAAGGATTGGGGTTATATAATTCTATAAATTCATGACCTTCGTTCATTGAATTTATTTCTCCTGTGACTGGCGAGATTCTTATTTCATTAAAAACTATAGCGGGACCAGTGTAACTACATGTTCCTGAGTTTCCACAAACCGAATTGTTTGCAGAGGATGTCGCTACCGAAAGAGTTTGACCAAAAACATAGGGTGATATAAAAATAATAAGAATCAGAATTTTTATACCTTTTAACATAAAATCAAATTTTCCACAAATATACTTCTTATTACTTAATTTTAAAACAAATAAAGTCGACAATTTTTAAAATATTTTAATGATATGGGGTATTAAAAGTCCAGATAATACCAATAACTATAACCAAAATTGCCGTAATAAATTTTATGTTTTTATATAAGTTGCTATTACTATTTAAAGAAAACTTATGGGAAAAATATCCAAGCATTAAAACATAAATAATCATTGCAAATACCGAACTCAAACAAAAACTAAAAGCATAATAAATCGATTCTTTTGTTTCACTAAACCCCAAAGAAATTGATAAAGCCATAATGTGTGCAACACCAGAAATTCCGTGAATAATTCCAATAAAAAATGAAGTTATTATATTTTGCTTATTAGTCTTAACATTTAAAATATGGTTTCCTTCTGATTTATTATTAAACTTAATTTTATATATCGACCAAATACCAATAAATATTATTACTATACCAATAACTTTACTTCCATATTCTGAAATTATATTTAAAGAAACAGTCTCTTTTAAAAAAATAAATATTGCTCCCAAAAACAATAAACCAATTGTGTGGCCAATACCCCAAAACAAACCTATTAGCCATGCCTTTAAACGATTTTCAATAGCTAATGGAGTAATGGCAGCAAGATGGTCTGGACCAGCGAAAACATGGCTAAATCCCAATATTAACCCTGATATTATTGCCGAATTTAAAATTAATTCGCTATTATATACTCCATGTAAAATCATTTTGCGAAACTATAAAAAATTTAATAAATATTTTTATAAAATTTTTATAAATAGTATTTTCATATATTTGCATTTCAAAATAAATTGATGAAGAATCTTGTTTACATATTAATTATTGTGACTTTTTTTAGCTCTTGTAGTGTAATTAATAAGGTTGCCACGGAAAAAACTTCTACTAGTAGCTCTTTTAAAGTTTACGATTTCGACAATAAAGCAATTGCTAAAACTTATGGTCCTGATTATAAAAATGTTTTGAAGAAAAAAATTGTTTCTGATACAACAAAAAAATCTAATTCGATATGGAGACTAAGAAATGACAAGAACAAAACTGAAAAATTATCGGAGAATTCAACTAATACAGAAAAGAAATTAAGTAAAAAAGAAGAAAAAAAGATTGATGAAGAATTTTACGTTAATTATTCAAAGGTTTTTAATATTAACTTTGATGGTAGCGAAAACAAGAAACTGATATCTACTTCTGCTGAATGGATTGGAGTTCCTCATCGCACGGGATATGCCTCGAAAAACGGCACCGATTGCTCTGGATTTGTTGGTGTTATATATAAAGAGGTTTATGGAATATCTCTTGGTCGGAGCTCTCGCGATATGTATGCTAAAGATGTTGATAATATAAATAAATCGGATCTCAAAGAAGGCGATTTATTGTTTTTTAAAATGTATGGCGACAGAATTTCACATGTAGGAATATACCTAAAAGACAATAAGTTTATACACTCGAGTTCGAGCAAAGGAGTAACAGTAAGTTGTTTAGATGAAGCTTATTATAAAAGAACTTACTTTTCAGCAGGTAGGGTAAAACCGCCTAATTAATTTTTAATATCGGCACGAATAGGAATTGAAAGCATAACGTTTTGGCGGAGTTTTACTCCATTCTGAATAGATGGTGCATATTTTAATTTCTTTAATAATTCTACTGCTTGTTGGTCAATTCCATATCCTATATTACTAAATATTTGAACATTAGTAATTGAACTATCAGCCTCCACAAAAAAACTTAACATTACTTCTCCGTTCGCTTTATTATCTATTGCTTCTTTCGAATATTTTATATTTTCATAGAAGTAAATAAACAAGGCTTGTTCTCCTTTTGGATAATATGCTTCTTGTTCCTGAACCACTTTAATGTTTTGAGCATTATTATATTCTTGTGAAAATGAAGTAAATCCACATAAAAAAAGAAAGCTTGAGAAAAATATTATTGCTTTAGTCATTTTTATAAAAACTTTTTATTTAACAAACAGTCTAAAAAATAAAAACAATCCAGCAGACAATAATATTGTAACTGGTATTGTTACAATCCATGCAATTGCAATGTTTTTAATTGTTCCATATTGCAAGTTCTTTTTGCCACCTGTTGCAACCATACTTCCGGCAATACCTGAAGATAATACATGTGTTGTACTTACTGGCAGCCCTAAATATGTTGAAGCTATAATAGTACTTGCTCCAACAATTTCAGCACTAGCACCTTGAGCATAACTTAAATGTGATTTACCAATTTTCTCGCCTATAGTTACAACTATTCTTTTCCAACCAACCATTGTACCTATACCCAAAGAAAGTGATATCATTAAAACAACCCACCATGGAGCAAATTCGGTATAACTATTTAATTCTTTAACGTTTGATTTAAGATGTTTTGTTTCCTTTTCTGACAAAATTGACCCAGTAAATAAGTTTTCATCACTTTTTATTAACTTGTCTGTTTGTTTTGAAATGCTTATAATACATTTACGCGTTTCGAATCGTGATTCTTTTGGAACACCGTTCACTCCAGAGCTCATTGATATAATGCCTTTTAAAGTATCTATATTTGCATTTATCGAAGCTATATTTTCTTTTGTTTTTACATTTACATTATTTACGAGAGATAAAGAATCCAAACGATGCATATAAGTTTCAATCTGTGTAAGATTTCCAATCATATTTGTTGGGTTTTTTTGGGTATCTATTGCATAATATGTAGGCAGAATACTAATTAAAATAATCATAACCAAACCTATTCCTTTTTGTCCATCATTTGAACCATGAGAAAAACTAATTCCTGTACAAGTAAATATTAAAGTAAGACGAATCCAAAATGGTGTCTTTTTTAATGTATCAGGTTGCACAAAAAACTTCTTCTTTTTAATTGTTTTAAGAAATATTAGCATTAATAATATTGCAAAGCTAAATCCAAAAAATGGTGATATAAGTAAAGAAAGTCCCATGTCAACAACTTTATCCCAATTCAAATTAATTGTTCCTTCAGGAGTAATAAACATATATGCCATTCCAACACCAAAAATTGACCCTATAAGAGTATGTGAACTTGAACAAGGAATTCCAAAATACCAAGTTCCTAAGTTCCAAATTATTGCTGTGAGGATTAAAGAAAATATCATTGCAATACTATGATAAACATTCTTATCTACGAGTATTTCGGTTGGCAATAAATTAACAATACTCATTGCTACAGTTATACCACCAACATTAACGCCAATAAAATTCCATATTCCCGACCAAACAACAGCAGTTCTTGGCTTTAAAGAACGTGTATATATTACGGTAGCAACAGCATTAGCTGTATCGTGAAAACCATTAATAAATTCAAATGCACATGCTGCTAACAAGCTTAAAATCAGCAAAATACTTAATCCTAAATCTAACTCTAATCCAAACATACTATTTTTTTAAAATTCCTAATTAAAATTTTGATGCAAATTTATTGTTAAAAATTAAACTTTTATGTTTGTTACATCTTTTTTATTAACAATTTTGTAATTATTTTGTAATCGAAATGTAATGATTTTTTATATAAGATTTTTCTGTGAAAACAATAAGTTTTTTCAAAAAACGAATTATGTGTTTACAAAAAAACTGCAATTATTTAATTGAAATAGCCTTATCAATGATATTATCCATTTTATTAATTTCAGGATAAAAACCTTCATCACTTATTAAATATCTTGCTATAAAAGCCCTTAGTTGATATTCTATAATATTTCTAGACTTTGATATTTGTGCTTTACTAGGATTTACTTTGTTTTCAGCACAATATTTAATAAAACTTTCGAATATCTCTTTTGTTAAAACAAAGTTTTTCTTAAATGAATTGTAATCTTTAATATTACTAAACTTGCTTCTGTTTTTATCTACATATTTAAATGCAAAATTTACAATTAACCCTTTTCTATTAATATCCAAAAGGAAACTTGTGAACCCAGTAGTATCTAATGGAACAAAAATATCTGGTTTAATGCCACCGCCACCATAAACAATTTTTCCTTTAGCTGTTTTATATTTTAACGAATCATTAACATGAATACTATCTTCATGTTGTAATTCTCCGCTTTCATATCTGTTATAATAATCCATATAGTAATCATCATTGCCATGATTATATGGCTTTTGAATACATCTTCCTGTTGCTGTATAATATCTTGCTATTGTTAGCCTAATAGCTGAACTATCAGTTAGTGAAAGTTGCTCCTGAACTAATCCTTTTCCAAAAGACCTTCTTCCGATAATAATTCCTCTGTCATTATCCTGAATGGCTCCTGCCAAAATTTCGCTCGCCGAAGCCGAACCTTCATCTATTAGCACATATAAATTACCTTTTTCATACTCGCCTAATGAAGTAGCCTTATAAATAGATTTTTTTAAAATTGAGCGGCCTTTGGTATATACAATTATTTTATCTTTTGATAAAAACTCATCGGCTATTGCGATAGCTGTTTCTAAATATCCGCCTGAATTACCTCTTAAATCTATAATTAACGTTTTCATTTTATTCAAATCCAATGAATTAAAAGATTGAATATATTCTTCGTAGGTAGTTGCGGCAAATCTATTTATTTTTATATAACCTGTATTTTCGGTAATCATATAAGAAATATCAACACTTTTTATAGGTATTTTACCTCTTTTTATTTCATACTCTATTAATGGGAGTTTATTGTTTCTTAAAATTGAAACTTTAACTATTGTACCGTTTTTACCGCGTAGTCTTTTTATTACTTCATTGTTTTTTATTCCTATTCCCGCTACCTTTTCTTTATTTACCTTAATTATTCTATCTCCTGGCATAATACCAAGCAAATCAGAAGGACCTCCTGAAATAACACCAACAACAACAATTGTATCTTTCTGAATATTAAACTCTACTCCTATTCCATCAAAATTTCCGTCAAGTGATTCATTTGCTTCACTTAAAATTTCATTTGACAAATAAGCACTATGTGGATCTAATTTCTCTATCAAAGTGTTTATTGTCATTTCGATTAATTGCTTTCTGTTTATTGTATCAACATATTCTTTCTCAATATAATCGAGTATTTGATTCAACTTTTGATAGTCGCGATTAACAGGAATTTCACTATTAATATTTTCATTTTTACTTAATAATAATCCTAAATAAATACCAATTATTAATATTATTGAAGAAAAAAGTGGTATTAGATATTTTTTATCATTCATAACTTTCTATTTTAAATCCTGCTTTTTTTAAATCATTCCAATAATTTGGATACGATTTTTCAACTACTTTGGGGTTTTTTATGTTTATTGAACCGTATTGCAAACATAATGGAGCAAAAGACAGTGCTATTCTATGGTCATTATATGTTTCAATTTTATTGTTCAATATTTTATTGCCTTTCTTTGAAGTTAATTTAAATGACTTGTTATCTGAATATTCTATTGAGCAATCAAATTTAAATAACTCACTTTTTAATGCTTTAACTCTATCGGTTTCTTTAATATTTAAATTATCGGTTCCTTTAAAAGTTCCATTAATGTTTAATCCACAACAAGTTGCAGCAATTGTTTGCACTAGGTCTGGACAATTAATAAAATCATAATTAAACAAAATGTTTTCAATTTCATTAACTTTTTCTATAACTATACTGTTATCAAAATATGTTGTTCTTACTCCTAACTTTTCAAATATTTTAGCAACTACCGAATCTCCTTGCAAGCTATTTTCACTAAGTCCTTCTAACCTTATAATAGCATTTTGTGATAAAGAAGCTATTTCGTACCAATAAGAAGCTGATGACCAATCGGCTTCTACTGTAAAATTTTTTGCTTTGTATTTTTGTGGTTGTATCTTAATTGTATCTTTTTGCCATTCATAGTTTACTCCAAAATACTTCATTATATTTAAAGTCATTTCGATATATGGTTTAGACAATAGTTTGTTTTCTATTTTTAACTCTAAACCATTTTTAAGCTTTGGAGATATCATTAATATTGCCGAAATAAATTGGCTACTTATACTTCCGTCAATAGATAATTTGCCTTTATCGAGTGTTTTACCTTTAATTTTTAATGGAGGATATCCTTCTTTTTCAAGATATTCAATATCGGCACCTAATTGTTTTAATCCGTCAACTAAAATTTTAACAGGTCTTTCTTTTATTCTTTCAGCACCAGTTAAAATCCATTCGCCTTTTGTTATTGATAAAAGTGCTGTTAAAAACCGATATGTTGTTCCGCCTTCACCGGCATTTATAATATTAGTTAATTTATTGTGTAATATGTTTTTTAACTGAACTGTGTCTTGGGCTTCAGCAATATTTTCAATATTAAATTTTTCATCTGATAATGCCTGAATAATTAAAACTCTATTACTTATACTTTTCGAAGAAGTTAGTTTTAATTGTGTATTAATTGCCTTTTCAGGTTTTGTTATTAAATAATTCATAATAAATTTTTTATAAACTATTATAAAAGTTCAACGATTCAATAATTAATTCTTTTGAACTATTTTGGTTTATAATAGCCTCTCCTATCTTACCAATAAGTGTAAAATTAACTAAATCATTATTATTTTTTTTGTCTAATTGCATTAACCCAAAGTATTTATCATAATCTTTATTGTGCAATTGATATTTTTTAAAATATTTTAGAATATAATTCGAAACAATATTTAACTCTTCTTTGCTTAAGTTGCATTGTTTAAATGATAAATAAGATTCGCATATCATTCCTATTGCCACCGCCTCGCCATGCAATAAAGGGTCTTCATCTTTTTCTAATGATAATGTTTCGATTGCATGACCAATAGTATGACCAAAATTCAATATTTTTCTTAAATTTTTTTCTTCTGGATCTTTAGTAACTACGGTGTTTTTTATTTCAACTGATTTTAAAATAATTTTATTAATAATATCATTTGTTTTAATATCAGAATTGTTAATGTATTTAAAATAGTCGCAATCAAAAATTAAAGCATGTTTAATTACTTCGGCAAACCCAGAAATAAATTGGCGTTCTTCTAATGTTTTAAAAAACAATGGATTAATAAAAATACTACTTGGTTGTTTAAACAGACCTATTAAATTCTTAACATTATTAAAATCGACCCCTAATTTTCCTCCAACCGAAGCATCAACCATCGAAAGTAAAGTTGTAGGTATGTTTATAAAGCTAATTCCTCTTTTAAAAGTAGATGCAACAAAACCACCCATATCACAAATAACACCGCCACCTAAATTAATAATTAAACTGTTTCTGTCGGCATTAATGTTATTAAGTTCTCCCCAAATAAAAGAACAGGTTTCAATGTTTTTATTTATTTCGCCACTTTCAATTTTAATGAGAGAATAATTCTTTACAAAATTATTAATTAAAGGCAAACAGTATTTTTCGGTATTTTCATCAACAATAACTATTATTTTACTATAATTATTGCTCGATAATAATTCATTTAGATTTGAAAAAGAATCATTTCCAATATAAATATTGCACCCCAGAGAATTAATTTTTGACAACATAAATACTATTTATAAATTTCAAACTTCAAAATTAACTAAATAAGCATTATTTCAAAGGAGTTTTTGATATTAATTCATCAAAATTAATATCATTTATTGATGGTAAGATTGTAGTAATAATATTTGAAATAGGGTTATATAAAAGAGAGTCGGATTTTGTCTTTTCTTCAATGAAGTCAACTCTTTTGTCTAAAGAGTTAATCAAAAACAAAACAACACTTAAAACCACCGAGAATTTTAAAATACCAAAACAAGCTCCAGCTAATTTATTAATAAAATCAAGAGCCATAACTTTAACAAACCTTTCAATTAGTTTTGAAATAAAAAACACTAAAACTAAAACAAGGATAAAGGTTAATGCAAAAGCTATTAGATTAAGATATTTAGGGTTTATTGTAATAAATTTTGATAAAAAATTTGCAATATGAAATGAAAATTTTAAAGCAACCCAAATTCCAAGAATTAAAGAAGCTAATGTTCCTAATTCTATAATTAAGCCTTTAGTAAATCCTTTATAGGCACCCCAAACTAGAGGAATAATAAGTAAAATATCAAATATATTCATTTATTATTTAAACTATGATTAGTCTAAATTTTGTTTCTTGATTAAAACAACTGTTTCTTTTGTTTTATTTCTTTCTAATATTAAAGTAGCTTTACCTTTAAAAACAACATTTAATTGATTTAAGCTATCAATAGCACTTTCGGTTAAAACAAGTTTTTCGTCTGTATCTGGTCTCCAAACTTTTCCTACAGTAAGTGGAAATTCTGCTTCAACATCAAGAATAGCTTCGTATTGAAATTCTGCTTCAACATTACCATTTGCATCAGAAGTTCCAGTTCTTTCGATATTACCTCTCCAAATTTTAACATTTGCACCTTCTATTGGAACACTATCTTGATATAATACGCGAACAACTCCTTTAGTAGGATCTTCTTCTTTACAGCTACTTAAAGAAACAGTAAATATAATAGCTATACAAATTGTAGCTAAAATTAAAATGTTATTTGATATTTTTTTCATGTGTTTATAATTTTCATTAATATTGCATTTGCAAAGATTAACAAAAATAAAAAAAACAGCAATGAAAAAAAATTTTTTAATCAGTATTTCTTTTATATTTATTTTTCAGCTATTTGTTTTCGCAACAAAAGATGATAAAAAAGAGAAACAAACCAAAGTAGAAATAACAACTTCTTACGGTAAAATCAAACTTGTTCTGTATAATGAAACGCCTTTACACAGAGATAATTTTACTAAACTTGTTAAGGAAGGTTTTTTTGATAGTTTGCTTTTTCATAGAGTAATAAAAGAATTTATGATTCAAGGTGGTGACCCTTCTTCTAAAAACGCAAAACCAGGTGCTATTCTTGGCAATGGTGGCCCAGGATATAATATCCCAGCCGAGATAGATTCTAATTTATTTCATTTTAAAGGTGTTTTAGCGGCAGCTCGTCAGCCTGATGCAGTTAATCCTAAAAAAGAATCTTCGGGTTCGCAGTTTTATATTGTTCAAGGTAAGGTTTATACAAAAGATGAACTAAACGGTATGGCTTTTAGTATTAACCGAGACCGAAAAAACAAATTATTGAACAATATGTTTATGAGACCCGAATATACCGAACAAAGAAATAAATATATTCAATATCAAAACGAAAAAAATAACGAAGGTCTTCAAAATATTCTTCAAGAAATGACTTTAGCTATGGAGATAGAATATGTAAAACAAAAACCATTTAAATTTAGCCCTGCTCAAATTGAAAAATACACTACTGTTGGTGGCACTCCTTTTTTAGATGGCGAATACACTGTTTTTGGTGAAGTTATAGAAGGTTTTGAAGTTATTGACGCAATTGCTTCGGTTAATGCCGATAATAATAACAGACCTATTGAAAATATTATAATGAAAATTAAAATTTTATAAAACAATGCAAAGTAAAATAGCTGAATTACTTAAAGAAGTATCATCTTCTAAAATTAACGATGAAAAAGAATTAGAGGCTTTTAGAATTAAATATTTAGGTAAAAAAGGAATTATAGTAGAACTTTTCGAAGAGTTTAAAACTTTGTCAAATGATATTAAAAAAGAAGTTGGAAAAGATTTAAATATTTTAAAAGAAACTGTTTTAGAAACTATTAATAATCAAAAAACTTTATTAAAGAACAATACTGCCGAAATTAAAAGCAATATTGATTTAAGCTTACCTGGATTATCTGAAGAAATTGGCTCTCGTCACCCATTATCAATTGTAAGAAATGAGATTATTGAAATTTTTTCAAGATTAGGATATACAGTTAGCGAAGGCCCTGAAATTGAAGACGATTGGCATAATTTCTCGGCTCTTAACTTCCCAATGGAACACCCTGCAAGGGATATGCAAGATACTTTCTTTATCGAAAAAAATCCTGATATTGCCTTAAGAACACATACATCTTCGGTTCAAGTTCGTGTTATGGATGCAAAAAAACCTCCTATAAGAACTATTTCACCGGGTAGAGTTTACCGTAACGAAGCTATTTCGGCTCGTGCTCATTGCCTATTTCATCAAGTTGAAGGTCTTTATATTGATCATAATGTATCTTTCGCTGATTTAAAGCAAACTTTATTGTTTTTTGCAAAAGAAATGTTTGGCGAAAATACTAAAATAAGATTAAGACCATCTTTTTTCCCTTTTACTGAACCTTCAGCTGAAATGGATATTTCTTGTAATATTTGTGGTGGTGAAGGTTGCAATATTTGCAAACATTCGGGCTGGGTTGAAATTTTAGGTTGTGGTATGGTTGATCCTAATGTTCTTGAAAATGCGAATATTGATAGCTCTGTTTTTACTGGTTTTGCTTTTGGAATGGGTATAGAAAGGATTGCAATGCTTAAATATAAAATTAATGATTTAAGATTGTTTTTCGAAAACGATGTTCGATTTATTAAACAATTTCAATCTAACCTATAGTTGTTTTAGGAATTATTTACTTGATATTAAAATACTTTTAATCCCTTAAAACATTAAGGGATTTTTTTATTTATCTTATTTTATATAAAAACCATTTATTTTCTCAATATCTTTATTTTTGTAAAATAAAAAGTTGTTAAAGTTGTTATCTAAATTATTTACAAAATAATTGATGAAGAATTTATTTCTATATGTTTTTATAATTTTTAGCTTATTTCTTAATAGTTGTATTAAGAATAATATTGGTTGTTTCGAATTTAAAATTAAAAACAAATCCGATTCTACTATTTATTATAAAATTGAAATTCCTTATGATTATCCTGAAATAACTTCTGAAAACAACTTAAACTCAAAAGAATCGAAAGAATTGCAGTTTTATCCAGACCCTAAAACAACAAAATGGACTAGAGGTTGCGGTGGCGAATCTTTAGAAGACGAAAGGGGTGTTTTTAAATATCGTATCTCTGTTTACAAAAAGAAAGATGATGAATTATTATTTTCAAAAGAGTATAATTTATTGTATGAAAATAAATATATTAGACAAAAATTTATTTGGGAAAATAACACTATTACAATTAAATAACAAAAATTTTCACCCCTAATGAACCCTATAAATATTATTAAAAAATATTATAATAATAATCCTATTGCCTACGAATATTTAGTTACTCACAGCCGTATGGTTACTATTAAAGCTATTGAAATAGCAAGTCAGCTGAAATATTTAGTTAATCTCGATTTGGCTTTTATTGAAGAGGCTGCTATGCTTCATGATATTGGCATAATAAAAACTAATGCACCAGATATTGGATGTAATGGCAAAGATCCTTATATTCTTCATGGGTTTCATGGTAAAAAAATGCTCGAAAACGAAGGTTTATTTAATCATGCTATTGTTTGTGAAAGTCATATAGGTCTTGGTATAACTAAAGAAGAAGTTATTAAAAACAAATTGCCATTAGAACCTAAAGATTATATTCCTCTTTCTATCGAAGAACAAATAATTTGCTATGCCGACAAATTCTTTTCGAAACGAAAAAATCAACTTACCAGAGAATTAACTGTTGATGAAATTTTAACCAAAATTGATTCTTATGGTGAAACTCAAAAAAAGAGATTCGAATATTTTCACTCTTTATTTAGCTTTTAGTCTGTCAAATTGTCGTCGCTTTTTCAATGGCATATACTTTGACTTGCGAACAGCAATTTTTTAACACAATTTATTAATCAATAAAATTTTAATAAAATGCAAAAAGGGAATATCAATGTTCAAGCGGAAAATGTTTTTCCAATTATTAAAAAGTTTTTATACTCAGACCAAGAAATATTTTTACGTGAATTAATTTCTAATGCGGTTGATGCTACTCAAAAACTTAAAACATTATCTAGTGTTAACGAATTTAAGGGCGATTTGGGCGATTTAAAAATTGAAGTTAAAGTTGATAAAGACAAAAAAACAATTACTATTAGCGACAAAGGTATTGGAATGACTGCCGAAGAAGTTGATAAATATATTAATCAAATTGCTTTTTCGGGAGCTCAAGAATTTGTTGATAAATATAAAAACAAAACCGAAGCAATTATAGGTCATTTTGGCTTAGGCTTTTATTCGGCTTATATGGTTGCCGATAGGGTTGAAATTATATCTCTTTCTTATAAAAATGATGCTGTTGCCATTAAATGGGAATGTGATGGAAGCACCGAATATACGATAGAAGAAACTGAAAAAGATTCTCGTGGTACCGATATAGTTTTACATATTTCTGATGAAGCAAAAGATTATCTCGAAGAATCAAAAATTAATCAACTACTAACAAAATATGCTAAGTTTTTACCTGTTCCAATTAAATTCGGAACAAAAGATAAATACGATGAAAAAGGCGAAAAAATAGATGAAAAAGAAGATGTTATAATTAATAATACTAATCCTGCTTGGACCAAAAAACCTGTTGATTTAAAAGACGAGGATTATAAAAATTTCTATAATGAATTGTATCCTTTTTCAGAAGAACCTTTGTTTAATATTCATCTTAATGTTGATTATCCTTTTAATTTAACGGGTATTCTTTATTTTCCAAAAATTAAAAATAATATCGAAATTCAAAAAAATAAAATTCAATTATATTGTAATCAGGTTTTTGTAACCGATCAAGTTGAAAACATTGTTCCTGAATTTCTGACATTATTGCATGGTGTTATTGACTCTCCTGATATACCTCTTAATGTTTCAAGAAGTTATCTTCAAAGTGATTCAAATGTAAAAAAGATTTCGAATCATATTATGAAAAAAGTTTCGGACAGACTTGAAGAAATTTTTAAAAATAATCGCGAAGATTTTGAACAAAAATGGGATAATATCAAGCTTTTTATTCAATATGGAATGCTTACCGAAGAAAAATTTTATGAAAGAGCTGTTAAATTTGCACTATTCAAAAATATAAGCGGAAAATATTTTACCTATGATGAATACAAAGAAAAAATTGAGAAAATTCAGACCGATAAAGAAAAACAGTTAATTTATCTTTATACAACTAACAAAGAAGAACAATTTACTTTTATTGAAGCGGCAAGAGAAAAAGGTTATGATGTAATCGAAATGGATGGACATCTTGATAATCATTTTATTAACCACCTTGAACAAAAATTAGAAAATTGCTCTTTTGTTCGAGTTGATGCTGATACAATTGACAAATTAATTAAAAAAGAAGAACCTATTCCTTCTAAATTATCAGAAACCGAAACTGATGAGTTAAGAGTTGTTTTCCAAGGTCAAGTTGATAATAATTTTACTGTTGTTTTCGAAAGCTTAAGCGAAACCGACTTACCTATAATTATAACTCAACCTGAGTTTATGAGAAGAATGAAAGATATGTCGAAACTTGGCAATTCTGGTTTTATGGGTATGGGTAATTTCCCTGACATGTACAACATTGCCGTTAATTCGAATCATGCCTTAATTGGTGAATTAAACGAGGATAAAAACAAATCTACTAAAAAAGAAGTTTTAAAAATTAATGAAAAAATTAGTGAGCTTGAAAAATCATTAGAACCTCTTAAAAAAGACGATAAACTAAAAGAACAGAATAAAGAAGAAATTAAAAAAATTGAAGATTCGATAAGAGAAGATCGAAACAAAAAAGAAGAAATTTTAAAAGGTTATGGCAAAGACAATAAAATAGTTAAACAACTGATTGACTTAGCTTTATTGTCACAAAATATGCTAAAAGGCGAAGCTCTTAATAGTTTTGTAAAACGTAGTATTGATTTAATTAAGAAGTAGTTGGCTATTAAAAGATTTTAGAAGAGGCTGTCTAAAAAAACGAAAACATGTCTTTCTGAGCAAAGCGAAGAATCTAATAATCAATACGTTAAGATTTTTAACTTCGTTCAAAATGACAAAAATCTGTCCTTTTTAGACAGCCCCTTTTATTAACTCAATAAAATGTTTTTCCTCTTCTTCGAAGTTAATAAAATCATTTTTTGATTTTATTGCTGAAATTTTATTTAACATGTTTTCGGCAAATTCATTTGTTTTATTTGCACTCTCATTAAAAATTCTATGATTTTTAGCAATAATAACTTTTGATATATCTTCGGTTAATTCTAAAGTTTGCTTATTAAAAAACATATTAGAAAAAACTTTTCTTATATACTTAATTGCCGTGATATTTGGGTGTATCATATCTTCTTCATAAAATCTGTAATCACGCAAATCATCAATCATTATTTCATACGCAGGGAAATATTGAACATTTTCAAACTTTTGTTTTAGCTTGTTAATCGAATATATTAAAACAGCTTTACTTAAACTATTGTTTTCAATTCCTTCTTTTATGTGCCTTATAGGGCTAACCGAAAAAACAATTTTAATGTCTTTATTAAATTTTAAAAGTTTTTCTATTATTTCAACATATTCATCATAAATTTCTTCGGCAGACAACAGCCTTTTCTCATACTCACTCGAAGGCAATTTATGGCAATTAGCTACAATCTTATCTGTTTTTTTATATTTATAACACCAAGCTGTTCCAAGTGTTATAAAAAGATATTTTGATTGTTTTAATTTGCTATTGAAATAAGAAATTGTGGTATTTATTTTATTTAAACATTCGGTTTTATCTTGAGAAGAAAAACTGCTGTGATGCGAGAAACTCGTCCATTTCTCATTAAAATAATAAATATCAGTTTCTTTAAACTCATATTCATTAATAATATCATCTAATGATTTTGAAATAGATATCGGATTATAAACTATTCCGAAAGGATTTATGTCAACTTCAAATTTTAATTCTTTAAGCCAATTGCCGATATTAACCGAAAAACAAGAACCAATAAAAACACAACTTTCATCATATTTTAAATCATATATTGATTGGTTAGACTTTATTTTCGTTCTAAATTCCGACATTAAACATTAAATCTAATATTTAAAATATCTCCATCTTCAACAATATATGTTTTACCTTCAACATAAAATTTACCTTTTTCTTTACACGCTTGTTCCGATTTTAAAGTAACAAAATCATTGTATTTCATTACTTCTGACCTAATAAAGCCACGTTCTAAGTCACTATGAATAACTCCTGCTGCCTGAGGTGCACTAGCACCCTTTCTAATAGTCCAAGCATGAATTTCTTTCGGGCCAACAGTAAAAAAAGTTCTTAAGTTTAATAAATCGTAAGCTGCTTTAACCATTTTGTTTACACCAGGTTCTTCTAAGCCTAAATCAGTTAAAAAAGCTATTCTGTCATCTTCTGATTCTAACTCTGTTATTTCGGCTTCGGTTGCACCGGCAATAACTAATATTTTGCAATTTTCACCTTTTAAAGCTTCTTTAACTTGTTCAACATACTTATTGCCATTTATTGCCGATTTTTCGTCAACATTACAAACATACATAACAGGTTTTTCACTTAATAGGCATAAATCTTTAACATGCTTTCTTTCTTCATCATCAACAGGAGCTGTTAAAGCCATTTTTAAATCTTCAAGATGTGTTTTATATTTAACTAAAGCATCTAAAACTTTTTTTGCATCTTTATCGCCAGTTTTAACTTGCTTATTGGTACGCTCAATTTTTTTATCAATTTGCTCTAAATCTTTAACCTGTAGTTCAAAGTTAATAATTTCTAAATCTCTAACTGGGTCAATTGAACCTTCGATATGAGCAAGATTCTCGTCTTCGAAACATCTTAAAACATGAATTAAAGCATCTGTTTGTCTAATATCAGCCAAGAAAGCATTTCCTATACCTTCTCCTTGACTTGCTCCTTTTGCCAATCCAGGAATATCAACTATTTCAATTGTAGTTGGAATTATTTTAGCAGAATTTGCTAGGTCTTTAAGAATATTAAGTCTTTCGTCAGGAACGCTAATCATTCCGATATTCGATTTATTTGTACTAAAAGCAAAAGCAGTAGCTTCAGCTTTTGTATTAGAGATACAGTTAAATAAGGTTGTTTTACCTACATTGGTGATGCCAATTATTCCACATTTTAAAGCCATAAAATTTATTTTAAATTTTTACAAAAATATATTTTATTTATGTAGCTTCCAAAATGTATTCAATTTATTAAGTTAATAATGCAGGCTCTTTTTCTTTAATAAGTTTTTTTAAATTAATTAATGCGTACCTCATTCTCCCCAAAGAAGTGTTAATGCTAACATTTGTAAAATTAGCTATTTCTTTAAAGCTCATATCAACATAATGTCTTAGTATTAATACTTCTTTTTGTTCTTCGGGTAATTCCTGTATTAATTGCTTAATTTTCTTATTTGTCTCTGTCTTAATCATGTCTTCTTCAGAGTTAATATCATTATTTGGAATAATATTAAATAAGTCTAACTCATCGTCTTCGCCATAAACATTATTAATTATTTTATGTCTTTTTTTCGCCCTAAAATGATCAATAATTAAATTATGTGCTATCCTAAACATCCATTGCAAAAACTTTCCTTCTTCGTTATATTTGCCAGATTTTAGTGTGTTTATAATTTTAATGAATGTGTCCTGAAAAATATCTTCAGCTACACATGCCTCTTTAACGTTTAATAAAATATAAGAATAAAGCTTTTTCTCATATTTATTAATAAGTATTTCAAAACTCTGATTATTTCCATCTAGATATTGCCTAACGAGCACTTGGTCGTTCTCTTGTGTTATTTTCATATAACCTCCAATTTATAAATTAAGAAGGTAAATGTTTTCTATAGGCAATAGATTTTTAGTTAAACAATTATATTTATTAAGCAAATATATATAAAATAGTTTTTAAAAGCAATAATTTTAATAATTTTGTTGCTCATTTTGTTTATACGGATATTAGGTTGAAAAATTACATTGAGATAAAAGGAGCGAAAGCCAATAATTTAAAAAATATTTCCATTGAAATTCCTCATGGTAAGTTTATAGTTATAACTGGTTTGTCGGGTTCGGGAAAATCAACCTTAGCTTTTGATACTTTGTTTGCCGAAGGTCAACGAAAGTATATTGAAAGTTTATCGTCTTATGCACGTCAGTTTTTAGGAAAATTACAAAAACCTCAGGTTGAATATATTAAAGGTATTCCTCCTGCTATTGCTATTCAACAAAAATCAGGAGCAAAAAATTCTCGCTCTAATGTTGGTTCTTTAACCGAAATATATGATTTCTTAAAATTATTGTATTCAAGAATTGGAATAACTATTTCGCCTGTTTCTAATCAAGTTGTAAAAAAGCACTCTTCTAAAGATATCCTTGACTTTTTATCTAATTATAACAATAAAAAGTGCATTTTATATTGTGCTGTTTCAAAAAATAATTTCTCAAAAGATTATTTTAATGAAATTATTAAACAAGGGTTTTCTCGTGTTGAATATAATAATGAAATTATTAAAATAAGCGATTTTGTTAACTTGAATTTTGAAGATTTTGATTCTGAAAAATTGTTTTTGGTAATTGATAGAATTGAGATTGATTTAAACAATAAAGATTCGGTAAATAGGCTAAACGATTCTATTGAAACAGCTTTTTCTGAAGGCAAAGGCAATTGTGTTTTAAAAATTTTTACTAATGATAATAATTTTATACTTAAAGAATTTTCGAATTTTTTCGAATTAGATGGTATTAAATTTATTGAACCTAATCCTTATTTATTTAGTTATAATAATCCTATTGGAGCTTGTCCTATTTGTCAAGGATATGGCAATATTATAGGGGTTGATAATGACCTTGTTTTTCCAAATAAAGGATTATCTGTTTTCGAAGGTGCTATTTCTTGTTGGAAAGGTGAAACATATAAAGAATTAAACGATCAGTTAGTTTTAAATGCTTATAAATTTAACTTTCCTATTCATAAACCTTACTATAATTTATCGGCAGAAGAAAAAGAACTTTTGTGGAAAGGCAATAAATATTTTGAGGGAATTAATACCTTTTTTGATTATATAAAAGAGAAAAGTTATAAAATTCAGAATAGAGTTTTATTGTCTCGTTACCGAGGAAAAACTATTTGCCCTGAATGCAATGGAGCCAAATTAAGGAAAGAAGCTTTATATGTTAAGATAAACAACAAAAATATTCGTGAATTGGTTAATATGCCTATTGATGATTTAAAAACTTTCTTTAATGAAATACAATTAACTGAAACTGAACAACATATAGGTAAAAGATTATTGTATGAAATAAAGAGTAGATTAGATTTACTAATAAATATAGGTTTAGGTTATTTAACTTTAGATAGAGCTTCGAACACTCTTTCTGGAGGTGAATTTCAAAGAATTAACCTTGTAACTTCTATCGGTAGCGGATTGGTTGGGTCTTTATATATTTTAGATGAACCGAGTATTGGTCTTCATCCTAGAGATACTAATAATTTAATTGAAATTTTAAAACAACTAAAAAATAAAGGAAATACAGTTATTGTAGTTGAACATGACGAAGAAATTATAAGAAATGCAGATACTATTATTGACTTAGGACCTTTAGCTGGTTCAAATGGAGGTGAAGTTGTTTTTAATGGCACTTTTAAAGAAATGCTTAAAAGCCAAACTTTAACTGCAAAATATATTAAAAATGAATTAAAGATTGAGATTCCAGAGAAACGAAGAAAATGGAAAAATTTTATCGAGTTAACCGGATTAAGAGAACATAATTTAAAAAATATAGATATAAAAATTCCCTTAAACTGTATAACTGCAATATCTGGTGTAAGTGGTTCTGGTAAAAGCACAATTATTAATCATATTCTTTTCCCTGCTATAAACAATTCTATCGAAAATTTAAATTCAAAAACTGGTGATTTCAACGAAATTAAAGGTGATATTAGTTTAATTAAACACGTTGAACTTATCGACCAAAATCCTATTGGAAAATCGTCAAGGTCAAATCCTGTTACTTATTTAAAAATTTTTGATGATATAAGAGACTTATTTGCTGATTTAAAATTATCGAAATTAAGAGGTTATAAATCGAAACATTTTTCATTTAATGTACCGGGAGGAAGATGCGATGAATGCGAGGGAGAAGGAATTCTAAGAATCGAAATGCAATTTATGGCCGATGTTGAAATACCTTGCGAAGTTTGTGAAGGAAAAAGATTTAAAAAAGAAATTTTAGAAGTTCAATATCATGATAAATCTATTTTTGATATTCTTGATATGACAATTGATGATGCAATTTACTTTTTTGGAAAAATTAGCGATAATAATGCTATAAAAATATCGAAAAAACTAGAGTTCTTAGCTGAAGTTGGTTTAGGGTATTTAAAATTAGGTCAATCTTCAAGTACTTTAAGTGGTGGTGAAGCCCAAAGAATTAAACTTGCTTTATTTTTATCTAAACGAACAGTTAATCACACTCTTTTTATTTTTGATGAACCAACAACAGGCTTACATTTTCATGATATTAGCAAACTAGTTAATGCTATAAATAAAATTGTTGAACAAGGTCACACGGTTTTAATTGTAGAACATAATTTAGACGTTTTGAAGTCGGCCGACTGGATTATTGACTTAGGACCAGAAGGTGGCGTAAATGGAGGAAAAATTGTTTTTGAAGGGATACCTGAAGATTTAGCCAAAACTAATAGCTATACAGGAAAATATTTATCAGAAAAAATTATCTAGTTTAATCAACTGTTGGCTGAGCTACTTTCTTTTTCTTTTTTGTATCAACATCATTATTTCCAAATCTTAACCTCATAAAACCATAACTATAAGATAGTGTTGGGTGATTTGGTTTAAAATAAGTTAATATATCACGTGTTGCTATACCCGTTTCATATAATCCTTTTCCAATAATAAATGTAATACCTGCTGGTACATTTGTACTAAAATTACCACCATTCATAACTCCTGTTGATATTTTCACCCATCTAAAAGGACTAAAATCACCTCCTAAACACAATAATCTCTTATCTAAATTACCAGGTGCTTCATTTGTTGGTATTATAACATCAACTCCTAACTCCAACATTCTTCCAAACTTATAACTAGCACCTAATCTAATCATAGTAGGCAAATCAGCTTTTTTTTCTTGATTACCTTTCCAAGTTATAAATCCATTATCAGTAGCAAGTTCATTTAAATCTCCATAAAAATTATATGAATCAAATCCATCAAAATCCGAATTAGAATCAATAGCATCTAAAACAGTATCTTTTACAGTAAAAACATTACCTTTCCATGTCATAGAACCAATATTATTAATTGCTGCCCCAACTTTTAATTTATCTTTTATCGAGACATTAACGCCTAAATCGAAGCCTATTCCAGTTCCCATAGGCTTTGGAAAAAAATAATTATCCTCAACTGTTACGAGTTCTCCTGCATCATTTACGTCTTTAATATCAGTTACATCAACACCAAAAATTGGTGATATTGAAGCAAATGCATCTAAAGGTTCTCCTTCTTTCACATTTATATCAAGAATAGCGAAACCTTGTAAATATTTAACTCCAATTCCTCCATATAAATTAACATTTTTTAGTTTCAAAATTTGCACTCCATAACTAAAAGCATATTCTCTATACCACGAAAAAGAAAATTTTGAACCATCTAAAATATGAGAGATTAACATAGGTTGTTTTGCTGATAATAATGTGTCTCCATTAAGCACAAATGTTGTGTCAAAATAGCTAGCATTAACCCCTTGGAATAACAATTCTGAAGTAAGTTTATTAAATTGCGAGCCCCATTGAACTCTATCTCTCATGCTAAAAGCAATACCTCCAAACTTTTTGGTATTTATACTAAGCCCGAGTGATAAAGCGTCAAAATTTACATAAAAAGGTTTATTTGCAAAATCTTCAGCCATACCTTTTTTATCAAAATCTGAATTTTGAAAATCAAGTATTGTTTGACCAAGAGCTTTTCTGCCAAGGGCAGCACAATAAACAGAAGCACTTGTCTCAAAAAAACCGAAAGTTACCTTTTTCTTGTCATATTTATAAGCCCATCCTAAATTTGCCGGATTTATTCCATTTACCTGATAATCTGTTACAAATGTAGTTGCAACACCGCCTCTTCCTGTTGCAGAATAAACGTTCATTTCAGATTGTGAATAACATAAATTTGTGAATAAAAACAGAATTATTAGTGTGATGAAACTCTTCATATATAAAAATTTTGATTTTGCAGTGCAAAGATATTACTTAAAATAAAAAAAGCTGGTTTTTACACCAGCTTTTTTATTAATATTCCCATAAATCATGTTCTATTTGGAAAAGATCATCCTTTATCTTTTCGGCTTCTAGCAAGGCTCCAAGTCCTTTTTTATATGAAGATATTCTTCTGTTATCATAAACATTAGATTCTCTAATTATATAACTGCTAAATACTCTTTTCCAAAACATATCATCAAATGTTCTGCATTCTGCATCATTATGAACATTATAAACTTCTTTCTTTGCAAAGAATGGTCTAACTTCTGGAAAATAAATCCAAAATAATTTTTCCATCCTTACTTCGTCTGTTCCACCTTTTGTATAAAAACGGATTGGACACATACCTACAATTCTTACATCCATTACAGATCTTTGATTATCAAAGAACCATACTTCTTTCATCATGTATTGTTTTACCTGAGCAGTTTCAAATTTAATCTCAATTAATTTTACTTCTTCGTCTCCTGTATCAGGGTTTGTATTATAAATTGTATCAATACCTGCTCCTCCAATTTTATCTATTTCATCTTTTGTTAATGGAACTACAAAAGTATTATCATCATCTGCAATATCAACAATTGTATATGCTGTTAAATCACCAGTTCTTACACCTTCCATAATAACATCTATCATACTAATTCTTGTATTAATAGGTTTCTTTGGAAAATATAATGGATGATTTATCTTTTCACGCATATCCATAACTCTCCAGATTCTCTTTGACCACATTACATCAGATTCTCTTAAGTATGTGTATGGAATTGGCTCTCTGTTTGGAACATGCCCAGGAACATATACATTATCTAATACATTTTGAGCTTTTATATCACTTGTATTAACTAATGATATAATAATAATCGCTAAAATAAATATTACAGACTTTTTCATAATGATCTCTCCTATTATTTAACATTAAATATAATTGGACTTAGTTTTCTAGTTTTTCCATCAGGACCTCTTGCTGAAACATCTTCAATATATATTTTTTGATTTTTTCTTGAATTTTGAAGAATTCTTTTTTGCTCATCTGAAAATCTATTTCCAGTAGTAATTTTTGAAACAAAGAATCCATCTACCAAAGCTGAAACTGTAAATCCAGTAATTTTGTATTCTAATTGAAAATCGAAATTTTCCATTTCTGCAATAACATACTCTTGAGCAGCAAGTAATTCTTTTTGAATTTCACCACCTTTAAGTTTAGCAACTTTTGCAACTGGATCAGGAACAGTTTTACATCTAAATGAAACACTTCCCATTCCTTTTGTTTTGCCGCCATCCTTAACACTTACATTAATACTAACATCTCCAACTTTAGAAACTTTAACAATATATTCACTGCTATTTCCACCCTTTTTAACAATAGATGCACCACCAGTTATTGAAGCCATAACCTTATCAGCAGAGAATCCAGAAACAGAAACATCAACAGGGTTTTCAACACCAATGTAAAAAACATTCATTTTTGTAGGAGAAACAACTACAGAAGGTTTTGCTACTAAATAAGAAAATTCTTTAAAATATCTTTTATAATCGTCTGGTTTAGTTCCATCTCTACCTGGTTTTTTAACCTCAATAAGAGTTGTTAATTTCTTTTCACCTAAAGCAGACCCTCTCATTTTGTATCTACCCATACCATTAACTATAGAATCAACCTTTGTTACATCTGGTGTTCTAAAAGTTTTTGTTATTGTATCAAAAGAACTAGAAGGACCAACAGTAATTCTAGGTTTCTCCGTTGTGCTATATGCAGCAACAAATAAATCAGCCTCATAATCAGCTCCTTGAACAATATAATTTGAACTAGCTACTACTTTAGCTTCTAATTTATCAAATTTAAAATCTTCTGCAGAAATTTTACTATAAAGTTCACTTAAAACCATAGATTCTGCATTTTTGATTTCATTTTGAATCTTAGATAATACAGTAATAACACAAACTAAAGGATTATGATAAAACTTAGAAGTTTCCCAATATTTAGAATACGGGTCACCATCAACTGGTTTAGGATTTTCGGTATCAATACCAATATTCCCTAAACTTGATTTCATTTGCTCAATAGTTGTAGGGTCAAGAGGAGCCTTCCCTAGAGCCTTTTTTAAATCTTCTTTGTATTTGTTTAAAGCTTCTTTTAGTAAATTTGCTCTACAACCAGGAATGCTTGTTGTTTCACCATCTTTTAGAAGATATAATGTCGATTTATCATAATTATCTTTTGAATCAAGTTTTAATAAATCATCAATTTTCTTTTCAGCTCCTTCAATATCGTTTGGATCCATTCCATCTCCATCTATAATTAATTGAATTTTTAAATCATGTACATATTTATACATTTCATCAGTTAAAACTTTTACTTCTTTTGCTATTTTATTAAAAGGTTGTATTTTTCCCTTATTAATCATTTCCTGTTTATCAAAATCACCGTAAACTTTAGCGTTTTTTTCGTTAAAAGTTCTATTAGTAATTTCTAATCCATTATTAACAATAACAAAAGCATTTAATACCTCTTTAGAAACGTTAAGTGCAAGTAACGCAGTTAGTACGAGGTACATCATACTAATCATCTTCTGCCTAGGCGTTTCGGGACAATTTGCTCCACCCATAATAATTTATTTTTTTATTTATTTATAAATTGATTATCTTAATAAAAACTTATTTGTTTAAAGTCATAGCAGTTAACATATTGCCATAAACATTATTCAATGATGATAAGTGATCATTTAATTTAGATAATTCTTCTTTAAATTTAAGAGCATCAGAAACTGATTTATCTAAATTGTCTTTTAATAAAATTACGCTTTCATTAAGAGCAGCTGTTGAATTAGTTTGATTATTTACATTTTTCAACTGTAATTCATAAACTGAATTTAATGCCATTAAATTATTCGACATTTTTTCAATTTGATCTAAATACTTAGCATTATCTAAATTAGAAACATCTAATTTATCAGAAGACATAGCTAATTTTTGAGTTGAAATCTTATACTGATCAGCTAATTCTTTTGCAGATTTAGTAGCATTCATTAAATTACTAACATATTCTTCATTAGTTTTAATATCATTACTTAAAACATCAGCAGCATTTTTATATGAACCTGATAAATTTTTAGCAGAATCTGTAACATCTTTAATAGTTTTAGAAAGTTCTGTATTAGCAGAAACTTCATTATTTAATATAGAAGATGCATTTATATAAGATTCACTTAATTTACCAGCAGATGATGTTGCACTTTTAACATTAGCAACAAATTCTTCGTTTGCAACTGTAGCTTCAGAAACGGTTTTTAACTTTGATGCACTTTCGCCAAGATTTTTCATTCCTATGCTTAAAGTTTGCATAAGGTCTGGATTAATCCCTGCATCATTTAATAATTTATCTAATTTACCAGTTAAACTTTCAGGTTTTGCTTCTTCTTCTGTATCTAATAAATCAACAGAATCTTTATTATGTCCAGCTAATTCCGGATAAACCAAACTCCAATCTGGTGTTTCATGAGGCGGTTCAAACGCAGAGAAAAAGAAAATAACTGCTTCTGTACTTAAACCTATTACTAACATAGGCCCAGCACCTGGCCAGTGTTGAATTTTAAACATAGCTCCTAAGATAACAACAGAAGCTCCAATCCCATACAACTTAGACATAAAATTCTTATATCCTTCACTCTGTACAATTTTTTCGATATTAAAACCCATAATTCCTAAATTTTAAATTAATTTGTAAATATTTATTTTTGATTACTATATCCTTATTTAATAAACGTTTGAACCTGTTCCTGCATCAAATTTATCTCTACCTAAATAGGTCATAACATTTCTTATTCCTATGTAACATTTTGAAGTATCTTGATACTCATAAGTTCTTGTTCCGTTTTGTAAATACCAACCTATACTTGTCCAAGAACCACCTCTAACAACTTTTCTTTTTCTTGCTGCTGGATCAGTATCTTTTGCTTCATAATAATAGTCTGGATTTAAATCATGCATAAAATTAACTGCCGATTCATCAAAAGCATTTCTTGTCCATTCAGCAACGTTACCTGCCATATCATACAATCCATAATCATTAGGTGGATAGTGACCAACAATTAATGTTAAAATTCCACCATCATCTAAATAATTACCTCTTAATGGTTTATAGTTAGCTAAGAAACAGCCAAAATTATTTCTGATATAAGGACCTCCCCAAGGATATGGGTTCAAATCTAAACCACCTCTTGAAGCATATTCCCATTCTGTTTCTGTTGGCATTCTAAAATCTTGTACAATTGATTCTCCATTTGACATTAAGTAGCTATTTAATAATTGTGTTCTCCAAATACTAAATGCTCTTGCTTGTTTCCAAGAAACACCAACTACTGGATAATGGTCATAAGCAGGATGCCAAAAATACATATTTGTTTGAGGTTCATTATATGAATAAGTAAAATCATGAATCCAACATAATGTATCTGGATATACATTTATAATATCTTTTTTAATAAACACAGATCTATCTTTCATTCCTTGTTCTCTGTTACTTCTTCTTGCAGCTTCCTTCAAGTCAATCCAATAATATTCAAAGTTTAACTTTCTAGTATCAATCTCTTTTCTTTGATAAAATCTTTCGTGTTGAGGTAAATACATTTCAGCTAAAGCTTCTCTTTGTTCATCATCTTCGTCCCATTTTAATTTAGCACTCCAATTAATTCTTGGAGGATCTAAATCTTGTTCATATTCATCAACTGTTATAAAATAAGTTTCCTCATCTATATTTTCACCACAAATTCTTCTAGCAATAGAGTCTCTTACCCAATAAACAAATTGTCTATATTCATTATTAGTAATTTCTGTTTCATCCATATAGAATGCTTGAACAGAAACTGTTTTTGCTTGAGTTGTAAATGCCCATGCAACATCTTGATCTCCTGTACCCATATTAAAAGATCCTTGTGGAATAAAAAGCATTCCATAAGGGTCTGGTTGATACCAATCTGGTCTATCTTGAATACCAGTTAAATAACCGCCATACCTTCCGCTACATGCAGCAAGTAAGCTAACTAGGCTTAGAATTATTATTGACCTTTTCATAATTTTACCTCCTCTTTAAAATGAGCTATATAAATATCTTGGATCATTATATATTGTAGGAATTGGTTCGTTTATAATTCTAAAACAATAACCTAAATATATTTCATGAGTACCAGAAGTATTCTTTCTAATTTTTGATGTTGTTATTTCGTATGCATATCCTAATTTCAAGTCTTTCATTATATTAACTCCAATCATAGGAACAATTGCATCTCCAGGTCTGTATGACACACCTCCAAAAAATTTATTATTATATTCAACTAAACAGTTTAAATCAATTTGCGTAGAAGTTCCTTCTGTTTTAATTAAAATAGAAGGTTTTATTTCATATAAAGGATCAGGAAAATAATTGTACCCTGCTACTAAATAATAATGTCTTTTTAACTTTGAATCTACTCCTAATTCATATTTTGGCTCTGTTAATTGTGCTGTTGATAACCCAACGAAAGCACTCTTACTTTTATAGAAAAGACCTAAGCCTAAATTAAATAAATTATCTTTTGAACCTGGAGCTGGTATAGCATTATCTAAAGAATATGCAGTATTAGTTGTTTTCCAATCAGGATTTGGCACACTGCTATTATCAATTCCAGCTCTAATACCAATGCCTAATTTACCAACTGGCATTTCCCAATGGTAAGAGTAACTCAATCTCGCTCCTATGTTTTCATAAAAACTGATTTTATCTTGATAAACTGTTAATCCTAAACCACCTTTCAATGGATTTACAGGAAAATCAACATTTAACAACATTGTTGTAGGAGCTCCGTCGAAGCCAACCCACTGGTCTCTATACATAGTTTTTAAACATATGACATCATTAATACCAGCATAACCGGGGTTAATAGTCAAATGATTATACATGTTTTGACCAAATTGTGGTTCTTGTTGAGCATTTGCTAAAATACCCGTGATACAAGATAAAATTAAAAACAAAAATATTTTTTTCATTACTTCTACGTTTCAATTTAGATTTCGAAATACAATAATAAAAATAATTTCTCAATCAAATTAATGCTAAAATATATAATATAATATTACTAAACAAATTTTTTCAACAATAAATTGTTGATAACTATGCTTTATTTCAAAAATTCAAGAACAATTTCTTTGTAATATACTGTTTATCAAAATACTACAACTTTTTATTTATTTTATATTTAATTAACAATTTTCTTATAGACATTAAGTAGCCTATTTGGGATTTCATTATTTAATGCATTTTTATAATCAGAATAAGAACATGCCACAAATTTAATATTTAAATTTAACTTGTTATTAATTGGCAATTTCATCCACCATCTGTCAGTTTTCTTGCTTTTTATGAAAGAAATATCCAAATTTTCATTTGCCAAAGATACATAGTATTTTAAATAATCCTTTATATTTTCATCAGGAAAATCATTTTTTCTATTATAATATCCTTCAATAAAATGCCAAATTACTTGTGCAAGTAGCATTGAAGTTTGCAAATTTTTATCATTTGTTTTATCATATTCAAAAAAACTAACTGATGTTAGTTTATCATTCATTCCTGCAAACCATGACAATTTACATAGTTCTTCTCCATAGAACCCATTAGGCGAAGGATCTTTTGTGCCAATTGCATCTGATGCTCTTATTGAAGATAAATTAAAGCAAACTGTTTCTGCATCTCGAATAACAGGCTCCATTTCATCAATATTTTGCTGTGCTACTCCTAATCTGTATGCTTCAAAATATAATTTATTTATTAATTCTATTTCTTTAATATTGTTAAAATACTTCTGGTATCCAATATTTGAATAGTTAAATAAATAATTTGGTTTGTCTTCAATTATTTTTGAAAATATATATTCTGTTCCATTATCGGTAAATAAATTTAGTTTTTTATCGGCAACTACCATATTTATTGTTTTCGACAACTTTTTGTATGACTTATATATATTAATTATATTTTCTTTATTATATCCTATTATAATAGGAATAACTTTATTTGAGATTAATTCACTTATTACCTCTACTATAGCAAAATCTGTGTCGGAGGTTTTGTTGCCTTGTTTAATATTTCCTAAGTCAATAATTTTTAATTTATAATCACTTGGATATAGCTTATACAATTGTTTTCTAACTTCTATTAGATGTTCTTCATTATCACTTGAAAAATCTATTAATCCTAAAATTGCTAAATCATATTCTGATATATCTTCATTTTCATTCTCATAAAAACTAATTTTTGAACCAATCGTATCAATAACGAACGCATTGTCACAAAAATCTTCTTTATTTATTTTATTTAAATATATTGATACACTCATAATATATTATTTAGCTTTTTTTATAGGTTTTGTCGGTTTTGTTGGCTTTTTAGTTTCTTCTGATTTAATAATATCTAAACATTCTTCTAATTTTATATTTTCTGCATCTATTTTTTTCGGAATTTTATAATTCTTTTTATTTGCATAAATATATGGGCCGTATCTGCCATTTAACACTTGAATATTATCTTCAAATATTTTGATTACTTTTTCTTTATCTTTTTTTCTTTTTTCGAGAATAATTTCAATTGCAGTTGTTTGATCTATTGTTAATGGATCGTGCAATTTTCCTAATGAATAAAAACTTGAATTATGTCTAATATATGGACCAAATTTACCAACTGCTGATATTATATCTGCTTCTTCAAAAACACCAACTGTTCTTGGTAATTTAAATAATTCTAAAGCTTCTTCTAATGTTATGTTTTGAATGCTTAATCCGTTTATTATACTTGCAAATTTTGGTTTTGTATCTTCTCCTTTGTCGCCTATCTGAATAATTGGTCCAAATCTGCCAATTTTAGCATACACATTTTCTTTTGAGGCAGGGTCAATACCTAACAATCTTTCGCCACTAACTTTTTCAGCTGTTTCAGAAACTGTTTCAATTGTTTTGTGAAAATCTTTATAAAAATTTGATATCATATCATTCCATATTAAATCACCCATTGCTATTATATCAAACTCTTCTTCTACTTTAGCAGTAAAGTTATAATCCATTATTTTTGGAAATTCTTTTGAAAGAAATTCTGTTACAATTATCCCTATATCTGTAGGAATTAATTTGCCTTTTTCTTTGCCAAAAACTTCTTTGTTTTTATTTTCTTTTATATTTCCACCAGTTAAAATTATAGTTATACAATCTCTTTCCTTTCCTTCATTGTTTTGTTTTACAACATAGCCTCTTTTTTGAATTGTGCTAATTGTTGGAGCATAAGTAGATGGTCTTCCTATTCCTATTTCTTCTAATTTTCGAACTAATGATGCTTCGGCATATCTAGCAGGCGGACTTGTATATTTTTGCGTTGCTTGTATTTCGATATATTTTAACTCTTGATTTAAGTCAAATTTTGGCAATGTATTTTCAATATCCTCGTCTTCATCATCAAATGATTCTACATAAACTTTAATGAAACCATCGAATTTAATAACTTCACCTTGAACAATAAAATTATATTTTTCATTATTAGAAATTGAAATGGTAACGCTAGTTTTTTCGATTAATGCGTCTGTCATTTGAGAAGCCAATGAACGTTTCCATATTAATTCATATAATCTTAAAAGTTGCCTATCTACATCAATTGTTTTGTTTTCAAATGATGTTGGTCTAATTGCTTCGTGTGCTTCTTGTGCTCCTTTTGTTTTTGTAGTAAAATTTCTTGTTTTACTGTAATTATCACCATATACAGATATAATCTCCCTTTTTGCTTCGTCTAAAGCTAATTTCGATAAATTTACCGAATCGGTTCTCATATATGTAATATGACCTTCTTCATATAGTTGTTGTGCCAAACGCATTGTTTGTGCAACAGAATAACCTAGCTTTCTACTAGCTTCTTGTTGTAATGTAGATGTAGTAAAAGGTGGTGCAGGAGATCTTTTAATTGGTTTTACTTCAATATTTTCAACTTTGAAATTAGCTTTTTTACATTGTTCTAAAAACTTTAAAGCTTCTTCTTTCTTTTCAAACCTTGATGATAATTCGGCTTTAATTATTGATTTTTTATGTTCAAACTCAGCGACTACCTTGTAATATTCTTTGCTTGTAAAACTATTTATTTCTTTTTCTCTTTCTACCAATATTCGAACGGCTACAGATTGAACCCTTCCGGCAGACAATGCTGGTCTAACTTTTTTCCATAATAATGGAGACAATTCGAATCCAACTAATCGGTCTAAAATTCTTCTTGCTTGCTGTGCATTAACTAAATTTATGTCTAATTCTCTTGGAGTTTCAATTGCTTTTAAAATAGCATTTTTTGTAATCTCGTGAAAAACAATACGTTTAGTCTTTTTTATATCAATTTTCAATGTTTCAACTAAATGCCATGAAATAGCTTCTCCTTCACGGTCCTCATCAGTTGCTAGCCAAACTATGCTAGCTTTGTCCGAAAGTTTTTTTAAGTCTGCTACTAATTGCTTTTTATCTTTTGATATTTCGTAAACTGGAGTAAAATTCTTTTTTACTTCTATACCTAAATCTTTTTTAGCTAAATCTCTTACATGTCCGTTACATGATTTAACTATATAGTCTTTTCCAAGATATTTTTCAATTGTTTTAGCTTTTGCAGGGGACTCAACTATTACAAGGTTATTTGCCATTTGCTATTTATATATTATATTATAATAAATTTTTGCAAATTAATACAATTCATTATTTTTTTTCAAATTTTTTGGAACTTAATTTTTTAGATTATAAAATTGATGGTTATTTTACAATAAAATATTAAATATAAACTTTTTACTTTTAATGGGTAATAATTGCATGTTTTTTTACTCTTTTAAGTGATAAAATTTAATGTAAATTAATTATATTATTTTTATAATTGTTATCATAATTATTGTATTGTTTAAATATTATTTAATTTTATGTTTTTAAAAAATTATGCAAACAGCTATTATTTCGGTTATTAATGATTTAAATACTGATGTCAGGGTTCATAAAAACTGTATGGTTTTAAAAGAGCTTGGATATAATGTAATTTTATTCGGCAGAGAAAAGAAAATTAGCGTTGCAATGGAAGAAAGGCCATATAAAACCATAAGAAAAAAAATGTTTTTCGAGAAAAAAATTTGGTTTTATGCCGAATATAATATACGCCTATTTTTCTTTCTTCTTTTTAAAAAACCTTCGATTTTAGTTTCTAATGATTTAGATACTTTATTCCCTAATTTTATTATTTCAAAAATTAAGAAAGTTCCTTTAATTTATGATAGCCATGAATATTTTACCGAAATGCCAGAGGTGATTAATCGAAAAATAGTAAAAAAAACATGGGAAAAATTGGAAAAATTTATTTTTCCGAATCTAAAAAATGAGATTATTACAGTTAATGAATCAATAGCAAATTTATATGAAAAGAAATATAATAAAAAGCTATTTGTTGTAAGAAATATTCCTGAATTAAACAAAACTATAAGAATAAAATCAAGAGAAGAACTTAATCTGCCAATTGATAAAAAGATAATAATACTTCAAGGTGCCGGAATTAATATTAACAGAGGTGCCGAAGAAGCTATTGAAGCTATGAAATATGTTGAAAATGCTATTTTGTTAATTATTGGTGGTGGCGAAGTTTTTGAAGATTTATTTTTGCTTCCTAAAAAGTTTAATATAGAAAACAAGGTTGTTTTTATAAAAAAACTTCCTTATAAAGAATTAATTCAATACACTTTTAATTCAAATCTAGGGCTAACTCTTGATAAAGACACAAATATTAATTATAAATACAGTCTGCCAAACAAATTATTTGATTATATAAATGCTCAAATTCCAATTTTATCATCAAATTTAATTGAACTAAGAAATATTATTTCAAAATATAATATAGGAACTTTTATTGAAAGCCACTCTCCTATTGAAATAGCTGAAAAAATTAATAAAATAATTTTTGATGAGAAAATTTATAATGAATATAAAGAAAATTTGAAAATTGCTGTTAATGAGCTTACTTGGGAAAAAGAAAAACACGTTTTAATTAATATATATAAGAATTATTTGAACAATGAATAATATCAATAGCATTAATATTGTTTCATTTGATGTCCCGTATCCGCCTGATTATGGTGGTGTTATTGATGTATATTATAAAATAAAAGCTTTTTATGATTTAGGAATAGATGTTTATTTGCATTGTTTTAACTACGGGAAAGGAGAAAATGTTAAATTAGAAAAAATCTGCAAAAAGGTGTTTTATTATAAAAGAAACTTTAATCCGATGCTTTTATTTTCTAAAAACCCATTTATAGTAAATTCGAGAAAAAATAAAAATTTATTAAACAATCTGCTTTCAAATAATTATCCAATTCTTTTTGAAGGACTTCATTGTACACATTATATTAATAATACAAAATTAAAAGAAAGATTTAAGATTGTAAGAATGCATAATATTGAGCATGATTACTATGAAAACCTTTATAATAACGAAGAAAATATTCTTAAAAAATTATATTATAAAATTGAATCTAAAAAATTGTTTAATTATGAAAAGACATTAAACAATGCTGATTTAATTCTGGCAATATCAAATAATGATTTTGATTATTTAAATGCAAAATATAAAAAAACTATAAATATCGGAGCTTTTCACCCAAATGAAAAAATTGAAAGCAAAGAAGGTCTTGGAAGTTATGTTTTATATCATGGTAATTTAGAAATTAATGAAAATGCGAAAGCTTGTATTTTTTTAATTAAAGATATTTTTAATGACATTCAAGATATACCACTAATAATTGCAGGTAAAAATCCATCAAAAGAAATTATTAATTTAGTAAAAGAAAATAAAAATATTAAATTGATAAAAGCTCCTTCTTCTGATGAAATATACAATTTAATTAAAGATGCTCAAATTAATATTCTTCCTGCATTTCAATCAACAGGAATTAAACTAAAACTATTGGCGGGGTTATTTATGGGCAGATGGTGTATTGTAAACAAACCAATGGTAGAAAATACAGGGTTAGAAAATTTATGCTTAGTTGAAGATGATGCAGAAAAAATTAAACAATTAATTAAAGAATATTTTACAAAACCTTTTAAGCAAGAAAATATTTCACAAAGAGTTTTATTATTAGAAGATAAATTTAATAATAGAATAAATGCTAGAAAAATTATTGATGCAATTTATTGCAAATAAGAAGAATGGCCCGACAACAATTTCCCTTTTTCGCATAAAAATGTTTTAGCCGGAAAATTATGGAAAAGAGAATAATCGTGAGTTGCAAAAACTACAGCAATCCCAGCATGACTTATATCGAAAAATAAATTAACAATTTTTTCAGACATTTTAGGGTCAAGGTTACCTGTTGGCTCATCTGCTAAAATAACTTTAGGGTTATTAATAAGAGCTCTTGCTATTGCAACTCTTTGCTGTTCACCGCCCGATAATTCATGAGGCATTTTATATCCTTTTGTTTCAAGACCAACTTGAAGTAAAATTTTTTCAATTTGTGCTTCCATTTCTTTTTTATCGGTCCAACCGGTAGATTTCATCACAAACATCAAATTATCTTTAACCGACCTATCGATTAATAATTGAAAATCTTGGAAAACAATACCTAAATTTCTTCTAAGTTTCGGGATATTAGAACTTTTTATATTAACCAATTCAAAATCAGCAATTTTAGCATAACCTTCTTTAACAGGAATATCGCCATATAAAGTTTTAAGCAAACTGCTTTTACCACTACCAGTTTCACCTATTAAATAAATAAACTCGCCTTTTTCAACAGTTAAATTAAGGTTATTAAAAACCAAATTATATTTTTGATAAATATTTAAATCTCTTAATTCAATAATAATATTGTCCATTTCTTTAATTATTAAAAATTATATTTTTTTAATTATTCCAAAAGGAGAAGAATTAATAAAGTCAATTACATTATTTACATTTTCAAGATTCAAAGCAAATAATTTTTCATTTATTTTTTCAAGTCTAAAATACTCAATTAATGTATAATTTTCATCTCTAATCTGAATAAAATCTGGTATCGAAGATTTTCCTTTAACTTTTAAAAAATACATATATTTTTTTCTTCAAAAATATCAATAATGTTTAGAATAATTTAAAAATTGTAAGAGAAAATTTTAATAAATAAGATTTACTAATAATTTTGGCTTAAATTAGAATAACAATTTAATCGAATATTAGGGCTATATATTTAGTTTTTGGATGCTATTTATTATATTATTAAACACATTAATTTAATTACATTTCAATTTGTTAATAATATTTAATTGTATTCAATATTAAGTCTTTAATATTTTATTTTAAATTAATTTGATTAATTTTGCAAATTAAATAAAATATAGATGACAAAATACTTTATTAAAATTCAATTATTTATACTAATAATTTCATTGTTTTCTTGCAGTAATTATAATAAATTGCTAAAAAGCAATGATTCGGAATTAAAGCTGAGCAAAGCAAATGAATATTACAAAAAAGAAAAATACGACAAAGCATTTCCTTTATTAGAAGAACTTTATACAACATATAAAGGCACAAGTAAAGGAGAAGAAGTATATTTTAATTATGCATATTGTCAATATTACTTAGATGATTATTTCTTAGCTAGCTATCATTTTAGAAATTTTGCAAAAACTTATGGTTCATCAGAAAAAGCAGAAGAAGCATTTTTTATGGGATCTTACTGCATATATTTAAATTCGCCAAATTTTAGTTTAGACCAAACATATACATATAAAGCGATAGAAGAATTGCAGTTGTTTATTAATTATTATCCTAAAAGCTCAAGAGTTGACAGTTGTAATGTATTAATTGATAAACTTAGAAATAAATTAGAAACAAAATCATATAAATTATCTATTTTATATTATAATATTGAAGACTATAAAGCAGCATTAATTGCTTTAAACAATGTAATAAAAGATTTTCCTGACACAAAATACAAAGAAGAAATAATGTATTACATGGTAAAATCGAGTCATTTATTAGCAAAAAATAGCATTAAAGAAAAAAAAGAAGAAAGAATAAAAGCAACTCAAAAAGAATGTGTTAAATTTGCAAAACTTTATTCAAATAGTAAATATTTAAAAGAAGTAAATTCCATTTTAGAAGAAGCCAATAAAGATTTAGAAAAATTACAATCAATAAATATATAATTATGGATTATAAAAAGTCAAAAGCAGCTAGAACAACAATTACAAGAGACATTCCTGTAATACAAAAAAGAATTGGTAATGTTTATGAAACAATTGCAGTTTTGGCAAAAAGATCAAACCAAATTAGTGCAGAAATTAGAGAAGAGTTAATTCAAAAACTTAATGAATTTGCAACTAATAATGATAGTTTAGAAGAAATTTTTGAAAACAGAGAACAAATTGAAATTTCAAAATTTTACGAACGCCTACCTAAACCGGTTTTAATTGCTATTGATGAATGGTTAGAAGATAGAATTTATTATCGTAAAACAGAAGAACAAAGTAACGATTTATAATTTTCACTTTTATATTTAACCTCTTATGCTTGAAAATAAAAATATTATAATTGGTATTTCAGGCAGTATTGCAGCATATAAAACTGCAATTTTAATTAGGCTATTAAAAAAAGAGAAAGCAAATGTTAAAGTTGTTGTTACCGAAAACGCTTTAAATTTTATTACTCCTTTAACACTTTCAACTCTTTCAGAGAACAAAGTTTATTCTACTAGTCATAATAAAATTACCGGAGAGTGGAATAGCCATGTAGAACTCGGTAATTGGGCAGATTTAATGATTATAGCACCTGCTTCGGCTAATACTATCAGCTCTATGGCTAATGGAAGAGCCGATAATATATTGCTTACAACTTATCTGGCAGCTAGATGCCCTGTTTTTATTGCTCCTGCAATGGATGTTGATATGTATAAACATTTGGCTACTCAAAATAATATAAAAGCTTTAGTAAAAAATAATGTTAAAATAATATCTTCTCGTTCTGGCGAATTGGCAAGCGGTTTATGTGGCGAAGGAAGAATGGAAGAACCTGAAGAAATTTTCAGAGTAATTAAAAATTATTTTTCATCTTCATTACCATTTAAAGGCAAAGAAGTGTTGGTTACAGCAGGTCCAACTTACGAAAAAATTGACCCAGTTCGTTTTATTGGCAATAATTCATCGGGCAAAATGGGTTATGCAATAGCCGAAGAATTTGCTAAGCAAGGAGCTAATGTAAAATTAATTTCAGGGCCGGTTAATCTTTCTGTTAAAAACAATAATATTGAAGTAATAAATATTTTTTCGGCTCAAGAAATGTACGATGCAACAATAGCATGCTTTAAAACATCATCTATTTGTGTTATGTCGGCTGCCGTTGCTGATTATACTCCTGAAAAAGCTAATCAAACTAAATTAAAAAAACAAGATTCTGATTTAACAATAAAACTAAAATCAACAAAAGATATATTAAAAGAACTTGGTAAATTAAAAACAAAAAAACAAATTCTTGTTGGTTTTGCCCTTGAAACAAATAATGAAGAAAGTAATGCTAAACAAAAATTAACAAATAAAAATTTAGATTTTGTTGTATTAAATTCATTAAAAGATAAAGGAGCTGGTTTTGAACACGATACAAATAAAATTACTATAATTGATAAAAACAATAAAATTGAACATTTTGAGTTAAAAGAAAAAACAAAAGTTGCCGTTGATATTATTAATAAAGTAAGTCAATTATTGTTTCGAGATTTATAATTCGTAATTCGTAATTTTATATGAAAATTTATATTCTTTCATTTCTTTTTATTTTCTTTTCT
This sequence comes from uncultured Bacteroidales bacterium, assembly GCA_964546655.1. Taxonomy (GTDB): domain Bacteria; phylum Bacteroidota; class Bacteroidia; order Bacteroidales; family CAZJKL01; genus CAZJKL01. The sequence goes on along the minus strand of CAZJKL010000018.1, from coordinate 5,885 downwards.
TCTATATTTTCATTTGCTCAAGAAATATATTGCACAGTTCAAGTTAATTCACAACAAATTCAAACAAGTGATAAACGAATTTTTGAATCATTGCAAAAAGATATTTTTGAGTTTATAAATAATAAAAGATGGACTAACCACAGTTACAAAACTGAAGAAAGAATTGAATGCAGCATTTTAATTAATATAACAAAATGGAATAATTCGGATCAATTTGATGCAACAATACAAGTTCAATCAACTAGACCAATTTTTAATACCTCATATAATTCTACATTATTAAATTTTAAGGACAATGATTTTGCTTTTAAATATGTTGAATTTCAACCATTAGAATTTATAGAAAATACTCACTCTTCAAACTTAACTTCGGTTATTGCCTACTATGTTTATTTAATTTTGGGCTATGATTATGACACTTTTCAATCTTTAGGCGGCACAGAGTTTTATCAGATAGCCGAAAACATCGTAAACAATGCACAAAGCGATCCATTAGGGAAAGGCTGGAATGCTTTTGACGGCAAAAAAAATCGATATTGGATAATTAAAGAAATACTAGACCCTTCTTTTAAACCATTAAGAGAATGTTTATACAAATACCATAGATTAGGATTAGATAAATTATCGAAAGAAAAAGACCCGGCTATCAGAAGTATTACCGAATCATTAGAATCATTATTGCCAGTGTATAGAAAGAAACCTGGTTCATTTGTTATGCAACTATTTTTAAATGCTAAATCAGATGAAATAGTTAATATTTTTTCTGAAGCATATCCGCAAGATAAAGCAAAGATTGTTAATTTGTTAAAACAAATGGATCCAGCAAATGGTTCAAAATATGACCAATTAATGAAATAAATAGGTTGTTTCAATTTTAATACAACTCCCTTTTTATTTTATAATTCTAGATATAAAAAAAGTATCAAAACAATTATTCTTTTAATTCATTCTTTTAATTATTTTTGCAATAGTAAATTAAAATAATATACTTGTGCTCAAGAGCTTATTAATTAAAAATTATATTCTTATAGATGATATTAAAATTGATTTTAATAACGGATTATCTATTATTACAGGTGAAACAGGAGCTGGAAAATCAATAATTATTGGGGCTATTAGCTTAATAACAGGACAAAGAGCCGACAGTAATGTAATAAAAGATATAAATAATAAGTGCGTAGTTGAAGGTTATTTTAATATAAAAGATTATTCATTAAAAAATTTCTTTGATGAAAATGACCTTGACTATTCTGATGAATTAATTATTAGACGAGAAATATTAGAAAACGGCAAATCTCGTATTTTCATAAATGATACACCTGCAAAATTATCCGATTTAAAAACATTAGGTGATATGTTGATTGATATTCATTCACAACATAAAACTTTAACTATTAATAAGCCATATTTTCAACTATCAATTATTGATTCATGTATAAAAAACAAGAAAATATTATCTGAATATAAATTTGCTTATAACAATTACATTAAATCAAAAAAAGAACTTGATAATTTAATATTAATCGAGAAAGAGTCAATTAAAGAACTTGATTATATGAAATTTCAGTTTGATGAGTTAGAAAAAGCAAATTTATTAAAAGATGACTTTAATGAATTAGAAAAAGAATGCAATGCTTTAGAAAATTCAGAAGAAATTAAATCAGCACTTATTAATACTGAAAATATTTTAAATGGAAATGATTCAATAAACATCTTATCATTCATTAATGACATTAAAAATCAATTAGATAAGGTTAGTGTTTATTCTGATAATATTAAAGAAATTGCCACACGAATTAATTCGGTAAATATTGAATTAAAAGACATATATAATGAGATATCAGGTTTGCAAGATAAGTTTGAATTTAGTCCTGCTCAACTTGAATATATCCAATCTAGATTAAATTTAATTTATAATCTTGAAAAGAAGCATAATGTAAATACAGTTCAGGAGCTTATTAAAATAAAAGATGATTTAGACCTTAAAATTTCAAATATAACTTCATTAGAAGAAAACATTAAGAAATTTGAAGAAGCACTAAGTAAAGAAACAATTTTACTAGAAAAACTAGCAAAAGAATTAACGAAAGAAAGAGAAAGTGTATTTGGCAAACTAGAAAAAGACATAGTTGAAAAGCTAAAAAAAGTAGGAATGCCCGATTCAAGTTTTGTTATTAAAAACACCATTTCAGATGATTTTAATATTAATGGAAAAGACTCAATTAAGTTTTTATTTTCATCAAATAAAGGCATAGCAGTTGATGAAATTTCGAAAGTTGCCTCAGGCGGAGAAATGTCGAGACTTATGCTTGTGATAAAATCGGTTATAAATGAAATTGAGGTGTCTCCAATAATAATTTTTGACGAAATAGATAATGGTGTTTCAGGAGATATCGCCGATAAAGTTGGGACAATAATAAAAGAAATGAGCAATAAAATGCAAATAATAGCAATAACTCATTTACCTCAAATTGCGGCAAAAGCAGATGAACATTTTAGTGTTTACAAATCGAGTAAAAACAATATTACTTCTTCAGTTATAAAATCATTAAACAACGAAGAAAAAATTACCGAAATAGCAAAAATGCTTAGTGGCGAAAAAATCACTGAAGAAGCCCTAAATAATGCAAAAGTATTGTTGAAGAATTAGAAAGATTGCAACGAATTGAGTTTAAATTAATTTGGAAAGATTTATATTTAAAGCATATATCAAAAACGTAAATTTTAATGAAGAAAATATTTAGAAACTCTGTCAATAATATTTGTAAAGAAGTGTATTTTTACAAAAAATTTGATTTTTCAGTATAATGAAAGATATTAATAAAATTTTGAAGCAAGGCGAAGGATTAAGTATTGAATTTAAAAAATCGAAAAATACTTTACCAGATACTTTATTTGAAACTGTATGTGCCTTTCTTAATAGAAATGGAGGAGAAATTCTACTAGGAATCAATGATAATAAAACTATTGAAGGAATTGATGAAGATAAAGTTGAAGAATTATGTAAGCAAATAGTGAATCTTAGTAATAATCCTCAAAAAATAACTCCATCGTTTTTGTTGTTCCCTGAAATTATTGATTATAATAACAAAAAAATAATTTATATTTTTATACCATCTTCGTCTCAAGTTCATAGATTAAATAATAAAATATTCGATAGAAGTGTTGATGGAGATTATGAATTAAAGTCTAATGAACAGATTAAAAATTTATATAACAGAAAAAACATAATTTATACTGAAAACAAAATATATCCATACTTAAATGAGAGTCATTTTGTCGAAGGGATTGTAGAAAAAACGAGGAAAATGATAAAAAACAATAGGTCGCAACATCCATGGAATAATTTAAGCGACAATGAATTTTTTATCACTTCTGGGTTATATCGTACCGATTTAAGTGAAAATATTGAAGGATTTACTATGTCGGCACTTTTGCTTTTTGGCAGAGACGAGGTTATTCAATCTGCTATACCTCATTATAAAATTGATGCACTTTTAAGAAAAAACAATGTTGACAGATATGATGATAGAGAAAATATTAGATGTAATTTAATAGATGCTTACGATAAATTAATGAGCTTTACGGAAAAGCATTTATATGATAATTTTTACCTCGAGGGAACAAATAGAATTTCTTTAAGAGATAAAATATTTCGTGAAATTATAGCCAATATGATTATTCACAGAGAATATAACAATGCATATCCTTCGTCTTTTATTATTTATAATGATAGAGTTGAAACAAAAAATGCAAATAAAGCGATTTTTATTGGACATCTTTTACCTGGAAAATTTGAACCTTTCCCAAAAAACCCAAATATAGCACAAATATTCACTCAAATAGGGAGGTCCGAAGAACTTGGAACAGGAGTTAAAAATGTTTTTAAATATTCAAAGGCATATTCAAACAATAATAAAATAATATTTGAAGAAAATGATGTTTTTATCTGCAAAGTACCACTAAATAAGGATTTAATGAAAGATAAAAACAAAAAGGTCGTAGAAAAGGTCGTAGAAAAGGTCGTAGAAAAGGTCGTAGAAAAGGTCGTAGAAAAAATTAATGAAAACCAGAAAAAAATTTTGGAGTGCATAAAAATAAATCCGAAAATAACATCTAAAGAAGTATCAGAAATAATTGGTATTTCTCAACGTAAAGTACAAGAAAACATAAGAAAATTAAAAAACAAAAATAAAGTAGAACGTATTGGAAACGCAAGGGTTGGCTATTGGCAAATAAACGAATAATATGAACAATATAAAATTCTCGATAATAATTCCTACTTACAACAGAGCTCACGTGATAGTGAAAGCTATTAATAGTGCGTTATATCAAACGTATAAAAATTGGGAGTTGATAATTATTAATGACGCTTTTTAAATTATGAATATTGAACATGAATATATTGAGTTTAAATTAATTTGGAAAGACGAATATTTAAAGCATATTTGTGGTTTTGCTAATTCTAATGGAGGTGTTATTAATATTGGGATTAATGATAATGGGGAAATAGTTGGAGTAAATAATGCAAAAAAACTACTTGAAGACATTCCAAATAAAATTATTAATAATTTAGGAATATATCCCCGAATAAAAATATATACTAAAAATAGTTTGCAATATATATCAATAAATATTGATAAAAACGAAGAGCCTATTAGTTATAAAAGCAAGTTTTATATACGTAGTGGCTCCACTACTCAAGAATTAAAAGGAATTAAATTACAAGAATTTTTATTAAAAAAACAAAATTTAAGTTGGGATGATATAGGTATTCCTTGTGCAAAATTTGAGGATATTGATATTAATACTGTAAATTCATTTATTGAAAAAGCAATTTTAGCAAATAGAATATCAAGTGAAGCAAAAAGCTATAATATACAGACTTTATTTGAAAATTTGAATTTAGTTGATAAGTCGGGATATATAAAAAGAGCAGCTTTATTAGCATTTGCAAAAAATCCTATTAAGTTTTTTACTACAGCAAGTTTTAAAATAGGTAGATTTATCACAGATATTGATATTATAACACAAGATATTATTGAAGAAAACGTATTTAATGTAGCTGAAAAAATAATACCTTTATTGAAATCAAAATATTTAAAATCAAATATTTCATACAATGGAGTAACCCGAATTGAAAGATTAGAATATCCTGAAAAAGCTTTGAGAGAAGCAATATTTAATGCTATTGTTCATAAAGATTATAGTGGTTCTTTTATTCAGATGAAAGTAAATAACAATAGTTTATCTATATGGAACGATGGGCTTCTACCTGAAAATTTAAACTTTGATAACCTAAAAAAAGAACATGCATCAATACCAAGAAATAAAACTTTGGCAAGTTTATTTTTCAAGGCAGGTTATATTGAATCGTGGGGAAGAGGAATTTCTGTTATTTATAATGAATGTGAACAAAACGGTATCCCTGAACCTATTATTACTGAAAACTCAGGTGGGTTCTTTATTGAGTTTTATAATAAAGAACAAGAGAATGTCGGGACAAATGTCGGGACAAATGTCGGGATAAATGTCGGGATAAATATATCACAAGTTTTATTGACAATAAAAAATAATCCAAATATTTTAATTCTAGAAATGGCAAAAAAATTTACTGTTTCAGAAAGGACAATAGAAAGATATTTAAAAAAGTTAAAGGAAAAAGGAATAATTACAAGAATAGGCTCAAATAAATTGGGCTATTGGAAAATAAACGAATAAAATGAACAATATAAAATTCTCGATAATAATTCCTACTTACAACAGAGCTCACATGATAGTGAAAGCTATTGATAGTGTATTGGCTCAAACTTATGAAAATTGGGAGTTAATAATTATTAATGATGCCTCAACTGATAATACAGATGAAATTGTTGCAAATTATA
>CAZJKL010000017.1:40458-48890 GCA_964546655.1 uncultured Bacteroidales bacterium | reverse complement strand
CTTTTAGAAAAACGACCTAAATAACGGAGTATATCTTTGTGTGTTTAAATCTAACTCTATTGTTTTTGTTGAAAAAATTATTATTGCAGAGTAAAAACTTTTATTTCTCTTATTTCCACCTTACTATTTCAAAAAAATGTATCTTTGCATTAGTATTTTTGTCCCCAAAACATAATAAATCAGGGACAATAAAAGTCAGAAGAATATTAAGCAAGTATCAATAAATAAAAAATAAAATAAAAAATCACAAGCGTGGAAAAATATTTTTCCTTGATGATTTTGCAGATTTAGGGACTCCCGAAACCATAAAAAAATCTTTACAACGTTTGACAAATTCGGATTTGCTAGTACGACTTGCTAGTGGTATTTATTGGTATCAAAAAAAAGAAAAAGAATTGTACGGCATAAAAATTTCAGGCAAGCCTACTCTTGACGAAATAGCCAAAGCCGTTTCACCATACTCAGAAAGTTTGTCGTTTAAATGAGATACTTCGTTAAGTAAATGTTGGAATTTGATAGAAAGATTTTCGAAAGATGTTGAAATTGCTATAAATAGAGAATATTTTGGATTTTTAGGAAATACTTATACCGTTAAACAAATTAGCAAGTATTTACGAAAATCAATCTGTTAGCATTTATTATAAAAAAGGACAATACGTAGAATTTTGAATTAAAATAAATTAGTATCTTTGTTGAAACTAAAATAGTTATGACCGAAATAAGAGAAAAATATATAAATCCATTTACTGATTATGGATTTAAAAGATTGTTTGGAGAAGAGCCAAATAAAGATTTATTATTAGATTTTTTAAATGAATTACTAAAAGATAAAGAAGGAAAAATAACAGAATTATCATATTTGCCGAATGAGAAATTACCAATATCATTAGGCGACAGAAAAGCAATTTTTGATATTTATTGCAAAAATGAAAAAGGTGAGCAATTTATAGTAGAGATGCAAAAAGCGGAACAAAAATTTTTTAAAGATAGAACATTGTATTATTCAACTTTTCCAATTCAGGAGCAAGCAAGAAATAAAGATAGATTTTGGAATTTTGAATTGAAATCAGTATATACGATAGGAATATTAGATTTTGAATTTGATGAGAGTGAAAAAGATAAATATCGCCACGATGTAATGTTAACAGAACAAGGAACAAAAAAAGTTTTTTACGATAAATTGCATTATATTTATTTAGAAATGCCAAAATTTGAAAAGACAGAAAAAGAACTTGAAACACGCTTTGATAAATGGATGTATGTATTAAAGAATTTGGCTAAGCTAGAAAGAATACCTTCATCATTGAAAGAAGAAATCTTCTTAAAACTGTTTGAGATAGCAGAGATATCAAGATTACAACCAGATGAATACAAGCAATATGAAGCAAGTATTAATGCATATAGAGATGTCTTAAATGTTCAAAATACTGCATATGAGAAAGGGAAAATGAGTGAGAAAATGGAAGTTGTTATAACTGGATTTAAGGAAGGTTTGCCGATAGAAATTCTCGAGAAATTAACTGGATTTACCGAACAAGAGATAAAAGAAATCATAAAAAACAACAAAAGCTAACAACAATTTTGCGTTATGCGAAGTTGTAGTAAAACTTGAAAATATTTACAAATTTTGAGTTATAAAAAAACCGCACAAAATCAAGCTACAGCCGAAATTTGATTAGACACTATCTCGTTAAGTAGTATTTCCTAAATTCCGACATACTCGCCTTCTTTAAAAATATTTTTTATAATTTCTGTTATTGTGTTGAGTAACTTGCAAAATAAAATAGCTATTTGTTCTTGCAAAAGCCATACTAGATTTTTTTCAAATTATACATCAACAGATATTTTTTCATTATAGGTTTTAAATAAAATTGAATCTTATTTGTTTTATTTCATTCAATTTCCTTAAAAATATGTTCTTTTAACATTACACAAAAAACTGACTTTCAATACAATACACAAAAACGAACCTCGTAATTTTTAACAGCTCACCTACCTTTATATAATTTATTTTAAACTTAAATTAATTTTTATTAAATTTGAAAAACTTTTTTTTTGAAAATTTTAAAATTCACCACTATGAAAAAATTATTACTTTTAAAGCTATTGTTTTTTATTCCGTATCTAATTTATTCAAGTCCTATTACGGTAACAAATACAAATAACTCTGGCGCCGGCTCTCTTGCCGAAGCTATAACTCAAGCAAATTCGTTAGGCGGAGGGGCAACAGTATTTTTTAACATTCCAACGTCTGACCCAAATTACAGTAATGGCATTTGGACAATTACATTAACTTCTAATCTGCCATATATTACTGGTGGCGGCATTTCAATTAATGCAACAACTCAACCTGGATATTCGAACACACCACTTATTGCTATAACTACTAGCAGTCCTTACACTGTTTTGTGGTCGTTTGGAGTTTTTTCTTCAGATAATACAATTAAAGGTTTTTTAGTTTATGGTTTTAATAACGGAATATTAGTTTCTGAACCAACAGGAATTAATAATACTATTGAAAATAATTATATTGGAAGTACAGGCACTATTGCTACTCCTAATAATAATGGTATTGTTTTAAATAATAGCGCTAATAATAATACAATAAAAAACAACCTTATTTCAGGTAATTTAACAGCAGGTATTGTTCTTAAAAAAGTTAATGGAAATACTATTATTGGAAATAAAATAGGAACTAATTTAAATGGAAATTCCGCTATTCCAAATGAAAATGGAATTATGGCAGATTCTTCAAGTAATAATATTATTGGTGGAATTAATTCATCTGATAGAAATTTAATTTCGGGCAACTCTCAGGCAGGTATTTTAATAAGTGGAAGAAGTTCAACTAATAATACTATTCAAGGTAATTATATCGGAACAAATTCTACAGGAGATGAAAAAATTCCTAATTTATATGGTGTAACAATTACAAAATCTCATGGAAATATAATTGGAAAAGGTAATTTAATTTCTGGTAATGAAGATATTGGAGTACTTCTTACAGGAAAATATACAAGAGAAAATATTATTAAAGGAAACTTAATAGGAACCGATGTTACAGGCACTAAAATGTTAAGCAACCACAAGGGTATTATTATTAAAAGTTTAGCAAATAGCAATAAAATTGGCGGAAAAACTATTCAAGACAGAAATATTATTTCGGGAAACTTAGAAATAGGTATTTACATAGAAGCGGCTGATAGCAATATAACAATTGGTAATTTAATTGGAACCGACATTAGTGGTATGAATAAAATTGCTATTCCTTTTAAAAATCCAACTCCTGGTCAGGAATATTTAGACTCATTAGTTCAGGGTAATGGCATTGAATTTAACTCTACGGCTAAACATAATATTTTAGGTGGCTACGAATATGGTGAAAGAAACGTTGTTTCGGGACACAAAGTTTATGGAGTTGTTTATTATGGAAATTGCAGCGAAAATCACTTATATAATAACTTTATAGGCACTGATATTACAAGTAAAAATTCATTGCCTAATGCTACCGGAATTTGCTTCGATTGTGCTTCTCATAACAATGATGTTATTAATTGTGTTCTTTCGGGTAACCTTAGCTATGGTTTGTTTTATGTAACACGTGGCACCGAAGGCAACCGATTTTTAGGCAATATGGTTGGTGTTGATTCATCTGGTACTGTTGCTGTTCCTAATGATATCGGAATTGTTGTTTCAACAGGAACTAGATATAATATTATTGGTGGCGATTCTCAAGAAGAAAGAAATATTTTCTCTGGAAACAGATTAAGTGGTATGATGATTACAAACCAATTAACAGAATATAATGAAATAAAAGGCAATTATTTTGGAACCGATATAACAGGAACTGTTGCTATTCCTAATAGATATGGAATTACTCTTACAACATTTGCTAAACATAATAATATAGAAAACAATCTTCTTTCTGGTAATGAAATGGCTGGTCTTATTATTTATGAAAATGCTGATAGTAATTTAATTGTTGGAAATAAAATTGGAACCGATATAAATGGTTCTTCTGCTATACCAAATGGAAATGGTGGAATATATATTGACCAAGGTGCATCTTATAATACCGTAGGCACACACGACAAACCAAATATTATTGCATATAATATTGATGGAGGTATTCTTATTAAAAACGAACTTACTCTTTACAATAAACTTTCGGGAAACAGCATTTTTGATAATGATGGTTTAGGTATAGATATTTTTCCGTTTTCGGTGGTAAATGAAAATGACAATGGCGACTGGGATAGTGGTCCTTCGGATATGTTAAATTTTCCTGTTATTTCACATGTTGGTTATAATAGCAATAACGAAAAAACTTGGATCACAGGAAATATTGACAGCCAAAATCCATCTTTAATTACAATTGAAATTTATAAATCTACTGGAGATACTTCTGACTATGGTCAGGGAAAAGAATTTATTGGTTCGGTTAACCCTGATGAGTATGGTGCTTGGAATATGATTACCGAATTACTTAATTTAAATGATACTATTACTGCCATTGCTATTGATAAAGATGGTAATACCTCCGAGTTTTCATTAAATTCAGATATTACTCTTAATATTAATGATTCTTATCAAAAGAATTTAAACTTATCTGTTTTCCCAAATCCTTGCTCTGATAATTTAAATATTTCATTTAAAAACAATGATTTAAAAAATGTAAATATTTCTGTTTATGACGCAAACGCTAAACTTTTAATAGATAATGCTAATTTTAATATTGAGAATAACTGCATAACTCTTGATTTAAAAAAATATAATATTGTTAACTCAGGCAATTATATAATTTCAGTAAAATCTGAAAATGGATTCAGTTATTCAAAAATGTTTAATGTTAAATAATAAAACTAACATTTAAATAATCTATTAATTAAAAAAAGAATTATCATGAAAAAATATATATTATTAACGCTTATTTCACTAGTATTTTGTTTTACTTATGCGACTAATTATGTAGTAACAAATACAAACGACACAGGAAATGGTTCTCTAAGAACCGCCATTACAAATTGTCTGAATAATGCAGGAAGTGCACCTCACACTATTCAGTTTCAAATTCCAACTACAGATCAAGGATATAACTCCTCAACAGGTGTTTGGACTATTACTTATACCGACGAAGGCTTACCTCCTATTACTACAGGATATATAACAATTGACGGAACAACACAAACTACTTTTGCAGGAAACACCAATCCAAATGGACCCGAAATTGAGTTAAATGGTAGTGTAAGGACAGTAGAAGTGTGTTTTTCTATCCTTAACTCTTCAAATAATACAATTAAAGGGTTAATTATTAATGAGTTTTTATATGGAATTCAAATTTATGGCAAAGGTTCATTCAATAATAAAGTTACAGGTTGCTATATTGGTTGTAATTATAATGGAACTGCAAGAAAAGGGAATGTAAATGCTATTGAAATAATTAGTGGTGCTAATAATAATCAAATTGGAGATATTGGTTCAGCAAACTGGAACCTTATTTCTGGTAATGAATATGCAGGTATTAGAATGAGCGATTCGGAACATAATTTAATTATAAACAATTGGGTTGGTGTTGACAGAACAGGCTCAATAGCTTTAAAAAATTATGATGGAATTACCGTTGAAGGTGCTGCTGCCTATAATCAAATTGGCGGAATTTCTCCTTCAGGGGAATTAACAGCTAAAAATGATTCAGGAAACGTGGCTGCAGGAAACGTGGCTTATGGTGTTGATATTTTTGGCGTTGGTTGTATCTGGAATAAAGTTCAGGGAAACCTTATAGGAACAGATGCAGCAGGAACTATTGCTATACCAAACACCTATGGTTTACTTTGCGATGACCGTTCAAATCACAATATTGTTGGTGGTTATTTAAATGGTCAGGGTAATTTAATTTCTGGAAACACTGCTTTTGGTGCATATTTTTACAATAACAGTACAAGCTATATGTATCTTATAGGCAATAAAATTGGAACTGATTTAACTGGAACCTATGCAATTCCTAACGAGACAGGAGTTCATATTGATGGTGCTTCTTATGCTAATGTTGTTGATAGCAACCTAATTTCAGGAAACAAAGCTAATGGTATAACTTTATTTGGAATTTATAGTGACTATAACACAATTATTAGAAATAAAATTGGGACAGATATAACTGGTAATTTACCTTTAGGAAATGGAGTTCAAGGTATATTAATTACACAAAATGCTGCAAATAATACAATCGGAGGCTCTGCTGCTTATGCAAATATAATAGCTTATAATGGTAGAAATGGGATAAAAATAGAGTCTTCTTTAGCAAAAAACAACCTTATTTCATGCAATTCAATTTATGATAATGCAAATTACAGTATCGAAATATTTCCTAATGATGGTTTTAATGAAAATGACGAAGGTGATGTTGATGATGGACCAAATGGAATGATGAACAGCCCTGTTATAAATAATATTTCATATAATTCAGGACAAGCAACAATTTCTGGAAACATTGATGTAGCAAGTCCAACTAACACTAGAATTGAAATTTACAAGTCAAAAATTAACGATTATTTTTCGGCTGAATGTATTGAATATATTGGCGTAACAACCTGTGATGTAAATGGTAATTGGGCTTATATTTTTAATTATGATAATGTTGACGATTATTATGTTGCCCTTGCTATTGATGCATCAAACAATACATCTGAATTATCTTTAGAATATCCAGAACAAGTAATTACTTATAATTTGGATTACAATACCGTTGGTTCTCCTGCAAATGGTACTATTACTGCAACAGTTGACTATTTAACTGTTTTGCCTTCTTCAACTGTTCAGGCTCAAAAAAATGTTATGTTCACAGCAACACCTGATTCTAGTTATATAGTAAAAGAGTGGACAGTAAATGGAGAAATAGTATTAGGAAATAAAACTAATTATTATATGATTACAGGAATGGATACAAATTATACAGTTACTGTAGAATTTAAAATTAATGATGTTGGAATTGAAGAAGCAATTAGTAATTCTGATATTATAAAGCTTTATCCTAATCCTTGTAAAAAAGGTAGTATTTTAAATATTAGTTCTGATAAAACACCTGATTATATTATAGTTTACGACTCACATGGAAAAGAAATTTTAAAAACAAAAAACTGTAAAGCATTAAATACAAACGACTTAGAAACAGGCTTATATTTTTTAATGGAAGTAAATAGTAGTGGTATTACAACTAAGAAATTTATTGTAAATTAAATAGCTAAAAAAGAAGCTGGCGCGGATTTGTAATCCGTACCCTAATTAAAAAGAAGCTGGCGCGGATTTGAAATCCGTGCCCTAATTAAAAAGAAACTGGCGCGGATCTGCAATCCGTGCCCTAATTAAAAAGAAGCTGGTGTGGATTTGAAATCCGTGCCCTAACTGAAAAAGAAGCTGGTGCAGATTTGTAATCCGTGCCCTAACTGAAAAAGACGCTGGCGCGGATTTGAAATCCGTGCCCTAATTAAAAAGAAACTGGCGCGGATCTGCAATCCGTGCCCTAATTAAAAAGAAGCTGGTGTGGATTTGAAATCCGTGCCCTAACTGAAAAAGAAGCTGGTGCAGATTTGTAATCCGTGCCCTAATTAAAAAGAAGCTGGCGCGGATTTGTAATCCGTGCCCTAATTAAAAAAGAAGCTGGTGTGGATTTGAAATCCGTACCCTAACTGAAAAAGAAACTGGCGCGGATTTGTAATCCGTGCCCTAATTAAAAAAAAATAAAATGTCAGAAAAATATAAAATTAGAGATAAAGATAAAGCATATTTTATAACAATGACAGTAGTTGGATGGGTTGATATATTTATTAGAAAAGAACAAAAACTAGTAATTGTAAATTCACTTAAACATTGTCAGAAAGAAAAAGGATTAGAGATTTATGGATGGTGTTTAATGTCTAGTCATTTACATTTGATTTGCAAAGCAATAGGTGAAAATGAATTATCTGACATATTGAGAGACTTAAAAAAATACACTTCAAAACAAATAATAAAAAACATATTAGAATATCCTGAAAGCAGGCGTGATTGGATGTTAAAATATTTTTCTGAATCGAGTAATCATTTAAAGAAAAAGCAAGAATATAAAATTTGGCAAAGCAGCAATCAACCTAAAGAAATATCAAGCATGAAATTTTTTCATGAAAAACTAGAATATATCCATAAAAATCCTGTGGAAGAAATGATAGTTTCTAGTCCTGAAGAATATTTGTTTAGTTCTGCAAGAAATTATTCTGAATTAGATTCTATGATTGAAATTGTATTAGAATCGTCAAAATTAGTAACATATAATTGATGAAGTTAGGCACGGATTGCAAATAAGTGTTATTGCTAAAAAGGCACGGATTGCAAATCCGCGCCAGCTTTTAGATGGCAAAAACTTATTAAATAAAAAAATGAATGAAATATTTTGGATAACT
>CAZJKL010000017.1:9584-40358 GCA_964546655.1 uncultured Bacteroidales bacterium | reverse complement strand
ACGGATTGCAAATCCGCACCAGATTTAGATGGCAAAAACTTATTAAATAAAAAAAAGAATTGAATATTTTGGATAACTTTAGATTATAAAAATGTTAGGAATATTATTGGCACGGATTGCAAATCCGCACCAGATTTAGATGGCAAAAACTTATTAAATAAAAAAAAGAATTGAATATTTTGGATAACTTTAGATTATAAAAATGTTAGGAATATTATTGGCACGGATTGCAAATCCGCACCAGATTTAGATGGCAAAAACTTATTAAATAAAAAAATGAATGAAATATTTTGGATAACTTTAGATTATAAAAATGTTGAATATATTGGCACGGATTGCAAATCCGCGCCAGCTTTTGGTTTGTAAAACAATGAAAATTATAAAAAATTAGTTTTTATGAAAATTTTATATGCTTTAATATTTTTTATATTGATTTCTATTTGTGGTAAGTCGCAATTAATTACACTTGAACAAAAAATTAATCAGCAACTTTCGCAAATGTCATTGCTTGAAAAAGTATTGCAGTTAAGCCCGTTAGATGTAATGAATACCGCCGACAATCCACGTTTGGGAATTCCTGGTTTATATCCCTCAGACGGACCTCATGGTTATCGTTGGACTGAATCTACTCCAAGCACAACTTATCCTGTACCTGCCGAAGCCGAAGCAACAAGCTTTCCTGTAGGAGTTGCTGTTGCAGCAACATGGGATCCTGATTTGGCATACAGAATGGCTTTAGCTATGGGAAAAGAATTTTGTGCAAAAGAAATTAACATGGCTCTATCCCCTGCTTTATACCTATGCAATGATCCTCGCAACGGACGTAGCACCGAAAGTTATGGAGAAGACCCTTATCTATGTGCAAAAATTGGAGCTGCAACCGTAAATGGATTACAAACAAATCCTCTTCTTTGCAGTATCAAAAGTTTTGTTTGTGAAAATGCACAAAATACCAGAATGACCGATACCATGACCATAAGTCGCAGAATGTTGATGGAACATTGGGGCTGGCCTTTCCGCGAATGCGTGCAAAATGCCAATGCTTTAAATACCATGAGTGCTTATATAGCCGTAAACGGCTTTAGTGCTTCACATAGCCATGAATTAAATAAAACCATATTACGTGATTACTGGGGTTTTCCATATTTTATAGTTTCAGATTGGGGGTCGGTGCATGATGCAAAAGCAGCGATAGAAAGCGGACTTGATGTTTGCATGGGTTCAACCCATTATAATTATGATTTATATTCTCTGCTTTATAATGGAAATATAAACATAGCGGCAATAGATAGTGCTGTGAAAAATGTATTACGTGCTAAGTATATTTCGGGTATGCTCGACTGGCAACCAAAGCTAGATACAACAGCTATAGGCGGTACCGAATCGAACCAAATAAACTATGAAGCTGGATTGAAAAGTTTGGTCTTACTTAAAAATCAAGAAAATATTCTTCCTATAAATCAGAATACTGTTACAAAAGTAGCTTTGATAGGTCCAAACGCAGCCAATGTTCAATTAGATGGATTTGGAAGTAGTTTTGTTTTTCCTAAATATGCAGTAGCTCCAATAACTCCTATCTTAAATAGATTAAGTTGGTCTAAATTATCGTATGCTCGTGGATGTGATATAAATTCTGACGATACTAGTGGTTTTGCCGAAGCCATTGCTGCTGCCACCGAAGCCGATGTGGTTATATATATCGGTGGGCTGGATTTTTACCAAGAGGGTGAAACATCAGATCGTAAAAATGGTTCTACCGAAGTGCCAGGTCAACAACAATTACTAATCAATCGAATTGCTGAAGTAAATCCTAATGTTGTTGCAGTAATGGTAAGCGGAGGCATGGTGTCTTTGAGTCAATGCATCAGTAATATAAAAGGTCTTTTATATTGTTTTTATAACGGACAAGAACAAGGGAACACCATTGATCAAGTGCTATTTGGTGATTACAATCCAGGAGGAAAACTGCCTGTTACAATGCCAAAAAACAATGCTCAACTTCCTATTAGCAATACTAATTTTAACGACGATTGGGGTGGTGGTTACCGCTGGTTCGATAAAAACAGTTTAACTCCCGAATTTGCTTTTGGACATGGATTAAGTTATACCACTTTTTCATATAGCAATATTCAAATTAACAACAATACATTTAATGTTGGAGAACCTATTAATATTAGTGTTGATATCACTAATAGTGGTTCGCGTTCGGGCGAAGAAGTTCCTCAATTGTATTTAGAACAACTAAACCCTTCTATACCAATGCCTATAAAACAGCTAAAAGGATTTCAACGTATAGCTCTAAATACCGGACAAACAAAAACAGTTACCTTTACTATAAATCCTGAAGATTTATATATTTATGATGAATCCATTTCTTCTTATAAAGTTCCGACCGGAAATTTTATTGCTCATATTGGGACTGCTTCAGATAATCTTCCATTAAATGTAACATTCCAAATTAATTCTGCTCAATTAAAGCCCGATTTAAGAGTATCAAAAATATTATGGTATCCGCCTTATCCGCATATTGGAGATACAGTTATTTTTATAACAAATTTAAAAAACGAAGGAACGGGTGAAAGCAATAACAATTATAAAATAAAAATTAATGTAAACAATCAGGATATTGCTTATGTTGATACCACTTGTCTAATCTACACAGGAGGTATGCGTATGCTTTCGGCATCAAAAGGAGTTTTAGGTAAAAACTACTGGATACCAACCACCGCAGGAAACTTTACTATTACTGCAACAGTTGATTCTGATTTACTTATCAGCGAAACTAATGAAAACAATAATACAACAACCGCAAATATATATGTTTATGACAGTGTTCAGAATCCACTTGAAGTTAATTTGGCCTTGAAAAAACCAGTTGCCTTTTCATCAGAGCTCGACACTATAAACAAAGCAGAATATGCTGTTGATGGTTTAATTAAATCGGGCTGGAAATCTAAAAAATCTGATAATCAATATTTTATAGTAGATTTAAAAGAAAATTATACATTAAATAAAATTGTATTGAAATGGGGTGCTAGTTTTGCGACTCAATACGAAATACTTACAAGTAGCGACACATTATTAGGGTGGAATAATTTTGCGACTATAAGCAATGGCAACGGAAAAAAAGATGAGTTTTATATTACAACAGATGCCAGATATATTAAATTGCATTGTACACAACGTTCCGATACAAATGCTTATTCTCTTTATGAACTTCAGGCTTATGGCGAAGCTTTAGATATCGGAATAAAGAATCTTGAAAAATCACAGGACATAATATGCTATCCAAATCCAGCTCATACTTATTGTAATGTTGATTTTGTAATGTCACACAATGAAAATGTTGATTTTTACTTGTATAATTTAAAAGGTGATTTTGTGAAAAGCGAAACAAATGTGCCTGTGTGTATTGGTAAAAATAATTTTTATTTTGATTTAGAAAATGTTGCCAAAGGAAGTTATTTTTTGATATTACAAACAAAAGAGTTAAATCTAATTCAGAAACTAATAGTTGAATAGTCCAACTTTATAAGGGCTAATATACATGATTTTGTAGTTATTTGGTATTGTATAAGATTATATGCTAATAAAAGAAACCCGTTTTTTTTTAAAAGTTAAAACCAAATTAAATCAAATTTTCAACTATTAAAACAGGACAGTTTAAAAGAAGAAATTAAAAAATATTAAAATTTGTTTGTAAATTTTGATATTTGTATATTTATAAAAAATAAATGTATTATGAATATACAAGTAAGAAAGATAAGCTTAATTCAGGAATTTTTAAGAATTAATAACGAAGAATTAATTGATAAAATTGATAAATTTCTTCATATTGAAAAAAATAAAATTTATGAAAAAGAATTAAAAGCAATGTCTGAAAAAGATTTAAACTCTATGATAGACCAAGCAGAAGATGACATCGCAAATGGTCGGGTAGTTGAAGCAAAAAATCTTACTAAAGATATTGGCAAATGGAAGTAAAAATATATTGGACAGAATTTGCAATAAATCAATTAGAGCAAATTTTCGATTATTATAAATATAAAGCGAACCTTAAAGTAGCCAGAACAATTACATCAAACCTTGTTAATAAAACAATTTTACTCGAATAAAATCCATTAATTGGGGCCAAAGAACCATTATTAATGAAAAGAGCTAAAGAATATCGCTATTTGGTTGAAGGAAATTATAAAATAATTTACATGGTAGATGGTAAAACTATTAATATAAGTTCTGTATTCGATTGCCGATTAAATCCTAAAAAGATTAAAAAATGCATATAAATTACACGTTCGCCTAAAACTGTGAAATAAAATAAAACTTTTCGGTGGCTAGCTATGCAGAAAAGCGTAATAACTTAGTTCATATAAAACCTGGCACGGAAAACATTTCCGCGCCAGCATGAGCAACTGTTATCTGTTATTAATATCGATAGCCCTTGTCACCCTGAGCAGAGCGAAGGGTCTTTTCTATGTAAAAGAGATGCTTCACTCCGTTCAGCAAGACAAAAGCCAAAACACAAAATTAAGAATGGTGGTTAAATAACTTCTTTCATATAAAAACCAAGGCACGGAAAACATTTCCGCGCCAGCCTGATGATAGCACTTGTCGCCCTAGCAGAGCGAAGGGCCTTTTCTTCATGAAAGGAGATGCTTCACTCCGTTCAGCAAGACAAAAGCCACAACACAAAATTAAGAATGGTGGTTAAATAACTTCTTTCATATAAAATCAAGGCACGGAAAGCATTTCCTCACCATCCTTAGTTTTTTAAAATACTTAAAATCGGGGCACGACTCAAAGTAGTACCCCGATAAAAAATCGTAATTATTTTTTATAAAAAACGTATCTGGTAATAAAAATACCATTATTATCGTCTTTTCCTGCATCACTTTCAACACCACTTGTTACAAATTTTAATTCCCAACCGTCTTTTGATAATTTATTAAGTTTATCACTTATTAAAGCATCATTTGAAGCAATATTTTGGAAGTTTATTCCAACTAAACTATAAAAGTTTAAAAGTTTAGTTTCTTCAAAAACATCAATTTTAGCATCTTCTCTCTTTATTTCCCCTTGATCACTTTTTTTGCCATCTGTACGTTGAGTAGTAAAATCGTCAGAATTTATTGGCGTTTTTTGCACAATAATTCGAGAACGACCAACACCTGCAGGAACAATTGATTCAACAGTTGTTACAACCAAATATTGTTGAGCTTCAATATATAATGAAACAACAAAAATAAAAATAAATAATCCAATAATTTTCTTCATAATAAATAAGTTTTTTAATTAATAAAATTTAAAATTATGATAATAATTAAAATAATCCAATAATTTTCCCATTATTATCAATATCAATTTTTTCAGCCGATGGTATTGAAGGTAACCCAGGCATTCTCATTATTTCTCCGGCTATTGGGACAATAAATCCAGCTCCAGAGGACAGTTCTATTTCTCTTATTTTTAAATTAAAATCTCTTGGTCTTCCCTTCTTTTTAGGATCATCTGACAATGATTTTTGTGTTTTTGCCATACAAATCAACAAATTAGGTAAGCCTAATTCTTCTATTTTTTTCAAACTATTTTTTGCTTCTAAACTATATTCAATATTTTTAGCACCATACATTTCAGTAGCAATAGTTTCTATTTTTTTCTCATAACTCCAATCAGCTTCATATAAAAATTTTAAGTTTGAGGTATTTCGTTGAATCGAAGTATTAACAATTTCTGCTAATTCAATAGCTCCATTTCCTCCTTTTTCCCAAGCTTCAACAATTGAGACTTTAGCTCCTAAATAAATACACCTATCTTTAACATATTTCAATTCTTCTTCAAAATCATTTGAAAATTTATTTATTGCAATAATAGGTTCAAAACCAAACTTTTGCATATTTTCAATGTGTTTTTCTAAATTTTCTATCCCTAACTTTAATTTTTCAATATTAGGTAATGATAAGTCTTTAATTAAAACACCCCCATGATATTTTAGAGCTTTTATTGTTGCTACAATAACAACAGCACTTGGATTTAAATTCCCTTTTCTGCATTTTATGTCGAAAAATTTTTCTGCCCCTAAATCAGAAGCAAATCCCGCTTCTGTTACAACATAATCTGATAAAGATAATCCCATTTTTGTTGCTAATATAGAATTTGTTCCTTGTGCAATATTTGCAAAAGGACCTCCATGAATAATTGCAGGTGTTCCTTCTAATGTTTGGACTAAATTCGGTTTTATAGCATCTTTTAATAAAACTGCCATTGCTCCTTGAGCATTTAAATCTTTTGCATAAATAGGTTTATTTTCATAAGTGTATCCAATAAAAATATTGCTTAACCTTTCTTTTAAATCTTGCAAATTATTAGACAGACATAAAATAGCCATTACTTCGGATGCGGCAGTAATATCAAACCCTGATTCTCTTGGAACGCCTTCTTTAGCTCCTCCTAATCCAATAATAATATTTCTTAATGATCTGTCATTCATATCTATAACTCTTTTCCATCTAATTGTTCTAGGATCAATATTTAAATTTTTTGTTTTATCCTGAATATTATTGTCAATTAGTGCCGAAAGTAAATTATGTGCTTTTTCAACGGCAGATAAATCGCCTGTAAAATGAAGATTAATATCTTCCATAGGAATAACCTGAGAGTAGCCACCTCCTGCAGCTCCTCCTTTAATTCCAAAAATAGGACCTAGTGACGGTTCTCTTAAAACAACGGTAGTTTTTAACCCAATTTTATTCATACTTTGAGCTAATCCTATTGATGTTGTTGTTTTTCCTTCGCCTGCAGGAGTAGGAGATATAGCTGTTACCAATATTAATTTGCTATTTTTTATTTTATCTTCATTTATCAAATTTAAAGGTAACTTTGCTTTATATTTGCCATATAATTCTAAATCTTCTTCACTTATATTAAGTGTTTTTGCAATTTCTTTAATGTGTCTAATGTTTGCTATATTAGCTATTTCAATATCCGATAACATACTTTTTTGTTTTAATTGTTTATTTATTAAAATTAATTTTATTTGATGAGTGTTGTTATATTTAGCTGTAACTTTCGCCAAAAAGTCAAACAACTACAAATTTACAATATTTTTTATCCTAAACAAATTCAGCTACTTTTCAACTATAATTAACTATAAAACAACATATTGCACATTGATTTCTTTTTTTTCATATCAAATTTTAACCCCACAAAACAACTAAATTCATAAGTCGTTTAATTTAGTCAGTGTCATAAAGAACAAAGTTGCCAATTTAAAAAGTTTAATTCTATAAACACGAAACTCAAATATCAATAAATTGTTATTTTCAAATAAATTCGTCCCGTTTTTCTAAATTTTATTAAATGTTTTTCTAACCAAGCTGTAAATCCCAAATAACAAACAAAAAGTAATTATAATTTGTTTTTATACAAAATATGTATCATGTTTTTTTAATATTTGTTTAATTTTACAGTTATTTAAGAAAAATGAGAAAAATTATCCTTTTTACATTCTTTTGTTTTTTATATAATTTGATTTTTGCAAGTTATATTTTAATACCTATGGATGAAACTCAAAAAAATCATCTTAAATCGTATGGTATTGCTTTTTGGACACTTAAACAAAAAATTGAATTAGATTGGTTATTAAATTATCGTGGAGGTAGTTTTTGTTGTAAATATTATAATGAAATAGAAACCGAATGTATTGTAAGAAACGTAAGTTATGAAATAATTCCAGATAGTAGATACAATGCTATTTTAGCTGAGATTTCGAGTCCCGAAAAAAATATGGATAAAATAAAATTAGAAAAAGAACCTAAAATAGCTGTTTATTCACCTAAAAATAAACTACCATGGAATGATGCTGTTACTTTGGTTTTAACTTATGCCGAAATTCCTTATGATATTATTTATGATGAAGATGTTATAAATGGTGTTTTACCAACTTATGATTGGCTTCATCTTCACCATGAAGATTTTACCGGACAATATGGTAAATTTTGGGCAAGTTATAAAAATGCAACTTGGTATCAAGAAGATGTTGCTATTAATGAAAATACAGCAAAAAAACTTGGTTTCTCGAAAGTTTCGCAATTGAAATTAGCTGTTGCAAAAAATATTCGTGATTTTGTATCCGGAGGTGGCTATATGTTTGCTATGTGTTCTGCCCCAGATAGTTATGACATAGCATTAGCCTCAGAGGGAGTTGATATTTGTGAATATATGTTTGATGGAGATCCTGCTACAAATGATATTAATTCAAAAGTTAATTATAATAATTGTTTCGCTTTTAAAGATTTTAAAGTCAATACTAATCCTTATGAATATGAGGTTTCTACTATTGATGCCACTAATGTTAGAAATATATCTGAAGAATCAGATTTTTTTGTTTTATTCGAATTTTCAGCTAAATGGGATCCTGTTCCAACAATGCTTTGTCAGAATCATACTAAAATAATAAAAGGTTTTATGGGTCAAACAACAGCTTTTTTGAAAAATCAAATTAAATCAGAAGTTTTGATAATGGCCGAAAATAAAGCAATAGGTGAAGTTAGATATTTACATGGAGAATATGGAAAAGGGACTTGGACTTTTTATGGAGGACATGACCCTGAAGATTATAGACATTTTGTTGGTGACCCACCAACCGATTTGAATTTTTTCCCAAACTCGCCTGGATACAGATTAATTTTAAACAATGTGCTTTTCCCAGCAGCAGAAAAAAAGAAAAGAAAAACTTAATAAATAATTAAGAAATGCAAAAAGATATTATAACAAGAGAAGAGAGAATTGAGATTGTAAGACAATACAGAAGATTGTTGAAAAATTGCAAGAATTGGCATAAAGATAATAATCTTGAATTAATAAGAAAAGCTTTTGATTTATCTTATGAATCTCATAAACACATGAGAAGAAAGTCAGGGGAACCATTTTTTATGCATCCTCTGTCTGTTGCTCAAATAGTTACAGAAGATATTGGATTAGGAACAACTGCTGTTATTTGTGCCCTTTTGCATGATGTAGTAGAAGATACCGAAATATCATTAGATACAATTAGAGAAAGATTTGGAGAAAAAGTTGCTAAAATTGTAGATGGGCTTACAAAAATTAGCGTCATAAACGATAAAAATTTAAAATTATCTGATCAATCTGAAAACTTTAGAAAAATAATTTTAACACTTGCTGATGATGTTAGAGTAATTTTGATAAAACTTGCAGATAGGCTCCATAACATGAGGACAATGGATTCGATGCCTCGACATAAGCAATTAAATATTGCATCAGAAACCATGTTTTTATATGCTCCTTTGGCTCATAGATTAGGGTTGTATGAAATTAAAACCGAACTAGAAGATCTCTCTTTTAAATATAAAGAGCCTGCTTTATATCGAGAAATAAAAGAAAAGGTTGACAAAACAGAAGAAAATCGTAAATTATTAATTCAAAGAATTAGTCTGCCAATTATTAGTAAAATATCAAATACCGATATTAATTATAATATCAAGGGAAGGACAAAATCAATTTTTTCAATATGGAAAAAGATGAGTTCGAAAAATATACCTTTTGAAGAAGTGTTTGATTTATTTGCAATTAGAATTATTATTGATACACCTAAAGAAAAAGAAAGAGATGATTGCTGGCGAGTTTATTCGATGGTTACCGATATTTACAGACCTAACCCAACAAGATTAAGAGATTGGATTACAACACCAAAAGCAAATGGATATGAGTCTCTTCATACTACTGTTTTGGCTAGTAAAGGAAGATGGATAGAAGTTCAAATAAGAACAAAAAGGATGGACGAAATAGCCGAAAAAGGTTATGCAGCTCATTGGAAATATAAAGAATCTGACAAAACAGAGAGTGCCTTAGATGCTTGGTTGAAAACAATAAGAGAATTATTAGAAAAACCAGAAAATAATCTGGTAGATTTTATTGATGATTTCAAATTAGCTTTATTTACCGATGAAATTAATGTATTTACTCCGGCTGGTGATGTAAGAAAATTACCAAAAAAATCAACAGTTCTTGATTTTGCTTTTGATATTCACTCAGAAATTGGAGGGAAATGTATAGGAGCAAAAATTAATCAAAAGTTAGTGCCTTTAAATACTGAATTAAAAAGTGGAGATACCATAGAGATAATTACTTCTGAAAAAGCATTCCCAAAAATTGAATGGTTAGATTATGTTATTAGCTCAAAAGCAAAAACAACAATAAAAGATGCAGTAAGAAAAGAAAGAAGGAAATATTCTGATGTGGGTGCCGAATTCTTAAAGAGAAAATTAAAATATGTAAAAGTTGATTTTGATGATAAAATTTTAAATGAATTAAAAATATATTTTCAAATAGCACATAAATCAGAATTGTATTATAGGGTTTATAATAATTTAATTAATATTAAAGATTTAAAAACTTTTGCAGACCAAAGGAAAGGTGTGTTTTGGTTAGATAAAATTAAAAACTCATTTAAAAAGAAAAAGCAAAATGTTTCATTGCAAACAAATAGTGATATTGAATTTGACATGAAAAGAGCAAAAGAGCTTGCTAAAGACAATGATGCCGAGATAACATACTCTATTGCAATTTGTTGTAATCCAATTCCTGGCGACGAAATTTTCGGTTATTTTACTTCAAATAATGAAATAAAAATTCATAAAACATCTTGTTCTAATGCGACATATTTAATGTCAAATAAAGCTCAAAGTATTGTTAAGGCTAAATGGACGAACAAACAAGTTGTTTCTTTTTTAACAGGAATTAAATTAGAAGGCATTGATAATTTAGGGCTTTTACATAAAATTACAGGAATAATTTCTACTCAACTTAATGTAAATATTAGTTCAGTAAACTTCGAAGGTCATCATGGAGTTTTTGAAGGAGTTATTATGCTTTATGTTAACGACACAAAACATTTAGAACAATTAATTGAAAAAATTAAGAAAATAAAAGGAGTTAGAAAAATTGAAAGAATAGAAAGAGCCAATTAATTTGTTTTTTATAACAATATTTTAGCTTTTAGTAAACTCAAATTAGCAATTATAATTAATAAATAAAAAAGGTGCTAAAAATTAGCACCTGAATTCTATAAAATTCTATAAATTAACACAAATTAAACTAAACCAGCAAATCCCATAAAAGATAATGCAAGTAATCCTGCAACAACTAATGCCGCTGGAACGCCTCTCATATATTTTGGAATGTTCATTAATTCTAATTGCTCTCTTATGCCAGCAAAAACTATTAATGAAATAGCGAAACCAATTGAAACAGCAATACCAAAAATTAAAGAACCTAATAAGTTAAATTTTTCTTGAACAACCATTATTGAAACTCCAAGTACAGCACAGTTAGTTGTAATTAAAGGTAAAAAAATACCAAGTGCTTGATAAAGAGGTGGGCTAACCTTTTTAAGAATTATTTCAACCATTTGAACCAAAGCAGCTATAACAAGAATAAAACTTATTGTTTGCATATACTCAATACCTAGAGGTACTAATATATTGTAATAAATAAGATATGTAACAATAGTTGCGATAGAAATAACAAATAATACAGCTCCACTCATCCCGATAGAGGTAGATATTTTATTAGAAACACCAAGGAAAGGACAAATTCCTAAAAATTTTGCTAAAATTATATTATTAACAAAAATAGCAGATATTAAAATTACAAAAATTTCCATATTATTAATTTTTAATTTTATTAATTAAAGCAATAAGAAAAGCCAGACCGAAAAAAGCTCCAGGAGCAAGAACAAAAACAAGCATACCAATATTTCCACCATTTTCATCAGTAGGTAAAATATGTAGATTAATTCCAAATGCAGCTCCAGCACCAAGAATTTCTCTAACTGTTCCTAATAATCCTAGTGCGAAAGTAAAACCAAGACCCATTCCTAAACCATCTAGCATTGAAGAAAATGCATTGTTTTTTGACGCAAATGCCTCAGCTCTTCCTAATACTATACAGTTAACAACAATTAAAGGAATGAATAAACCCAATTGAGCGTGTAAAGCAGGAATATAACCTGCCATAACTAAATCTACTATTGTTACAAAAGAAGCAATAACCACAATAAATGCAGGTATTCTTACTTTGTCAGGTATTCCAGATTTTATAATTGAAATTACAAGATTAGACATAATTAATACAAAAGTTGTTGCTAACCCCATTCCAATACCATTTATTGCACTAGTTGATGTGCCAAGTGTTGGGCATAATCCAAGAAGTAAAACAAATACTGGATTTTCTTTGATTATTCCATTTGTTATATTTTTTATTGAGCTCATATTATTTTACCTCCTCTTTATTTGCTGTATATGCTGTATATGCTCTACTAATTGCATCACAAAAAGCACGTGAACTTATTGTTGACGCAGTAATAGCATCTATATCTCCGCCATCTTTTCTAACAATTAATTTTGATTTTTCCGGGTTCTTATTTTTGAATTGATCTGTCCATGTAGATTTAGATTTTTCCATTTTATCTCCAAGTCCAGGTGTTTCTTTGTGTTCAAGAACCATTACATTATAGATAGTTCCATCAGGCAAGAAACCTACCATTATATCAAATCTACCACTAAATCCTTTATCAGTATATGATTTTACTGCAGTACCAACTTCTTTCCCATCTTTAATAGCTTTGTAAAATGTTAACGAAGCACCGCCACCGCCTTCAGATATCCTTCTTAAAATACTTTCTTTTACTTTTTCATCAATTGCCACATTAATTTCTTCATATGAATCGAAAGAAGGTAAAACTAATCCTATTGCTTGTTTTAGTTTGTCGCTTTTTGCTTTTTCAATAGATTCTTTTGTTACATAATTAACAGCACCTAATGCTAATGCTGAAACTGACGCTACAATAGCAAGCGTAAGCGTCATATTTATAAATGTTGATTCTTTCTTAGCCATTTTGATTATTTTTCAGATATTATTGAATTGTTTTTTGTACCAAATCTTCTTGGCTTTGTAGCTGTATTAATTAGCGGAACAAAAGCATTCATAATCAATATAGCAAACGAAACTCCTTCTGGATAAGCCCCAAATACTCTTATTACAATTGTTAAAAAACCACAACCAGCACCAAAAATTAACATCCCTTTTGTTGACATTGGCGAAGTAACCATATCTGTAGCCATAAAGAAAATACCAAGCATCATTCCTCCAGTAATCAAATGAAATAAAGGATCAGCATTTTTAGTAGGATCAATCATCCAAAGAATCCCTGTAAACAAAACAACTGAGCCTATATATGAAACCGGAATGTGCCAAGTAATAACTTTCTTAAATAGTAAAAATAATCCACCAATTATTAAAGCTAATGCAGATACCTCTCCAAGAGACCCGCCCATATTGCCAATTAATTGGTCATAATATGAAGGTATTTTTGTGAATATTTCGTCAATATTTTGACCTTTACTTAATCCCTCTTTAACTATACCTAAAGGAGTTGGGCCTGTAACTACATCTGATAATTTTGATAAAGCTTCACCTGGTTTAGGCCAATTTGTCATATCAATAGGAAATGAAATAAGTAGAAAAACTCTTCCTACAAGAGCAGGATTAAAAGGATTCTTTCCCAAACCACCAAAAGAATATTTCCCAATCCCAATAGCAACAAGAGCTCCAATAACAATCATCCATATAGGTAAATTGCTAGGAAGATTAAATGCTAGAAGAATACCAGTGATTAGAGCAGAGCCATCATTTATTGTTAAAGGGCCTTTAATTAAGTATTTTTGAAAAACATATTCAAAAATTAAACACGACAAAATTGAAACAAATGTTACTTTTATTGCACCTAATCCAAAAAAATAAAACGATACTAGCATTGCTGGCAACATCGCAACAACAACTAAATACATTATTTTTGGAACCGACCATGAGCCGTGCACATGTGGTGACGGGCTTACCATTAATACATTTTTACTCATCTTCTTATTTTCTTGATCTAATTAATTGACCTACTTTGTTTTTACCTAATCTTATATAATCTAATAATGGACGACCCGAAGGGCAAATATATGAACAAGATCCACACTCCATACAATCCATTATATTGTTCTTTTCTGCATTATCCCACTTTTGAAATTCGGTTAAGCTAGATAATAAATATGGTTCAAGTCCCATAGCACAAACTTGTGTGCATTTAGCACACCTTATACAGTTTGTTTCTAAAGCTCTTTTTGATTCTTCTTCAGGGAATAAAATAACGCCAGATGTTCCTTTTGTTACAGGAGCATTAATGTCATTAATAGCTTTTCCCATCATAGGGCCTCCATTAACAACCTTGCAAGTATTTTGAGGAAAACCGCCGGATTTTTCGATTAAATCATTAATAGGAGTTCCTATTCTAACAAGATAATTAGAAGGTTTTCTTAATGCTTTTCCAGTTATTGTAACAACTCTGTCAATTAAAGGTTTGTTTTTTTGAATAGCTTCATAAACAGCATAAGCGGTTCCAACATTATGAACAACAACGCCAACATTTAAAGGAAGACCTCCCGAAGGAACTTCTCTTTTTGTTATAGCTTGAATTAATTGTTTTTCTCCTCCTTGTGGATATTGAACTTTTAAAGAACAAACTTCAATATTGCCATATTTTGGAGCAACTTCTGATACTTTTTTAATTGCATCAGGCTTGTTATTTTCTATTCCAATTATTGCTTTATCTACTCCCAATGCTTTCATTAATATTTTAATACCAATAAGCATTTCTTCTGTTTTCTCTAGCATTAATCTGTGATCAGAAGTAAGATAAGGTTCACACTCAACACCATTAATGATTAAGCATTCAACCTTTTTGCCTTCTGGAACTGATAATTTAACATAAGAAGGAAAAGTTGCACCACCTAAACCTACTATACCACTTTCTTTAACTTTTTCAATAATTTCTTTAGAACTTAATGAAATTTCAGTTTTCAAGTCAGTAGATTTGTCAATGCTTTCTTCCCATTCATCTCCTTCAACTTCAATAATAACCGCAGTTTTTCTATAACCACTGCTATCAATTACTTCGTCGATTTTTAATACTGTTCCTGAAACAGATGAATGTATATTTGCTGAAATAAAAGCTTCTCCTTTTGCAATTAAAGTACCAACTTTAACTTTATCTCCTTTGTTTACAATAGAAACTGCAGGGACTCCTAAATGCTGTGAAATAGGAATAGATACTGTTTTTGGTATAGCTAATATTTCGATAGATTGGTTTGCAGAAAGTTTGTTTTCCGCAGGATGAACTCCACCTAAATTAAATGTCTTTAACACTATGTTATAATTTTATAATTATTTTTTGAATCAAAAATTTGTGCAAATATTATAACTTTTTTTAGATTTTTAAAATATTAATTAAAAAAAATTAATAATATTTTTTTTAATTCTATCGTGGTCTATTATTCTTGTTAATCGAAGGCCTTTAAAAAATAATTGTCAAATAGATATTGTATTAATTATATTTATTTAAAGCATTTAATCTATCTAATAATGGTGGATGTGAATAATTAAACCACACATAAATTTTATGAGGAATTAGATTGCTTAAATGATTAATCGACATTTTCTTAAGTGCATCTGATAAATAGTTTGCATTATAGGTTTTTGCACAATAAGCATCTGCTTCGTATTCGTTTTTCCTTGAAAAATAATTAAACACTAAACCCGAAATTAAAGATAATGGAGTGTAAATTATCCCGAAGCTTATTATTGAAATATGAAAACTTGGAGTTTTTACGCCTAAAGCATAAGTTAATTCTGGGAATTTAATAAAAAGAGAAAGTATATATAAAGTTAATCCTGTTTGTAATATTCCTGATAATAAGCCTTTTATAATGTGTTTCTTTTTGTAATGTCCAATTTCATGAGCTAAAACACTTACTAATTCTTCGGTTGAATGGTCTTTAATAAGAGTATCATATAAAACTATTCTCTTCTTTTTGCCAAAACCTGTAAAATAAGCATTAGCCTTTGTTGACCTTTTAGATCCATCAATAACATAAATATTACTTAATTTAAAGCCAACACTATCTGCATAATTTTGAATCGCAACTCTTAGTTCGCCTTCTTCTAATGGCGTTTGTTTATTGAATAAAGGGACAATTAAATTTGAATAGAAATAAGAAATAAAAATTGAAAAAGAAGTGATAAATATCCAGATGTATAACCAAAATAAGTCGCCTGTTTTCTCATAAAACCATATAATTGCAGAAATAATAGATGCTCCAAAAATAATAATAAGTAAATACGATTTTAATTTGTCTAATAAAAAGGTTTTAACTGTTGTTTTATTAAATCCAAATTTTTCTTCAATAACAAATGTGTGGTAAAGAGAAAATGGAGTGTTTAAAATATCGGTAGCAATAAATATAATTCCAAAGAAAATTAATGCAACAATTATCGAATTTGACGAAAATTGTCGAGAAAATTCATCGAGATAATAAAAACCATTAAAGAACAAGAATGACAATAGTAATATGAAACTGAACGTTTCAGAAAAAATACCAAATTTATTATTTGCTATAAAATATTTTTTCGACTCCTGATATTTTTCTTCGGATATAATCTCTTTTAATAAAGAAGGGGCATTTAAACTCCAATTATTATAATTTAAATACCCAATTAATCTTTCTAAAATAAATTCAAAAATTATTATACCTACAATTAAGTAGAATAAAAACAGCTCATTCATAAGTATAAACTTTCAATTAAATTATACTAATATACTTATGTTTTTTTCAGCAGTAATTTTTTCGCAATAAACACATTTAAGATTAACACCTTTACCTTCTAAAACATTAAATTTAGTTAAAACATTATCATGATTTGTTATGCAATTTGGATTAATACATTTAACAAAACCATTAATTTTTTTAGGTAATTCTAATGTTTTTTTCTCAACTACAATATAATTTTTAATTGTTATAAGAGTAGCTTCTGGTGCAAACAATGCTATTTTATTAATTTCTTCAGGTCTAAAAAACTTATCACTAATTTTAATTATACCTTTTAAACCAAGTTTTTTACTTTCTAAGTTTGTTCCAATAGTTATTGGATTTGTGTCATTTCTAAGATCTAATATCTTTACAATATTAAAAACACTTTTTGCCGGTATATGATCTATTACACTGCCATTTTCAATAGCACTAACTTGTAATTTTTTTATTTTATCCATAGTTTTTTATTTTAATCCAAAAATTAATGAAATAATAGCTTGTCTTACATAAACACCATTTAAGGCTTGTTGAAAGTAATATGCCTTAGGATTTAAGTCAACATCCTCGTTTATTTCGTTAACTCTAGGAAGTGGATGCATAACTTTAAGATTATCTTTTGTGTTTTTAAGCATACTGTTGCATAAAACATATGCGTCTTTAACTCTTTCATATTCAATAGGATCCGAGAATCTTTCTTTTTGAACCCTTGTCATATAAATTATATCAACTTCATTAATTACTTCTTCAAAATCTAGAAGTTCTTCATAATCAACTTTTTTCTGATCTAATTCTAATTTTATTTCAGTCGGAATTTTTAATATTTCTGGAGCAACAAAATAAAATTTTGTATTGTAGTTTGACAAAGCTTGTGTTAACGAATGAACAGTTCTGCCGTATTTTAAGTCTCCAACAAAACATATTTTTAAGTTATCTAAAGTGTTTTGTGTTTGCAGAATTGTGTATAAATCAAGCAAAGTTTGAGTTGGGTGTTGATTTGTTCCATCTCCTGCATTAACAACTGGAACAGAAGCTATTTCACTAGCAAATCTAGCACTTCCTCCATTTGGATGACGCATAATAATTAAATCGCAATAGTTGTTCACAGTTAAGATGGTGTCTTTTAATGATTCTCCTTTTTTAACACTTGTTGAAGATGTGTCAGAGAAACCAATTATTTTACCGCCTAATTGCATTACTGCACTTTCGAAACTTAGTCTTGTTCTTGTTGAAGGCTCAAAAAACAAACTTGCAATAACTTTGTCTTCTAAAATTCTTTGTCTCGGATTTTTTTCAAATTCTTTCGCTGCTCTTAATATTTCTAATTGCTCTTCTTTAGAAAAATCGTTTATTGAAATTAAACTTCTATTTTTTAAACTCATTTTTTTGTTATTTTCTGTTAAAATTTAAATCGGACAAAGGTAATAATATCTGTTTTTATTTTTTATTATTTGCTCTGTTTTTTTAATAAGTTTTATTAGTAATTTATTAGAATAAAACTTTTGCATTGTATTCAGAAGTATTATTTGCTTCATCTATAACTTCAATTCTAAAATTATATTCACCTTGAGGATAAATTTTGTCGATATAATGTCTCAACAAGGCTTCTTTGGGTTCATATTCCATTAAAATCCATTCATCGTTAATATATGCGTTAAATGTTTTTATTCCAGAAAAATCATCTGAAATACGAATATCTATAGTTTTTTGGAATCTTAAATTTTTGCCAGAGTAAATATTACTAGGATTTATTCGTGGTTTTATGGTGTCTATTGCAATTGTGTAATTACCAAATTCTTTTAAGTTTGCAACTAAATAATCTCCTTCCCAAGTTGCTCTCTTTGCTTTCATTCCTCCATTTGAAGATACATTTGCAATTAATAAATTATCTTTATATTTTATTGGATAATCATTAGGTTTAATATAAAGTTTATATTCTTTATGTACTGCCGTTGTATTGTAATGTATTTGATGTATTTTTGAATACCTACACTTAAAATTTTCTTTAGTAGAATATTCGAAAAGAATGCTATCATAAATAGCTCCGGCAGGCATAGTTAATTTTAAGTTATCTGCTGAAAATTTATTTGCTTTTTGATAGCCAAAAGTACATTTGTAATTTTCTGACAATCCAGGTTTTATAGTATTTAAATTAGAAGTATCTCCTTTTACAGTAAAATTTAATTCTGAAGAATTCCCTTTAATATCTTTAACAATATATTTCATATTATATACTACATCATGTTCAAAACAATAAACACCTTTACCTTTAACATTTTGATAGTTTCCTAAATTGTTTCCTGGTTGTATATAGGTTTTCGCAAATCGTTCAGATGTTTTTTTAAATCCGTAAAAATCAATTAAACTATTTAAATATCTGCTTTCTTCAAAAACAATTTTATCGTACAAAACAGAAAATACCGATTCTCCATTAATTTGCAATTCAATTGAATAAACGCCGTTTATATGGCTTGAATTATCTAGCTGGTCATAAGTGTTAATGCCAAAAAAAGCATTTCCTGAGACAATAATAGGATTTGTTTTTATATAACAATTTTTACCTGAACCTAAAACCGAATATCTAACCGGCGATATTCCATTATTTATTTTTGATTCATATCCATAAGGATAAATCTTTAAACCTATAATTCTTGGTGCAATTCTATCAGGAACAACATAATTGAAAGAAAGCGGATTATAGCTAATTGTTGCATCTTGGTTTCTTATTTCAAAATGCAAATGAGGACCAGCCGAGCCACCAGTATTTCCAGAATAAGCTATTAATTCGCCTTTACTAACTTTTAATTCGGTTGAATCTAAGAGAACTTCAATGCTAAATGATTTCTCTTTATACTGAATATTTTTTGTGTAAGCTTCAATTTTATCGGCAAATTTATTTAAGTGACAATACAAAGAGCTATAACCATTTTTATGTTTTATTATTAAAAGTTTACCATAACTATAAGGCGAAACACTTATTTTGTAAACATATCCATCTTCAATTGATAATATCTTATGATTTAAAACACTTTGAGTTTTAATATCTATTCCTCCATGAAAATGATTGTTTCTTAATTCGCCAAATGTGCCCGATAAAAGAACAGTAATATCCACTGGCAGTCCAAATTCTTGAGAAAATATTTTAGCAGAACTAATTATAAATATTATTATAATAATGTATTTCTTTAGCATAGCAATCAATTTTTTTCCTAATAGCCTCAAAAATACAACTAAAATTAAAACAACAAATTTATTATTATTAAAAAATATTAAAGTTTTATTAACCGTTTTTTTAATATGTTTAAAATGAGGTAAATTAAACCGATGTAAAATTTCATTAAATAAAAACAAAATTTTATAACACTTTAAAAAGTTTATTATAATACCTTTATAAAAGTTTATGAACCCTTAATTTTTATACATATGAAATTAAATAAAAATTTGGCAGTTAGCAAAAGTGGATTTATATATGATCCATTTAATGGTGAATCATTTTCACTAAACCCAATTGGCTCTGAAATTTTAACAATGCTTCAAGACGGAATTAATGAAGAAGATATTAATAAAATATTGTTGAAAAAATATGATGTAGATAACGAGGAGTTAGAAAAAGACATATTAGATTTTTATAGCATTTTAAGACAATACAAATTAGTTGAAAATGAAGAAAACTAAAATCACCGTAGGTGTTACAGGTTTAAATAACACCGATAATCCTGGTCCGGGGATACCCGTTATTAGAGGATTAAGAGATTCGGAAAAACTAGATTGCAGAATTATTGGCTTAGCTTATGAAAACCTTGAACCAGGAATTTATATGCACGACTTAGTTGATAAAACTTATCAAATTCCTTATCCTTCAGCAGGAACAGAACAATTAATTAGTAGATTAGAATATATAACTTCTATTGAAAAAATTGATGTTATTATTCCGAATTTTGACGCTGAGTTATATTCATTTATGAAAATTGAAAAAGAATTGAAGAAAATGAAAATAGCTACTTTCTTACCAACATTTGAACAGTTTGAAGAAAGACAAAAATCAAATCTTAATAAGTTTGGCGAAAAATATAATATTGACATACCTAAAAGTGTTGATATTACAAGTTATAGCGATATTTATACTTTAGATAAAGATTTTGAATATCCACTTTTAGTTAAAGGTAAGTATTATGATGCTTATGTTGCTTATACCCCAGATCAAGTTAAAACCCATTTTAATAAAATAAGCTCAAAATGGGGATTACCTGTTATTATTCAAGAGTTTATTAAAGGTACCGAAGTTAATGTTATTGCATTAGGCGATGGAAATGGCAATACAATAGGAGCGGTTCCTATGAGAAAACAATATATTACCGATAAAGGCAAAGCATGGGCAGGTATTACACTTTTTAATAAAGATATGCTCGACTTAACAAATCATATAATAAAAAGCACAAAGTGGCGTGGAGGTATGGAGTTAGAGTTAATTAAAACAATTGATAATAAATATTATTTAATTGAAATTAATCCTCGTATTCCGGCATGGGTTTATTTAGCAGTTGGTGCTGGTCAAAATTTACCCGAAGCTTTGGTGCGTATGGCTCTTGGCGAAAAAGTTGAAAAATTTACTACTTACGACATAGGTAAATTATTTATAAGATATTCTTATGATTTAATTTGTGACCTTGAAGAGTTCGAGAAATTATCAATTTTAGGGGAATTATAAAATTATTGTTTTACTATTAAAATTTAAGAAAATGGAAAATACAGAAAAATTAAGATACGAAAGACCTATAATTAAAAGAGTTAATGCAGGTATGCCAAATAAATTTGGTTTTAAAACCGAATATAATGCAGTTCCTAGTATTGATGGCGTTTCGATAAAAGAAATATTATCAAACCATGGTTCACCTTGTTATATTATTTCGGAAAGAACAATAAGAAGTAAAATTCAAGAAGCTAAAAGAGCTTTTAATACACGCTATCCTAAAGTTCAGTTTGCTTGGTCTTATAAAACAAACTACTTAAATGCAGTTTGTATGGCTTTTCATCAAGAAGGTTCTTGGGCAGAGGTTGTTTCGGGTTTTGAATATGAAAAAGCTATTGCAAATAAAGTTCCGGGCAATAAAATTATTTTTAATGGGCCCGATAAATCAGAAAATGATTTATTATTGGCAATAAGCAATAATTCGCTAATTCATATTGACCATTTAGATGAACTTTATACAATAATTGGCGTTTGCAACAATTCTAAAAAGAAAGCTCGCGTTGCAATTAGAGTTAATATGGACACTGGTGTTTACCCAATGTGGGACAGATTTGGGTTTAACTATGAAAATGGTCAGGCTTGGGATGCTCTTAATAAAATTATGATTAATGATAATCTTGAATTAGAAGGTCTTCATACTCATATAGGAACTTTTATGCTTGCACCTAATGCTTATGCTATTGCTGCAAAAAAATTAGCCGACTTAGCAATGGGTATCGAGAAAAAATATAACCATCAAATTAAATATATCGATTTAGGCGGAGGATTTGCTTCTCAAAATACTCTTAAAGGAGCTTATTTACCGGGAACAGATACTAGTCCTTCTTTTGATGATTATGCCGAAGCTATTACTACTTCAATTATAAATGCAGGTTTTAATAAAGAAAATTTACCATTATTAATTTTAGAAACAGGCCGTGCTCTTATTGATGATGCTGGTTATATTGCAGGAACAGTTCTAGCAAACAAAAGATTATCTGATGGAAGAAGAGCAACTATTATTGACATAGGAGTTAATTTGCTGTTTACTTCTTTTTGGTATGAACATAAGATTTCGCCAGTTCAAGATTTTTCACAACATACCGAAGATACAGTTATTTATGGTCCATTGTGTATGAATATTGATGTAATAAGAGATCATATAATTTTCCCATTACTTAAAAAAGGCGACAATGTTGTTGTTTCAAGAATAGGTGCTTATAATATGACCCAATGGATGCAGTTTATAACAATGCGACCAAAAATTGTTATGATTGATACAAACAGAAAGGTTCATTTAATTAGAGAAAATGAAACAATTAATGCAGTAACTTCTTTTGAAAGAGTTCCTGAGCATTTGAATAAAATGAATTTGTAATAATTTTATTTAACTTTGGGGTTGTATTCTAATTTATACAACCCTTTTATAATTTTAACATGAAGTTAGTTAAGAAGTTTTTTTTAAGTGTTTTAAATAGTTATTCTCAGATTTTTTTCTCGAAAAATCACTTTTTGGCAATAATGATTATTTTAACCACTTTTATTGATTTATGGGCAGGAATTAGTGGGTTAATAGCTGTTGCTATCGCTAATTTATTGTCGTTCATGTTGGAATTTAACAAAAAGACAATAGTTTCGGGG
Source organism: uncultured Bacteroidales bacterium (assembly GCA_964546655.1). Lineage (GTDB taxonomy): Bacteria > Bacteroidota > Bacteroidia > Bacteroidales > CAZJKL01 > CAZJKL01. Next base: position 17,282 of record CAZJKL010000017.1, on the reverse strand, counting down.
TATTATGGATTTAATGCTTTGCTGGTTGGGTTAGGTTTAGGCGTAAATTACGAACCATCTCATCAGTTTTTTATTTTCTTAAGTGCTTCAATAATCCTTACATTACTACTCACAATTATTCTTCAGGGTTTTTTTAGCAAATATGCTCTCCCTTATCTTAGTATGCCATTTTTATTAGGTTTATGGATTGTTACATTAGCCTCAAGAGAAATAACTTCACTTGAATTAAATCAAAGAGATTTATTTACTATTGATAAACTTTATAAAATGGGCGGTATTTCATTAGTTAATATTTATTATTCATTGTCAAATATTCCTATTTCCGAATCGGTTCTATTGTTTTTAAAATCACTTGGGGCAATATTTTTTCAATATAATTTATTGGCAGGTGTTTTAGTTGCAATTGGATTAATTGTTTGGTCGCGAATAGCTTTTATTTTAGCATTGCTTGGATTTTATTCAGCTTATTTTTATTACATATTTATTGGTGCCGACATAACCGAGCTTTCATATAGTTTTATTGGATTTAATTATATATTATCGGCATTAGCAATTGGCGGATATTTTTTAATTCCATCTAAATCTTCTTTTATTTCAGTTATATTTTTAGTGCCAATAATTTCTTTAATAACTATTGGAGCCAATGTTTTTCTTACTTATTTTCAGTTAGGTATATATTCATTACCTTTTAATTTTATTGTTATTTCATTCTTATATATTTTAAAATTTAGAGAAGGAAATGCTTTGTATTTGCACTTGGTAAGCATTCAGAAAGAAAGTCCAGAGAAAAATTTATACTACTTTAAAAACAATATTAATAGATTTGGATACAAAAATTATTTTAAATTTTCATTGCCTTTTTGGGGCGAATGGACTGTTTCACAAGGGCATAATGGCGAAATAACTCATAAAGAAGAATGGCGTTATGCATGGGATTTTGTTATTACCGATGATGAAAACAAAACTTATAGCGATGAAGGCAACACTTGTAACGATTATTATTGCTACAATAAGCCAGTAATAGCTTCATTTGAAGGGTATGTTCATGAAATAATAGATGGTTTAGAAGACAATAAAATAGGAGAAGTAAACATAAATCATAATTGGGGTAATTTGGTAATTATAAAACATACCGAAAATCTTTATTCAAAAGTATGTCATTTAAAAGCAGGTTCTATAAAAGTTTATAAAGGTCAATATGTTTATAAAGGAACAGTATTGGGTAATTGCGGAAATTCAGGAAGAAGCCCATATCCTCATCTGCATTTTCAAATTCAAACAACTCCATTTATAGGTTCAAAAACTTTGAGCTATCCTTTCGGAAATTATATTCTTAATAAAAGCAGTCTAAAAAATTATTCAATTCCTAAAAATGACGATAAAATTTCAAATATCGAAATTAACTCGTCTATCTTTAAGGCTTTTAATTTTATTCCCGGCAAAATTTTTAAAATGCAACTTAATAATAAAGTTGAAAAATGGGAAGTTAAAACAGATATGTTAAACAATACTTATATCGAATGTTTGCAAACTAAATCAAAAGCTTATTTCTTAAACCGTGGCGAAATTTCTTATTTTCTTTCATACGAAGGTCGTAAAAAAACAATATTATATGAGTTTTACAAATCTTCTTACAAAATTTTATTAGCGAATTACGGCGAATTAAAAATATTTGATAGCTTCCCAGCTAATGAATTTATGCCTTGGTATTTAAAAATTTTCCAAGATATTATTGCCCCTTTCGTTATTTTTTCAAACTCAAAATATTGCACTCAAATAATTAAAGAAGAAAATTCTGATAGTAATAAAATAGCGATAAGCACAAAAACCGAAACAAAATTATTCGGTAAAATAGTTAAAACCGAAGAATATCAAATTAATATTATTAATGAAAAAATTGATTCAATAGTTATTAATAATAATTTAAATAATATAATTAAATGTATAGAATAGTATTTTTTTTATTTTTAATTGTTTTGTCTTTTAACTCTTTTGCTCAAGAAAAAGTTACCTCAAAAGAAGTTGAAGAATATGCACTAAAACTGTATCAAAACAAAGAATGGGGGAAATTATATAAATTCTCAGATAAAGCAATTAAACAAGGGTTTGATTATTTTTATTTAAGACAAAGAGCAGGTGAAGCATGTTTTTATATGAAAAACTACCGTAAGGCGATAGTCCATTTAAAAGAAGCTTTAGCTTATAATAATGAAGATGTTAATGCTAATTATTTTATGTATTATAGTTTGTTGTTTTCGGGAAGAACCTTTGATGCAAATCAGTTTGTTAAAAATAAATCAAGTTATATTAAGGAAGCTGTTGGATATGAAAAACAAAAGTTGTTTTCTAATATAAATATTACTTCGGGTCCAACAATTTCTGATACCAAAAACAAGATGGAAAATATTGATATTGATGGAACTGACAATATTAGTGGAAATGCTTTAGTTTATGAAAACACTTTTAATACAAGCATTGGACTTAAGCATGATGTTTTTTCTTGGTTATCTGTTTTTCATTCGTTTAGTATGTTAAATTTAAATCAAAATTCATATACTTCGGCAAACAATTTACAACAGTTAAATTCAGATAAAATAAGGCAATATCAATATTATTTTACAATTCCAACAAGGGTAGCAAATGGTTTAATTTTTATCCCATTTGCAAATATTATAGCTTTTCAGAATTATGAATTTACTACAACAATAGGGAGAAGAAATGAAATAGTAATTAATAAAAACCTAATAACTTCATATTTTAATGTTTTTGGAGGAAAATTTTCAAAAGAAATTAGAAATTTTACTATTCAGGCAAGTTTTATTAAAGGCAATTTATTGGGTTCAAATCAAACACAAATAGGTTTGTCATTATATTATTTCCCATTAGGAAATACAAAACTATATTTTAAAGGAAAAACAGATTATTATACAGAAGATAATAGCTCTAGATTTATTAATACAGTTTCGGCATCATGCAATATAACAAAGAAAATAATTGTTAATGGAACATATTATTTTGGAGACATAACTCATTTTATTGATGACGAGGGATATGTAGTAAATAATGCAATAGATAAATCATTGTCAATGTTTAATTTCTCGATAAATTATTTATTAAACAAAAAAACAAACTTATTTTTGGCTTATAATTTTAACGAAAGACAAGGTTTGTATAATAATACAAAGACTAACAATATTACAATTAATAATTATTATAAATACACAAATCAAACAATAATAGGAGGATTAAAATGGAACTTTTAAAATCATTTTTCGCAATTATAATATTCTTAACAATTGCCAATATTGCTAATTCACAAGAGAGTGCAAATGTAATAACTTCATTTAAAAATAGTTATAACTATGAGAAAGAAGGAGAATACAGCAAGGCAATTAGTGAAGTAAAAAAAGTTTATAGTGAAGAATCTTATGCTTATGAAATAAATTTAAGATTAGCTTGGTTGCATTATTTGTCAGGTTTATTTACCGAATCGTCAGCGTATTATAAAAAAGCAATTACATTAAGACCATATTCGATTGAAGCTAAGTTAGGTTATGTTTATCCGCTTTCAGCATTAGGTAATTGGACAATTATAGAAAGTCAATACAATGAAATATTAATAATAGATCCGCAAAACTATACAGCTAATTACCGTCAGGGCCTTATTTGCTATGGAAGAAAACAGTATGATAAAGCTGTTAAATATTTTGAAAAGATAGCAAATTTATATCCTTTTGATTATGATGCAATAAACATGTATGCTTGGACAAATTTAAATATTGGTCAAACAAGAAAAGCACAAGTTTTATTTAATAAATTATTACTAATTTCTCCTGAAAATGAATCTGCATTAGAAGGACTTAAATTGATAAAATAGAAATATGTTGAAATTATTTTTAGTTGTATTCATCGTAATAGCAATAAGTTTTGGCTTAATTGCAATAAAAATGTTTTTAAAAAAAGGCGGTTCTTTCGAAAAAAAATGCAGTTCAGTAAATCCTAAAACAGGCGAAAAATTTGGTTGTACTTGTGGAAATAATGATAATTCGGAAGAATGTGAAAACAAATAAAATTTAAATTATAATTTATTTAAAATTTTTAATAATCATTTTAAATGCTAATTTTGCTAAAAACAAAGTTTAATTTTAAAATATAAATTATTATGAATAAACAAGAATTAATTTCTGCAATTGCAAGTGGAAGCGGTTTAACAAAAACTGACTCAGAAAAAGCTTTAAATTCAACTCTTGAAAGCATAAAAGATGCTTTAGCTAAAGGAGACAATATTCAATTAATTGGATTTGGTTCATTTACAATTTCTAAAAGAGCTGCAAGAACTGGAAGAAATCCACAAACAGGAAAAGCACTTAAAATAGCTGCAAAAAATGTTGTTAAATTTAAAACAGGAAAAGCTTTAGAAGAAAAAGTTAATTAATTCAAAAGAATTTTTCAAACAAAAAAAAGGGTTGCAAATTGCGACCCTTTTTTGTTTCATAACCCGTATATTAAACTAAAACCTACCAAGCAAACATTTCATAATTAGACATTAACGAATTAACGTCATTTTTAACAGACATTATAACTTTTTCATTATCAATATTATTAAGAACCTTGTCTATCATATCTACTATAATAGGCATTTTGTCTTCTTTTAACCCTCTTGTAGTTAGGGCAGGAGTTCCTATTCTTATTCCAGAAGTTTGGAATGGAGAACGAGAATCGAAAGGAACCATATTTTTATTAATTGTGATATCAGCTTTTACAAGAGTATTTTCAACTACTTTTCCTGAAACATCAGGGAATTTACTTCGTAAGTCAATTAACATAAGGTGATTATCGGTTCCACCTGAAATTACTTTATAGCCTTTATTTATAAAGGCCTTCGACATAATTTCGGCATTTTTTTTCACTTGCTTAACATAAGTTTCGAACTCTAGCGATAAAATTTCACCAAAAGCAACAGCTTTAGCTGCAATAATATGTTCTAGCGGTCCGCCTTGAATTCCAGGGAAAACAGCCGAATCAATTAACTGACTCATTGTTTTAATTTCACCTTTAGGTGTTGCTTTGCCCCATGGGTTTTCAAAATCTTTTCCGATAATTATTAAACCACCTCTTGGGCCTCTTAATGTTTTATGTGTAGTAGTTGTAACTATATGGCAATATTTCACAGGATTGTTTAAAAGTCCTTTTGAAATTAAACCAGCAGGGTGCGACATATCGCACATCAAGATAGCACCAATTTTATCGGCAACTTTCCTCATTCTTTCATAATCCCAATCCCTTGAATAAGCAGAAGCACCAGCTATTATAAGCTTTGGCTTTTTTTCTAATGCAACTTTTTCAAGTTTATCGTAGTTAATAACACCAGTTTCTTCTTCTACTCCATAAGAAATAGGATTATATAAAATGCCAGAAAAATTAACTAAAGAACCGTGAGTTAAATGACCACCATGATTTAAGTCTAATCCTAAAAAAGTATCACCGGCATTTAAAACAGCTAACATAACAGCTGCATTTGCTTGTGCACCAGAGTGAGGTTGAACATTAGCATATTCAGCATTAAAAATTTGTTTTGCTCTGTCTATTGCAATTTGTTCGGTTTGGTCAACTATTTGGCAACCGCCATAATATCTTTTACCAGGATAACCTTCGGCATATTTATTTGTTAAACATGAACCCATAGCATCCATAACCTGCTGACTAACAAAGTTTTCAGAAGCAATTAATTCTAATCCTTCTTTTTGTCGGTTATATTCTTTTTGAATTAAATCAAAAATAATGGTGTCTTTTTTCATTTTATTGTTCTTTATTAAATTAAAACTTAATTAGAAAGGCAAATCGTCGGTTTCGCTAGGAGCTAATGAAATATTATCTAAAGAAGAACTATCTTCAATATTTGATTGACTAGCGTTGCCAGTTGTTTTTTCAACTTTCCAAGCTTCTAAATTAGAAAAATAATTTGTTTTACCGTCTTTTTCCCATTTTCTTCCTCTAATATTGAAAGCCACTTTAATTTTTTCTCCAATTTCTGTTTTATCAATAAGAGAACATTTATCTTGAGTTAATTGAAATTTAATAAAGTCATTCCATTCAGAATTTCTTTCATTAACTACTTCAATAACAAACTCTCTTTTTTTAAAAGATGCTGTAATATCTTGAACATCTTCTTTTACTATTAATTTTCCTTCAATTTCAAAATTGCTCATAACTAAATTTTTATTCTTCTATAATTATTATTTTATTTATTTTATCTCCTTGTCTTATTTGATCAATTACATCAAGACCTTCGTAAACTTTGCCAAAGCAAGTATGTTTTCTGTCAAGATGAGAAGTATTTCTTCTGCTATGACAGATAAAAAATTGAGAACCTCCAGTATCTTTACCAGCATGAGCCATTGATAAAACGCCTCTGTCGTGATATTGATTACCACCTGTTAGTTCGCATTTAATTGAATAACCTGGGCCACCAGCTCCTGTTCCGTTAGGACAACCACCTTGTATTACGAAGTCTGGTATAACTCTATGAAATGTTAAACCATCATAGAACCCTTTTTTTGATAAGGTTATAAAGTTTTCAACTGTTTTTGGAGCGTCATTTTCGAAAAATTCAACTTTCATAACTCCCTTTTCTGTTTGTATTTCAGCTTTTTTCATTATTATTTGTTTTCAAAAAATTAAAAATCAAAATTAATCTAATTATTTTAAAATTAAAAAAAAATACTGTAAATAACTTGTTTAATATGAATTGCATAAATAAAAACCAAAAAACATTATATTTGATATTTATTTTAAAAAAGTATTAAAGTTAAAAAACTTAAAAATGAAAAAAACATTAGTAATTGGGGCAAGCGATAAACCCGAAAGATATTCTAATAAAGCAGTTAAACTATTGTTGGAAAATAACTATGAGGTTATTGCTGTTGGAAATAAAGAGACAGAAATATATGGAATTAAAATTCAAAAAGGTTATCCTAAAATTAATGATATTGATACAATAACATTGTATATTTCTGAAAGCAATCAATCACAGTTATTCGATTATATTAAAGAAGTTAAGCCTAAACGAATTATATTTAATCCCGGAACAGAGAACGATGAACTTTATGATTATGCAGAAAGTTTGGGTATTGAAACAATTTATGCTTGTACATTAGTAATGCTTAATACAAATCAATATTAAAACGAAGTAAAAAAACAATTTGTTTTTTTTGAAATATTTTACTGTTCGGATATAATTATATTAACTATATTTGCAAAAATAATTACTAACTTTAAAATTACACAATTATGAAAAATTTTTTATTATCAATGCTTGTAATAAGCACTTTAGTTTTTACTATTGGTTGTAGCAAAGACAATGAAGACAAACCAGGTCCATCAATTTCTTTTACTGGTGATGTTACTTCTGCTGTTTTAACTGGCGATTCACTTGCTGTTGAATTTGTTGCTACAATAAATGCTGAAGGTGAAATATCAACATTTACAATTACTAAGAAAATTTATACTGCTTCTGGTTCTTCAACTGTTGCTATTACTCCACAATCTAGTTTTAAAGGCGAAACTTCAGTACAAGAAGTTTTTAACCAATTAGTTAGAGCTAGTAATTTTGATAATGGTGTTACAAAAATTGAATATATCTTTAATGTAACAGATAAACAAGATTTAGGTGCTGAAAAGATTTTTACAGTTACTAAA
>CAZJKL010000017.1:0-9484 GCA_964546655.1 uncultured Bacteroidales bacterium | reverse complement strand
CTTTTTTTATTTCACATAAGTTATTTTTATCATATTAGCTGGTTCTCGTGTATCTGTTGGAACACTACAAATATGAACAACAATATTTTCTTTTTCAATAATCCCTTTTTGTTTTAGCTTTTCGATACTAAATTTAATAGCATCTTCTATATTATTATCATTATCGGTTTTTTCTAAAACATACCCTCTAACACCCCAAATAAGCGATATTTGTTTTAAAAATGCTTTGTTGTCAGTAAAAACAATAATATTAGCTTTAGGCCTATTACCCGAAATTCTATAAGTAGTATTTAAGTTATTTGTTATAGAAACAATTACTTTAGCATTAGTTTGATTTGCCATTTTACATGCATTATAGCATATAGAATCTGATAAAAAAGAAGGAGATTTTAAGTCGGGTTTGCTTTTAGCTTTCCTTATATATGGTGATTTTTCGCAATAGTTAATAATGCTTTGCATACTTTTAATAACTTCAATCGGATATTCGCCCACCGAAGTTTCGCCGCTTAGCATTAATGCATCAGCTTCATCAAAAACTGCATTTGCAACATCACTTGCTTCGGCTCTGCTAGGTCTAAAATTAGTTATCATACTCTCCATCATTTGAGTAGCAACTATTACAGGCTTATTATGATTTATACATTTTTCAATAATAATTTTTTGTAAAGCAGGGACTTCATTAAATGAAATTTCGACACCTAAATCGCCTCTGGCAACCATTATACCGTCCGAAATTTCAATTATATCATTAATGTTTTTTATTGCCTCGGGTTTTTCAATTTTTGCAATTACCTTAATGTTCTTTTTGCTCTTTTTAATTATATCTTTTAATTCAATAATATCATTTACATCTCTAACAAAAGATAAAGCCACCCAGTCAATATCTTGAGATAGTATAAAATCTAAATCTTTTCTGTCTTTTTCGGTTAAACTTGGTATCGAAATTTTAGTATCAGGTAAATTGATGCCTTTTTTTGAAGAAACAATTCCACCATGAATAATTTTAGCTATAACATTTGTTTTTTCGTCGGTTTCTTCAACTACAAGTTTAATTTTGCCATCATCAATTAAAATAATATCACCCTTTCTTGCATCTCTAGCAAAATCATCATACGAAATATATAACTGATTTTCAGTACCTATGCAATATTGAGTTGTGAAAGTTACAATATTATCTTTTTTAAGAAGAACGCTATTGTTTTCAACCTCTCCAGTCCTAATTTTAGGACCCTGTAAGTCGGCTAATATTGCAATATTTGTATTTAGTTCTTTATTTAATTCTAGAATAGTATTTATTATTTCTAAATGCTCTTCGTGTCGGCTATGCGAAAAATTTAATCTGCAAACATCTACACCTGCTAGAAATAACTGCCTTAAAACATCTTTGTTTTGTGATGCTGGGCCTATTGTTGCAATAATTTTTGTTTTAGAATCAATTAACATATATAGATTTTTTTAAAAATAAGTAAAAAAATGTACTACTTAACTGTACTTGCTATATACAATTCATCGTATTGTTCTTTCGATATTTTCGAAGGCGAATTTATCATAACATCTCGACCCGAATTGTTTTTAGGGAAAGCTATAAAATCTTTAATAGAGTCGCTTCCACCAAATAAAGAACATAATCTGTCGAATCCCAAAGCTAATCCACCATGAGGAGGAGCACCGTATTCAAATGCATTTAATAAAAATCCAAATTGCTCTTCGGCTTGTTCTTGCGTAAAGCCTAAAACTTTAAACATTTGATGTTGAACTTTTTTATCGTAAATTCTAATTGAGCCACCACCTATTTCAACTCCATTTATTACAAGGTCATAAGCATTAGCTTTAATTTCGCCAGGGTTAGTATATAATTTGCTTTCTTCTTCGGGCTTTGGAGATGTAAAAGGATGATGCATTGCATGATATCTGTTGTTTTCTTCGTCCCATTCTAATAATGGAAAGTCAACTACCCATAAAGGACTGAAATTTTTCGCATCTCTTAATCCCAACTTAGAACCCATTTCAAGCCTTAATTCGCACATAGCTTTTTGAGTTTTAACAGTATTTCCTGCCAAAATAAGAATTAAATCGCCTTTTTCGGCATTCACTCTAGTTGCTATAGCAAGCAAATCCTCTGGGCCATAAAATTTATCAACCGATGATTTTAATGAGCCATCTTCATTATATCTTATATAAACCAATCCGGTTGCACCAATTTGAGGTCTTTTAACAAAATCGGTAAGGGCATCAACTTCTTTTCTGGTATAATTAGCACAACCTTTAGCATTAATAGCTACAACCAATTCAGCAGAATCAAAAACATTAAAACCTTTATTCTTTACTAAATCATTAATATTATTAAATTTCATATCAAATCTAATGTCAGGTTTATCACTTCCGTAATATTCCATAGCATCATCATAAGTCATTGTTGGGAACTTATTAAGTTCAATATTTAAAACATCTTTAAATAGTTTTTTAACAAGTCCTTCAAAAATTGAAGTAATATCTTCTTGTGTAACAAACGACATTTCACAGTCAATTTGAGTAAACTCAGGTTGACGGTCAGCTCTTAAATCTTCATCTCTAAAGCATTTCACTATTTGATAATATCTGTCGTAACCCGAAACCATAAGCAATTGCTTAAAAGTTTGAGGTGATTGAGGTAAAGCATAAAATTCGCCCGGACTCATACGAGATGGAACAACAAAATCTCTTGCTCCTTCGGGAGTAGATTTTATAAGCATAGGAGTTTCTATTTCTAAAAATCCGAGAATATCAAGATATTTTCTAGTTTCTAAAGATAAGCGATGACGCAATTCAAGATTTTTTCGAACAGGATTTCTTCTTAAATCAAGATACCTATATTTCATTCTTAATTCTTCGCCACCATCGGTATTGTCTTCAATGGTAAAAGGTGGGGTTATCGACTTGTTGAGAATTTTAATTGCCTCAACTCTTATTTCGATTTCGCCTGTTGGTATGTTTAAATTTTTTGCTTCACGTTCAATTATTTCACCGTTAACTTGAAGAACAAATTCACGACCCAAACTTCTTGCGGTATTAATTAATTCTTGATTTGCAACACCTTCTTCTAAAATTAGTTGAGTAATTCCGTATCTATCTCTTAGGTCAATCCAAATAATATGACCTTTATCTCTAATTTTTTGAACCCAGCCACATAATGTTGTTTTTTCTCCTTTTTTACTTAAATTAAGCTCTCCGCAAGTATGTGTTCTCAACATAAAAATAAATATTTAATTAATTAAAAGATTTATCAATTTCAAAAATATGATTAGTAACAAGAGACTGTATTTCAGCTCTTTGTTCAGAAGATAAAAATTTATACCCTTCTACATATTTAATACAATTATCGCTTTTGCAATTACATAAAAAAGGTTCCGAAATTTCATACTCAGTAGTATTGTAATTAAAAGTTATTTCTTCGTCTTTTTCTATGTTTTCTAAGGCAATAAGTGTTTTTTCTTCAATATTAAAATAAGCATTTTGGGAACAAGAATGATTTAAAAACCTCCATAAGTAATCGTTTTTTCCGCAACTAGGAGGGAAGATAACATGTTGATTTGCTCCTATTTGAATAGTATATTTATTAGGGTTGTCAATAATAATCCCATCAAGCTTTAGAATTATCTCGTTTTTTTTAATATTTCTATTAGCACAAATTGAATAAAAATCGTTTATTTTTTTTGCATAAATCATATTACAATTTCAATATAAACTTTTAGAAATAAAAAATTAAGTTTTAAATACTATATATGATTATGGCATTTTTTGAATAATTACCAAACTATATGCATTTGCTGCATCTCCTTTAGTTGCTACAACAAGCTTTTTGTCGGCACTCATAAACCCATGAAAATCAGGGTCAAATGTAACTATTCCATCAGCTGTAATTGAAATAGGAATAGCTCCAAGATAATTAAAAGTATTGTTATCATCTCTAATCATATTAGAAAGAGTTCCTACTCCTGAATTATCAATTGTAATTAAGCCATGTTCTGTCCAATTTTCTGAACCAACAATAATATCATGTAGTTGCCATGTTCCTTTTAAATCAGCTATGCTATAAGTTGTTCCTGAAATTGCTTTTTGTGCAATAGCAATTCCGCCACCGCCACCACCATCAGTCATATTAGCAATCATTAAGCTTTTATCAGTACTCATAAAACCATTATATGTTGGTACTCCAGGTACTGTAATTGTACCGTCAGAAGAAATATTAAATGCACTGTTTCCTACGTTTCCGTTTACATCGCTTTTTACCACATCACTTACGACACAATTGCCGCTATTGTCTATATCAGAAGTTGCATGAACCCAACCATTCCAACTACCGCCACCAGCTATATAATGAGAATACCATCTGCCTTCAAAGTCAGCTAAGCTATAAGTTGTTGAAGTAGATGTTCTTTGGTCAAAAACAAGAGTATAAGAATCATCTCTTTTTGTAGTTCCAACCATTAAGTTTTTGCCATAACTCATGTATGTATGAGAGAAAGGGTCGTTTGATATTGTAAGAACGCCATTTGATGCCATTGATGGGTTCATTGCAGTATAAGTTGTATCCCAATTTCCGAAAGGTAATGTAAGATTTACTGCTGAAGAAGCAGAACTATTAATAATTGTTCCATATATCCAAAACCCATTATTACTAGAACTTGTAATAATACTATGTCTTTTCCAAGTTCCATAACAATCTGATAAAGAATAAGTATAACTTGTATCAGTGTCAGGAGTTTTATCTTCAGGAGTGTCGGTATTGTCGTCTTTTGAACAACTATTAATTGTTATAATTAATGAAGCTGCGATAAATACATAAAAAACTGTTTTTAAGTTTTTACATAAACTTTGAAAAAAATTATTTAGTGTTTTCATTTTAAGGTTGTCAGTGTTTATTGTGCTGACGCCGCACGCAAATTTATTATTTATAATATGGTTTTCCTATATGGGTATTAAATATTTTCCACAAATATAATATTTTCAAAAGACAAATATAAAAGATTTCTCAATTATATTTTTTTAGTTAATAACGCAATACATTCAACATGTTTTGTGTGCGGAAACATATCTACTGGCTGTATTATTTCAACATTATAATCAATACTTAATTGTTCTAAATCACGAGCCTGAGTTGCTGGATTGCAACTAACATAAACTATTTTTTGTGGTTTAAGTTTTATTAGTTGATTTACAACATTTGGGTGCATTCCTGATCTTGGTGGGTCGGTAATAACTATATCGGGCAAACCGTTTTCATTAATAAAATCATCGGTAAAAATATCTTTCATATCTCCCGAATAAAAAACGGTATTTTCGATATTGTTATTTTCAGAATTCATTTTAGCGTCTTTAACTGCCGCATCAACATATTCTATTCCTACAACTTTTTTTGCATTAACGGCTAAAAAGTTTGCAATAGAACCTGTTCCTGTATATAAATCATAAATTGTTTCTTTTCCGGTTAAACCGCAATAATCTCTAATTAATTGATAAAGTTTTAGGGCTTGTTTCGAATTTGTTTGAAAAAACGAAACAGGATTTATTTTATAAACAATGTTTTCTAAGCTTTCATTAATATGGTCTTTCCCATAAAAGCAATTAACCGGAAGTTCAGAATATGAATCGTTTTTTTTGCTGTTTATTATGTAAACAAGAGAAGTAATTTCTGGAAAGTTCTCTTTAATACTGTTTAATAAAGCATTAATTTTCTCTAACTTTTCTTCTGCAAAAATAACAATAACCATTAATTCATTATTAGTTGAATTTCGTATCACAAGATTTCTTAATAATCCTTTGTGTTCGCGATGATTATAAAATTTTAGATTATTTTGTTTAGCATAATTTTTAACAAATAATCTAATTTTATTCGAAGGTTCTTTTTGCAAAAAACAATGATTAATATCTAAAATACGATCAAACTTTCCTGGAATATGAAATCCAAGTCCGTCATTATCAATATCTTCTGCATTCATGTCGCCATCTAAAAGCCATCTGTTAGCAGAAAAAGTGTATTCGAGTTTATTTCTATAATATTCGGTGTCTTCTGACCCAATAATAGGCAACAAGTTAAATTCTTTTAATTTAGCAATTCGTTCTATTGCGTCTTTAACTTGTTTTTCTTTATAAAAAAGTTGGTCTTTGTACGATAAATTTTGCCATTGACAACCACCACAAGTTCCAAAATGAGAGCAAATAGGGTCAATTCTCTTTTCAGAGAATTTATGAAAATTAATTACTTTTGCTTCGAAGTAATTTTTATTTTTTTTAAAAACCTGTAAATCAACAATATCACCAGGAACAGCATTTTTAACAATTAACACTTTTTCTTCGTGTTTAGCAATTGAATTGCCATCAGAAATAGCGTCTAATATTGTAACATTATAAAAAATCTTTGGTGCTTTTTTTTCTTTCATCAGTTAATTTCTTCTAATTAAAACTCTTAATTTTTGAGTTTATAAAACTTTCTTTTTAGAATTGTTTCTAAATATTCAAAAGTAATATTGTCGGTTAATTTTCCTTTCCTTGCAATTGATATATTTCCAGTTTCTTCAGAAACAATAACAGCAATTGCATCGGTTTGTTGAGTTATACCAACAGCAGCTCTGTGTCTAAATCCTAATTGAGAAGGGAAATCATCATTATTAGCAACAGGTAAAATGCAACGAGCTGCTTTTATTGTATTATTTTGAATAATAACAGCTCCATCGTGAAGAGGACTGTTTTTAAAAAATATTGATTCTAATAAATGAGAAGAAACTTCAGCATTAATCCTATCTCCAGTAGAAATATAATACTGCAATTCTGAACGGTCGGATATAATTATTAATGCCCCCGTTTTTGATTTTGACATGTTTTTGCAAGCAGAAATAATCTTATTAATATCTAATTGAGGACTTTCTGACTTGTTTGAACTTAGAGAAAACAATTTTGGAAAAGAAAAAGTTTGTTTAAAAAACCCTCTTGTCCCAATAAGCAATAAAAACCGCCTTAATTCTTGCTGAAAAACTATTAATAATACAATTATTCCTACTCCTATAAACTGCCCTAGAATTGTGCTTAATAGTTTCATTTCTAATGCCTTAACTATATACCACAATAAATAAACCGAAAGAAGACCTAAGAAAATATTAATAGCAGCACTTCCTCTTATTAACATATAAAGCTCATAAATTAATATAGCTACTAAAAAAATGTCAATAAAATCAATTACATTAAGTCTGGGTATAAATAAAAACATTTTATTTTTTTTTCAAATTTACGAGTTTTTATTAAATAGCGTATAATATTTTATAATTTTGAGACTAATGATACTATTTCTTTAGCTTCTTTAACATCATGAACCCTTAATATATTTGCTCCTTTTAATAAAGCAATGGCATTTAAAGCAGTTGTTCCATTTAAAGCATTTGCCGAGTCGGTGTTTAAAACTTTGTATATCATAGATTTGCGAGATAATCCAACTAAAATAGGTTTTTTTAATTTTTTAAATTCAGATAAGTTATTTAGTATTTCATAATTATGCTCAACTGTTTTTCCAAATCCAAAACCAGGGTCAATAATAATATCTTTTTTATTTAACTTGGTTAATCGTTTAATTTTATCAGAAAAATATAATTTTATTTCTTTTGTAATGTTCTCATAATGAGGATTGTTTTGCATATTTTGAGGATTCCCTTTTATATGCATCATAATGTAAGGCAAAGGTATTTTTGCAACTGTTTCAAACATTTTTTCGTCAAGACCACCTGCCGAAATATCATTTATAATGTTTGCCCCAAGATTATATGTTTTTTCAGCTACCGAAGCTCTATAAGTATCTATAGATAAAATTATTTTAGGGTAAAGTTTTTTAACTTTCTTAATTAAAGGTTCTATTCTATTTATTTCTTCTGTTTCGCTAACAATATCTGCATTTGGTTTTGTTGAAGCTCCTCCAATGTCGATAATATCGGCACCTTCGTTTAATAATTTTTCAACTTGGTTAAGCTGCTTGGTTAATGTATTATATTTTCCATTATCATAAAATGAATTGGGCGTTGCATTTAAAATGCCCATTATTTTGGGTGTCGATAAATCTAAATATAATCCATTACAATTCATGTTTTTGTTTTAGCTTGGAATAATAATATTTAATCCAAATGTTTGCAGCATATCATTATCAGAGTTTATCGAATTGTTTGGTGTTGTAAGTAGTTTACTGCCAGCGAAAATCGAATTAGCTCCAGCCAAAAAACACAAAGCTTGACCTTCTTCCGAAATACTTATTCTTCCGGCAGCCAAAGCAATTATTGTTTTAGGCATTAAAATTCGTGCTGTTGCAATTGTTCTAATAACTTCATATACCGAAATAATTTCATTTTTTTCTAATGGAGTACCTTCGATAGGAACTAATCGGTTTATTGGGAAGTTATAAGGATGTTTTCCCATTGTTGCTAGAGTATGTAGCATCGAAACTCTGTCTTTTGTTTTTTCTCCTAGCCCAATAATACCTCCACTGCAATATGGAATTCCTGTTTTTTGTAAAATATTCAATGTTTTAATTCTATCCGAATATTCTCTAGTTGTAATAATGTTAGAATAGAAATTTTCGGAAGTATCTAAGTTATGATTGTAAGCAGAAATACCAGCTTCTTTTAATTTCAATGCTTTTTCTTCATCTAATAGCCCTAAAGTACAACAAACTTTCATATCTAATTGTTGCACTTCTTTTATCATTGTTAAAATGATATTAAAATCTTTTTCATCAAGCTCTCGTCCAGAAGTGCTAAGGCATACTCGTTTAACTCCATTGTTTTTTGCTTCAAGAGCATTTTCTTTAACTTGCTCTATATTCATAAAACTTAAATCATTCATAGTAGTTTTATTATGAACAGATTGAGCACAATAAGCACAGTCTTCGGAGCAACCTCCAGTTTTTACCGAGATAAGAGTGTTTAAAAATATACCATTTTTAGGCTGATATTGCTTATGTACATTACTCGCTTCCGCAACTAATTCTAATAATGGGGTGTTATATATTTTTGAAACTTCTTCTATTGTCCAATTATTTCGTATTTCCATATTGTTTAATATTTTAACATTGCAAAAATAATGATTTTATTTGTTCAATTATTAAATTTATCACTAGAGTTTTTATTGTGTAAAATAATTTGTGTTATAGCGGTCACGGCTATGGTCAGTGCGGGTTTTAATCACGCTGCTTTATCTAGTTACAACAAATATATATAGAAAGAAATGAAATATGCAAACCACCAAATCCAGCATTGACTGTAGCCGTTGTGTGTGTTTAGTAGTTATTTAATCTTTCAATCTGTTCTATTGTCAAACCTGTAAATCTTGAAATTTTATCAAATGGTTCTCCTGAAATCTTCATAGCTAAAGCAATTTCCATAGCCTTTTCATCTTTAGCTGTATCTAATGAGTTTTTCAAATCACGATAATACTTTAAACTATCTTCGTATGAAATATATTCTTCTTT
>CAZJKL010000016.1:36024-49471 GCA_964546655.1 uncultured Bacteroidales bacterium | reverse complement strand
GAGAAAGGAAGACTAATATCTTCCTTCTCTTAATTTTTTATCGGACAACAATAATAATATAATATAATATAATATAATATAATTGATAGTCAATTACTTAAAAAACTTGTCATCGTTAGGCTCTAATAAGCATCTCTTTTGTATTAAGAAAAGACCCTTCACTGCCGTTCAGGGGGACAAGGGCTATCATCAGGCTGGCGCGGAAATGTTTTCCGTGCCTTGGGTTTATATGAACTAAGTTATTTAACCACCATTCTTAATTTTGTGTTGTGGCTTTTGTCTTGCTGAGAGGAACGAAGCATCTAAAGATTATTCACTAACGCTCAGAAAGACAGGGCTTATTGCTCAGAAAGACATTTTTTTCGCTATTTTTTTAGACAGCCCCTTTTTATTGTGAAATTTTTAACAATTTAAGTCAGTAGATTAAACATATCCCATTATCCAATAAATTGAATATCCAAGTGTTTCGTGAATAAAAGTTCTCCATTTATTAAACCCACTCATAGATGGTATTAAAAGGTAACCAAAGTCATGTCTTATTTTGCCTGTAATAATATTAGTGCTGTAATAATCAGCATTTATACCTACTTTCTTAAAACAAGCAACACTTCTACTAATATGAGTGCTTGATGTTATTATTAAAAAACTTCCTTTTATTTTCCTTTTATCAATTATTTTCTTGAAAAAAAGAGCGTTTTCTCTTGTGTTATCAGACTCATTTTCAATTATAATATCTTTCTCTGGTATTTCAATAGTTCTTAAAAACTTATGTAGTATCTCACTTTCTTTCATGTCTCGAAAAACCAAACTTCCAGAGCCACCAACTAAAGCAATTTTTTTTATTTTACCTTTTTTATATAAGTCTATAGCCTGCAATATTCTGTCGGTGTTTGCATGAAAAGTTATTCGGTCGTTTAGTTTGTCGAAAGTAGCCATGCCGCCACTTAAAACAATGCCAATATCATAAACAGGCATTTCTTTCTGAGATATTAGAGGAACTTCGATTGTTTTAATAATTAAATCAGAAATTAGACTGTTTCCGAAAAATAAAAATAGAATTAAGGTTGATAAAACTAATCGTTTTTTTAATAACTCCTTTTTTGTTAAAACAGCTATTAATAATAAAACAAATATCCACGAAAATGGCTCAAGAAAAAATGATAAAATTTTAGATATTATAAAAAACATTTTTATTAATTATTAGTTAATATTATTTAATTTAGCAAATATAATATTTTATGCATTGATTGATTTTAAAAACAATGGACAATATTTTTTACAGTAATGATATTTTAAATTTAAACCAAGAGTTTGTTTTAGATGAACAAGAATCTAAACATTGTATTTTGGTTCTAAGATTAAAAATCGGAGATATTATTAATGTTGTTGATGGAGTAGGAGGTTTTTATAAAACACAAATTATTGACGATAACAAGAAAAAATGCTCGGTTATAGTTAATGAAGTTGTTCGAGAATATAATAAACGAGATTTTTATTTACATATAGCTGTGGCTATTACCAAAAATAGTAGTAGATACGAATGGTTTGTTGAAAAAGCAACCGAAATAGGTGTAGATGAAATAACTCCTTTTTATTCTAAAAATTCTGAACGTAATAAAATTAATGTTGAAAGACTTGAAAAAGTTGCTTTGTCGGCAATGAAACAATCTAAAAAGGCATATCTTCCTAAAATAAATGAACCAGTTAAATTAGATACACTAATTAAAAATAGAACCGAAGAAAGCAAGTTTATTGCTCATTGCAGTGATATTAAAAAAACGGCATTAAAAGATAGCATTATTAAAGCTAATAGTGTTGTTATTTTAATTGGTCCTGAAGGAGATTTTCATAATAATGAAATAAATTCGGCTATTAAAAATAATTTTATTTCAGTCGATTTAAGTAAATCAATATTGCGAACCGAAACAGCAGCTATGGTTGCTTGTAATATTATTAATGTTTTAAACTCATAGTGTTTATGAAACAAAAAATAATTGCAATACTACTCTGTTTGTTGTCATATACATTGTTTTCTCAAAATTATTCTTATCAAATAGCATTATTAAAATACAATGGCGGGGGTGATTGGTATGCAAATCCTACTTCATTACCAAACTTAATTTCTTTTTGCAATTCTGAATTAAAAATGAAAATTAATAGCGAATATGCTATAGTTGAATCTGGAAGTCAAGATATTTATAACTATCCATTTGTTCATATGACCGGACATGGTAACGTTGTTTTTTCTGAAAATGAAGCCGAAAATATTAGAAACTATTTAATTGCTGGTGGGTTTTTACATATAGATGATAATTATGGAATGGATAAATTTATTAGAAAAGAATTGAAAAAAGTTTTTCCAGAATTAGAATTAGTTGAATTACCGATGAGTTATAAAATATTTAATCAAACATTTAAATTTAAAAACGGATTGCCTAAAATTCATGAACATGATAAAAAACCACCTCAAGCTTTTGGATTATTTTACGAAGGACGTTTGGTTTGTTTATATACTTATGAATGTGACTTAGGTGATGGTTGGGAGTCGCCAGAAGTTCATGGAGATTCTGAACAAACAAGATTAAATGCATTAAGAATGGGAGCTAATATTTTGCAATATATTTTTAGTGAATAATAAAATTATATAATTGATAAACTGATTTAAAACAAATATTTATGAAACATTTATTGTATATTTTACCAATACTTCTAATTATTTCATGTAATAATAATACAAACGAAAACACTAAAAAAGAAAACAAAAAATCAGATGTAATTGATGATGAATATATTGATAATGAAGATGATGGAGTGAAAAAATCAACAGATAATAATGTTGATTATTTGTATTTAGAATTATTAGATAGCTTAATATTCCCTAATAAAACTTTGCATAAAGATTACACCGATTATCTGTATTTAATAGCAAACAAAGGAGCCCTTAATTCAGATAAATCAATTAATAATATTTTTGCTAAAAGAGATAATGAAATATTACCAAAATTAGATAAGTTTTTTAAAAACATTAAAGTAGATTTTCTTATTAGAAATTATGCTAAGTTATCAGATGAATTAAGGCAAATAGGATTAATGTTAATTATTGATGAAGGAAGTAAACAGTATCTTGGCATGTCGCCTATTCAGTTTCTAGATGAAGACATTGATTTACTTGCAAAAGAAGATTTTAAACTGTATTTAACAATAAAAGACAAATATTTATTAAATAAAAAAATATCTGGCCCAGTTGAAGAGTTAACAGGTGATAATGAAATTTTAACTCTTTGTGATGACCTTGAAAGTAAATATCAAAACAGTAGTTATATTAGTAAATTAGACGAATACAGATATAACTCTTTACTAAACTTTGTTGATATATATAAGGTGAAAAACAATGCTAGTTTTGAAATTTATGTTAGAACAAATAAAGAAAATAGCAATAAAACAGTTAAAAATTTATTTGCTCAAAATAAGTTTTTAAAAAACAGTAAAAGTTCGAAATTTTTCAATGTTATTTCGTCTGTTACCAGAGATGTTTCTGAAATAACTTTAAATAAACCATTTTATATTGTAGCTGTAGAGCAATTTGATAATGAACAAAAATGTAAAGATTTTGTTATTTCAAATATAAGTTCAAATGTTTCGGTAGTACATTATTTTAAATTGAAAAAACTTGATGGAAAAGAATCATACATTGCCGCATCAAGATTATATGACTTAATTGAAAAAGCTGAAGCAAAAAAACAAGTATTTAAAAATAAATTCAATAATATTCAAATAATAAAAGCAAAAATAAAAGATGGTGTTTTTTACGAAAGTGAATAAAAAAGCTATTTTTTAAAATTTTATTTTATAACTATTCTTATTAATTAAAAATATATTCATATATTTACTTGCTTATAAAAAACTAACGCAAAAAAAATAATTATATGCAAGACTTAACACATCCAAAACAAATATTAGTTCCAACCGATTTTACAGAAGTTGGCGATTGTGCAATACAACATGGAATTAAATTAGCTAAAATATTCAAATCAGAACTTTCTTTATTACATATTATTGATAATACTACAAAAAAAACATTTAAAGAAAGTGCCGATTTTAAAAAATCAGCTCAAAGTAAATTATCTGAAATAGCCGAACAAATTAAAGTAAAAGAAGACCTTATTGTTAATGTTATTCTTGAAGAAGGGTCTATTTTCGATAAAATTAAAGAAATAGGTGAAAAAATAAATTCTCATTTAATTGTAATGGGAACTCACGGTAGAAAAGGAATGCAATTTATAACTAAAAGCTATGCTTTAAAAGTTATTGGTGATTCAAAAGTACCTTTTGTTGTTGTTCAAACAAAACCACCTAAAGATGAAACTTATAAATCAATTGTTTTACCTCTTGATATTTCTAAAGAAGCTAAAGAAAAAGTTATTTGGGCTATTTATTATGGTAAAATGTTTAGATCAAAAATACACATTTTAGTTGCAAATGAAACAGATTCATATTTAGCTAAGTTGGTTAAAAACAACTTGATTTATACTAAAAAATTATTCGATAAGAACGAAATTGAGTATGAAATAAATGTTTCAGAAGGAAATAGCAATAATGTTTCAGAAGAAGCAATTGCTTTTGCGAAAAAAATTGATTCAGGTCTTATTATTATTATGACTACTAAACAATACGGAATAGATGATTTTATAATGGGGGCTCAAGAACAAAGATTAATTACAAATAGTGAAGGTATTGCTGTTATGTGCGTTAATCCTAGAAAAGACCTTACTATAAGAGGAGGAATAAAATAATATACAAAAAATGTATATTATATAATATTTTTTATATATTTGTTAAAGTTTGAATTTTTAATGTTAAATGATTTTTAGTTGAGGCGTTTTCTTCATCATAGGGTTTGCAATATACATCATTCGCCTCAACGCCAAAGCCCTTTCGAAAGAAAGGGCTTTAATTTTTTAATGATATGAGATATTTAATAAAAATATCATACGACGGAACAAATTATCATGGTTGGCAAATTCAAATTAATGCCAATTCGGTTCAGGGTGTTCTAAACAAATGCCTCGAAATTTTATTGAAAAATAAAATTGAAACCATTGGCTGTGGAAGAACAGATACTGGTGTGCATGCCGAAAATTTTTATGCTCATTTCGACTCAGAAAATATTATTAATGATAATGAAAAGTTCTTGTGGCAATTAAATAATTTATTACCCAATGATATTTATGCTAAAAGTATTAATTGTGTTAGTGATAATTTTCATTGTAGATTTGACGCTAAACAAAGAACATATCAATATTTTATAAATAAAACAAAGAATCCTTTTAATAATAATTATGCAGTTAATTTAACTTATAAGCTAGATGTGGAAAAAATGAATGAAGCCGCAAAGTTATTGTTTAATTATTCAGATTTTTCTTGCTTTTGTAAATTAGGAACAGATACTAAAACTAATATTTGCAAAATTTATAATTGCCATTGGATTGAAACCAATGAACAGTATATATTTACCATAACTGCCGATAGATTTTTAAGAAATATGGTAAGGGCAATAGTAGGAACATTAATTGACATTGGAGCTAGTAAAATTTCATTAAATAAGTTTATCGAAATAATTGAAAGTAAAGACAGGTCAAAAGCTTCAGCTTCTGTTTTAGCAAAAGGATTATTTTTAACCGATATAGTTTACTAATTTTCAAAAAACAGTTTAATTAAAAAATATAATTTAATATATTTGCTTGTATCAATAATATTAAAAACTTACACTATGATTAAAATAACTTTTATAACTTTTATTGTTTTAATATTTAGCAATATTTTGTCTTTCTCGCAAATAAATCCTGATGCACAAGTTTATTATGATTTAGGTAATGCTAAAGCAAATCTTTCTGATTATAAGTCTGCTATCGAAAACTTTGATTTATCTATTAGTGCAGATACTAGTTTTGCAGAAGCATATTTAAGTAGGGCTCATATTAAGGCTAATATTGGTGATTTTAATGGTGCTTTAAAAGATTATAATAAGGTAATTCAATTAAGAAAAAATTCTCATGATGCATACTATAATAGAGGATTAGCTTATTTAAATAATGAATATTACGATAAAGCTATAGCAGATTTTTTGAAAACAATTGAAATAAAAAATGATTATTATATTGCATATTATTACATAGGCATTTCTTATTCTAATTTGAAAAACTACTCTAACGCTCTCGAATATTATAATAAAGCATTAGCAAATTCTTTTAACTATTATTATTTATACAATAGTATTGGTTTAGCATATTTTAATTTAAATAAATTTAATGAAGCTATTGAAAATTATGATAAAGCTATTGCTCAAAATAATAATTATTGTGATGCATATTATAATAGAGCTCAGGCTAAATACAAAGCAAACGATTTAAATGGAGCTTGTGCAGATACCAAAAAAGCAAAACAATTAGGCTATTTCGAAGCAGATGTTTCTATCGAAAAATTTTGTAAATAAATGAAAATTTTAGCTGTTTTCATTTTTCTTATATCTTTGTTTCATTCTTCTTTTTCTCAAAAAGACACTATTAAAGTTTATTCTGATGCTTATAAAAAGTATGATGAATTATTTAATTTTTCTTTTGATTTAGATACAACTTCTTTTAAAGAAAGATACAAAAGTCTTCTTTATACAAGAGTTCATAAAATACAAAATGATGAATTAAAACAGCTTTCTAAAATTAGTTCATGTTATAAAATTAAATTAATAAAAGGTTTTAATGATGAAATTTGGTTTAAATTAAAATTTAAAGATATTTATCCCGAAATGGAAGTTTTTAATGACCTTATTTGGGCTTATACAGGAACAAAAGATAAGTTAGATTTTACTAATAGCTATGTTAAAAATAAAATATATTTAGATATAAGACTTGATTATTTAAATGATAAAAGAGAATTTATAGTTGAATTAAAATCATTCGATAAATTTTATAAAATAAATGCTTATCCTCGATTTAAGGCAAGTGGAATAGATTTAGAAATATCTAAAAACCTTTATGATATAAGATACCCTAAATATTTAAAAGACTTAGAAACAATTGAAATTAATTTTGAAAAAGAATTAGATAAAGAAAAACAAACCAGAATAAAAAGCTATAATAAACAACTTGAAAATGCTTGGAAATCTTTATCAAAATTGATGAGTGAAGAAGAACGCAAATTAACTAAATCACAGTGGTTGATTTATTATAATAAATTGTTGGCATTAATTGAAAAAAGTATAAACTACTAATTTTAGAACTAAAAATATGAAACCAAAAACTAAAGAAAAACTAAAAGAAATTACATTTAAAATACAATTAATAATAATGATATTTTTTATGTCATTAATCAAAACACAAGCACAAAAAATAAAATATGGAACTGTAAAGGATATTGATGGGAACGTATATAAAACAATAATAGTAGGCGACGTAGAATGGATGGTGGAAAATCTTGCAACAACGAGATTAAATGATGGAACGCCAATTAAATTAATTGAATCAGCCGAAGGTTATGCAAAGAATAAAAATATAGCAAATTTTAGTTGGTATAATTATGATAAAGCTACTTATGCAAATCCTTATGGTGCTTTATATAATTGGTACGCAGTAAATACAACAAAACTTTGTCCAGTAGGTTGGCGAGTACCAGACAATATTGATTGGAGGTGGCTTATTTCGAGCTTAGGTGGAAAAAAAGTAGCAGGAGGGAAGCTAAAAGATAAAGGAATAAAATATTGGACAAGTCCAAATACAGGAGGAATAAATGAAATTGGGTTTACTGCATTACCGGGAGGATATCTTAGTTTTAATGGTCAATTTGTTGAGCTAGGTATAAATGGATATTGGTGGTCAATGGATATGATTGAAAAACAAGCAAATAAATATAATTCAACTACTGGAAATTTTGAGGTACAAAGCGTTAATGTTTTTTATGAGAAAGCATGGTGTTATAAAATAAATAATGAAGTTGAAAAGATTAAAAAAGGAGGAGGATATCGTTTTTTTGGATTATCAGTTCGTTGTGTAAGATATAATTTTCAAAAATAGAATATATAGAAGATGATTGTGTTTTTATATAAAAAAAAACAACTAATGCCAACACGCAATATAGCCAATGGCTGGGTTTGTGAATGATTTAAAGTATTGCTCACGCATAAAAATTAACTTGGCATGACAGAGAAGTTCTGCGAAGACCGCCACAAGCCATATTGCCGCACGTTAACTTTTAATAACAAAAAACAATAAATTAAAGAGCATTAGATTTTTTGGTTAATTTAAAAAAAGACATAATATAAAGCGAAAAAATGAAAGATTATAAAGAAGTGGTTTCTGAAAGATTTGAAAAAGAAGAATCAATAAATATCTAAATATATTCTTCTCAGAGAAAAACGAGATTTCTGATTTCAAAATATTAAAATCAGAACAAGGATGCGGTTGTAAGTCAAATATTACAAGTATATTAGCCCAAGATGGAGTTAGTGTGATGCTTGCAGGCGGAATAGGAGCAGGAGCTATAAATGTCTTAAATTACTCAGGCATTCAAGTAATTCGTGGCTGTTCTGGCAATGCAGATGATATTGTAAAACTTTATATTAAAGGTGAAATATCTGATAGCGGAATAAATTGTGTTCAACATGAACAACATAAAGATAATGATCACGGATGTAATCATTAAAAAATAAAAATACATTATTCGTTGTTAAAAATAATAAGTTAATCTAATGGGTATATTTATAAAAAAAAAGAGGCTCTCTAATATCAGAAAGCCTCTTTTAACTATAATTTTTATAGTTATTTCATTTTCTCTAATGAAGAGTAATTAATTTTTAAAGCACTAACTTTTCTAAGTTCTTGTTTTATTTCAGTAATTAGCTTCATTTTAACATTTTCATCAACTTTAAGTGAAGTTGTCATTAATGTTCTTTCTACTTCATCTTTTTGTTCTCTTTCAGCAACAATAAACTCTTGAATATCGCTAACCTCTTTAAATTCATCGTTAAGCTGAATTCTTGGCTCACTACCTAAAATATCTTCATAAGATTTTGTAGGTTTTCCTATATAGATGTAACTAACAAGGTCTTTTCTTTCAAGCTTAGTTCTTTCATTAGCCTTTGGAAGTTTTACTTGAACTTTTAATGATACCTCTCTCATAACTGTAGTTACCATAAAAAAGAATAG
The DNA here is from genome assembly GCA_964546655.1 of uncultured Bacteroidales bacterium. Lineage (GTDB taxonomy): Bacteria > Bacteroidota > Bacteroidia > Bacteroidales > CAZJKL01 > CAZJKL01. The sequence goes on along the minus strand of CAZJKL010000016.1, from coordinate 40,274 downwards.
TAACATAAAAATGATATCAGGTAAAGATGCAGTTGAAATACCTGGAGATCCTCCTGCTGATTTTCTTTTAAAATTTGCCATTTTATTTACCTCCAATATTTTTAGGTTCAGCTTCTGAGATTCGTTGAGGATAAACTTCTGATACAGCATCAGATTGTTCCTTGTTTAAATGCATAAATTTTTTGCCAAATTTATTCATTGAAAGGTCATCTCTTAATTGATTATATGCTGCAACAAGTTCGTTTTGAACAGCTATATACATACCATAAGAAGTTCCATTATCGTTTTGCAAAGAAATAACTTGCTTTGATTCCCAATAATCGCCAACTAATTTAACTGCATTTAATCGGTTTTCCCAATTTTTAACAGCTTCTTTTGATTTTTCATCATTAGGATTACTTGCATAATAAACTTGAGCTTTAGCAAGTTCTTCTTTTGCGAAACTTTCGGTAATCATCCTTCTTTCAGGGAAAGTTTCTAGTCCTTCTGGGTTCGAAATAAATGTAATCGCTTCTTCTTTTAATTTATCAACATTCATAAATCTATTTTCAACAAGCAATTCATCATTTTTATTAACCAAAACAACAAAGATATTTCTTTCTTTTATTTCTATTGGTGGTTGCTTCGTTTTTTCTTCTTGTGGCATTGGAGGAAGTTTTCTCATTAATCCTTTATCCACATCCATAGTAGTTGTTACAAGAAAAAATATTAATAAAAGAAAAGCAATATCGGCCATTGAACCGGCATTAATTTCTTGAACAGGTTTTGCCATAATTAAATATTATTTAAATGAGTTTTTAACTTCTGAATAAATCATAGCTAAAATTGCAGCAAATCCTAATAAGTAACTAACAATTATACCCATGCCAACACTTTTCATTCCTGTGCTTGTCATTTCAAACTTAACTGCAATATCACCAGTATTATCTCCTGAAGAGATTAAATATGATATAATCATAATTATAACTAAAACAACAGCATACATAGCAGATGTTTTACTTTTACTAGGATTAACAATGAAATTTTTGATTATACTGTATAAAACAACAATAAGGCTGATAAAAAATAAAATATATGCCCATATTAAATATATTCCAGTACCAAAAAAACTTTCTTCATCAGCTTGTATAGGTCCTAAAACATCAGATTTGTTTGTAGCAAAAGAGATGAAATACAACAAAGTAAACAATGCTGATATCCCCATTGATGCATATACACCAATAGATATCCATTTAACATAATTCTCTTTCATATATTTAAATATTAATTTTTAGATTTATATTTTGATAAAATATCAACTAATGCAATAGAAGAATCTTCTAATTCATTAACAGTACTTTCAATTTTACCTACAATGTAGTTATAGAAAACTTGTAATATAATAGCAACTATAAGACCGAAAACAGTAGTTAAAAGAGCAACTTTAATACCTGATGCAACGATAGTTGGAGAAATATCACCAGCTTCAGCAATAGCATCAAAAGCTTGAATCATACCGATAACTGTACCTAAGAAACCCAACATAGGAGCAAGAGCAATAAATAATGAAATCCAAGATAAACCTTTTTCTAATCTACCCATAATAACATTACCATATTGAATTACTGACTTTTCTGCCATTTCAACTCCTTCGTCAATTCTTTCTAATCCTTGATAAAAGATACTTGCTATAGGGCCTCTTGTATTTCTGCAAAGTTCTTTTGCTTCTTCAACTCCACCATTTTTAAGAGTTTCTTCGATGCTTTCAATAAATTTTTTAGAATTAATGCTTGATAATGTTAAATACATAATTCTTTCAATACATATTGCTAACCCAAAAATTAAGCAAATTAATACTGGAGCCATATATCCAGAACCACCTTCGATAAATTGTTCTTTTAATACTTGATGGAAAGATTCTTCTTCAACTGGTGCATTTTCTGGAGCTGCTTCTTCTGGAGCTGCTTCTACTGGAGCTACTGGTGTAGCTGCTACCGCCTGAGTGTCAGTTGCAACTTGTTCTGTCGCATTTTCTGCTTTTTTAACGTCACCTTGAGCATAAATGTTTGATGCACCAAAAGTTAGCATCCCTAAAATTGTAAATAAAGCTAGTAACTTTTTCATAGTTTTTAATTTGTTTTAATTTGTTTTTAAAATTTGTTAAATAATTATTAATAAAATGTACTTAATTTAAATAAAAAAAACCTTCTTCAGCGGAGAAAGTGGGATTCGAACCCACGATTCCGCTTTCACGGAATACACACTTTCCAGGCGTGCGCCTTAGACCTCTCGGCCACCTCTCCTAAAAAATGAATAAGAACTTTTTTCCGAATGCCAAATTAATAAAATATTATAATACCAAAAACAAATAATATTACTTTTTTTTATTAAATCTTGTTTTTTTTTCCAAATACGGTTTATAACTTAATTCTTTTTTGTTTTTTTAATCATAAATTGATTTAATTATATCTGGTCTCCCTAAATTCCTCATTTGTCTTTTTATCCAATCTTTACGATTATTTAAAAAAGAAGAAGGTCTCTTTGGATCATATTTTCTTGGTGAAGGTAATGTTGCTGCTATTAATGCTGCTTGATCTTTATTTAAGTTTTTAGCCGATTTATGAAAATAATATTGTGATGCTTCTTCGGCTCCATAAACACCTATGCCCATTTCAATAATATTTAAATACATCTCCATTATTCTTTCTTTCGACCAAATTACTTCAATTAAAAATGTAAAATAAACTTCTAAAGCCTTTCTGGTATATGATCTTGTTGGCCATAAAAATAAATTTTTTGCTGTTTGTTGTGTAATTGTGCTTGCTCCTCTTATTTTTTTGCCTTTCTTATTATGACTAAATGCTTTTTGCATTGCTTCTAAGTCGAAACCAAAATGGGTTTCAAATTTTTGATCTTCTGATGAAATAACAGCCAAAACTAAGTTAGGCGAAATTTTTTCTATTGAAACCCAATCTTTTCTTAATTTAACTTCTTTATCTTTATCAAATAATTGTTCAAAAACACGGTATGTTTGGAAAACAGTTATTGGTGGCGGAACAAATCTAAATATTACAACTAATAATATTGTTATTACGAAAAAACCTATTATTAAATTTCGAATAAATCTTAAAATCTTTCTAATCATATTTGTAAAATATAAAATCGAGCAAATATATTAAAAAACTTAATTAACATTTATTTCATAAGGTAAAATTGTTTGAACACCTCTTTTATTTACCATATTATTAATTGAATTGAAGTATTTATAGCCTATTCCTAATTTTTCTTCAATCATAGTTTCTTTGTTCTCTCCAAACATTTTTGATACTTCTTCAAATAAATCATCAACTTTAGGATAAGTTACAATTCTGTAATCTTCTAGTTTTGCTTTTTTTCTAGCTATTTCAATTGCATCATTTAAACCACCCAAAACATCAACTAAACCTATTTCTTTTGCTTTAACTCCCGACCAAACTCTACCTTGCCCAATGCTATCAACATAAGATGTTTTTATGTTTCGGCCTTTGCTTACGTGATTTATAAAAGTGTTATATGTTCTATTTACTGCTTTTTGTAAAACAATTTTTTCATAATCTGTTGCTGGTCTTGTAAATGAACCTAAATCGGCATATTTAGTTGATTTAACTGTGTCTATTGTTATTCCTAATTTATTGTTTAACAATTCTTTTGCATTAAAATACAAGCCGAAAACTCCAATTGAACCTGTTATTGTAGTTGGGTTAGCAACAATTGTATCGGCATAACAAGCAATATAATAACCTCCAGAAGCAGCTACATCTCCCATCGAAACTATAACGGGTTTTTCTTTCTTTGCTAATTGAATTTCTCTTAAAATTACCTCTGATGCTAATGCACTTCCTCCTGGTGAATTAATTCTTAAAACTATTGCTTTTACTTTTGAATCGTCTTTTGCTTTAATAATTGCTTTACAAATATTATCTGAACCTATTGAGTTTTGATCTCCTTCTCCTGATACTATTTGTCCGATAAAATAAATTACAGCAATTTTGTTTTCAGAGTATTTTTCGTCTTTTTTAGGAATATTGCTGTATTTATTTAGTGTGATTAAATTTAATTTTTTACTTGATTCTATACCTAATTTATTTTTTAAAGAATTATAAACTTGGTCTTTGTAATATACTTTATCAATTATTTTGTATTTTAATAAACTTTCTGGTGATTCAATTAACAAGCTATCGCATACGTTTTGAAAAACTTTTCTTTCAATTTTTCTTGAAGCACAAATTGCA